>NZ_JBITGG010000005.1:0-355426 GCF_044456765.1 Micromonospora sp. NPDC050784 | reverse complement strand
CCTACATCAGCCTCACCCGAGCAGCCTGATCAACAACTCATGACACATCTATCGGGACTTCCCCTTGACACATGTCTCGGGACAGCACAGTTCCGTGCTGACGGAAACTGTCCAAGATCTGTGACTATGGGCCAAGCGACCCCGCGCCAGGGCCTTGATGATCGGGCTACCGTCACCCACTCCCCGCCGGACAGCGCGACATCATGAAACCCGGGTGGATCACCGTGTCGTTGATCGATCAGCGACTGACTCTGGGCGGCGGGTCATCACCACGCCGGCGCCGCCGCGCCATCACGGCCCACCCGACGCCCGCAGCCACGATCACCCCAAGGGTGGCCAGGCCGCGCGCGGTCGCACCGTCGCTCTCATCACCCGGCTGGGCACCGGCCGCCGTGGTTGGGCCAGCACCGGCCGGAGCGCTCACCGATTCAAAACCCAGCGGCGGTACGTCTGCCGTCAGCGCCGCCACAAGATCGATCACGCCGTAGCCGTACTCGTCGTCACGCCCAGGAGGGCCCTTGTCGACGGCGGTAGCCGTGAGCCGGTGCGCCACCTCCCGGGCCGGCAGGTATGGGTACTTGGACCTGATCAACGCGGCCGCGCCCGCCACGATGGCCGTCGCGTCAGAGGTCCCAGTGCCTTTGCGGTACTTGCCGCCGATGCTTGTGCTGTAGATGTCGACTGCCGGCGCAACCACGTCAATCTCCGGCCCAGTGACGGAGACGGCGGCGTGAGTGCCGGATCTGTCAACTCCCCCCACGGCTAGGACGCCATCTTCGGATGCGGGGTAACCAACCTCGGTGTCGGCTGGTCGATTACCTGCAGCGGCGACGACGACGACATTCGCGAGAACAGCTCCCCTGATCGCGCGGCGTAGGGCAGGGCTGGAGCCTCCTGCACTGGAAATGCTGATGATGCCAGCGCCAGACGAAACCGCATATTCGATTGCCCTACCCAGATTGTCTGGGCTGCTCTGATTGCCGGCTGTCGACGAGATAATTGGCAAGATCTTAGCTTTCGGCGCTATACCTCGAGCTCCTCGGCTTCCGTCTTGGCCGTGAGCAGCGATAAGACCGGCCATCCCGGTGCCGTGGCTATTTCGATCGCCTTGGCCATCGTTGCTCCCTCCTGCGTTGGTAAGGTCGATGCCGCGGAGGAGATTTCCCCTTAGGTCTGGATGCGGGTAAACGCCTGTGTCCGGTACTGCCACAGTCACGCCCTCGCCCTGGCTGATCTTGTTGGCCTCTCCGGAGTTGAGGGTTGCTAAATGCCACTGGTCGGTGCGAATCCGGCTTGGGCCATCGTCAGGCGGCGGGCTGGGGGCCCTTGCGGCGATAGGGTTGGAGGATAGCGCAATAATCCCGACGAATATGAGGATCGCGAGGAAGGTCTGTATGGTTGACCTTTTCACCGGCCGATGCCGATTGCTGGTCCTGGGTCCGTTGGCCCTTCGTCATCGGGAGGGCGGACCACTGGGTTAACTCCCTTTTGCGTTTCCCAAGGGTTGTCCGGATCCCAGTGATTCGGCTCTGCCGTATTAACGTCGTTCCGCCTAGGGCGACCAGTTCCGCTCATCCCGGAACTCGAAAGCCCTGGGGCTCCGCCGATCGGAGGCATTCCGTGTGCGCCAGAGAGTCCTCTACCGGCGGAAGGGCGGGATCCGGCCGCGCCAGTAGGAGCAGTTCCGGCCCCACCGCCACCAATCACGCCTCCCACCGGATTCACTCGACGTGGGGGAACGCTGTTGCTGTCGGGCTGACGGGGCAGTGATCCGGGAACGCTGCCGATAAGGCCTCCTGGCGGCATCGTTCGTGACGGATCCAGTCCGGGTGCGCGCGACGGGCCGTTCGAGCCATTCGGGCCAGGTCTCCCGATCGGTTGCGCCGGCTGGTGGCTTACTGGCGCGGTGGTGGCGGCCGACGGAAGAACAGGTGGCACTCCCGGCAAGGTAGGAGGATGCGGCGCACTGGACGGGCCGGGGTGCGCGATGCTGGGTGGGATTAACGGAGCGGCCGCTCCAGCCCCATTAAGAATTGGACCATTTCCGCTCGCTATGGGCACTGGTGCGGCTGCGCTGTGCTTAGTGGCGGACGGGGTCGCGGTCGTCTTTGGTGGCATAGGTGCTGGCAGGATCGGCGGGATGATGGGCGCTGCAGCGTTGCCGTACACATCCGGGCTCGAAATATCCTTACCGGATTGTGGAGGCGCCGCGGGTGGTTTTTGGAGGGTTGCTTGGGCTTGTTGGAGTTCGCCGCTCAAGCTGAACATCATGGATCGGGCCTGCACGTTCAGCCGTTCGAGTTCCCCATCGGCAACCGGCGGCTCGGTGACCCGGTTGCCCATCACGGCTTTCGGGTCGGCGGCCATCGACTCGTACGCCTGCTTCTGTTGGAACTTGGTCGCGTACTCCTCGTAGATCTTGCGGAGTGCGGCGCGGGTGGTGCCGATGGCCTGGGTTGCGGCGGAGAGTGCGGTGTAGTTCGCGGCGGCGGCGTCGTGGGTGCGCTGCACCTTGTCGATGAGTTCGTCGAGTTCGGCGAGGTACGTGCGGGAGGCGGCGCTGGTTTCGGGGGGCCATGCCTCGGCGAGGCCGCGTCGGTACTGCTGGAGGCGGCCGAGGTGGGTTTGCGCCAGGTCGCAGACCTTGCGCCAGCCGGCGACCTGCTTCCAGTGGTTGGCGGTGTCGTGGTCCTGGAGGCAGGCCCACATGCTGTTGACGTCCATGAGGTGCCAGTCGGTGAGGCCGGAGGTGCGGCCGGTGCCCCGTTCGATCACGGCAGCACCACCGGCCCTTCGGCGTCGGGGCTGGTCGGGTCGGTCAGTGTCGGCGTGGGGCCGCCGGGGAGGACGCTGGCCGGGTTGGCGAGGGCTCGTTGTACGTCCACCACTCGGGCGGCGGTGAAGGCGTCGCTGTCGGCGTAGTGGGTGGCGACCTGGTCGGCGGCGGCGGCGAGGTGGCCGGTGGCGCCTCGGACGGCGTACACCATGTCGGCGGTGGCCTGCTGCGTCTCGTGGTGCGCGTGCAGGAAGGTGACCAGCTCGATGAAGGCGTCGCAAGGGTTGGGCAGCTTCGCGGACATGTCTTCGG
Organism: Micromonospora sp. NPDC050784; assembly: GCF_044456765.1. NCBI lineage: Bacteria > Bacillati > Actinomycetota > Actinomycetes > Micromonosporales > Micromonosporaceae > Micromonospora > Micromonospora sp. NPDC050784. Next base: position 352,338 of record NZ_JBITGG010000005.1, on the reverse strand, counting down.
CGATGTACGACAGGTGCGGTGCGTAGTTGCTTTCGACCTCGGCGGCGAGCCGGTCGGCGAACTCTCTGAGCTGGCTGATGTCGGCTTCGATGCCGCCGTAACCGCGTAGCCAGGGTGCTGGCCGGTCCTCTTCGGGGATCATGGATCCTCCCTACCCGTAACGGCACCGTTTCCCTGAGTGAGATTAACGGCTCAACGCCACCCTGACAGCCCCCGTACGGCGGGTCGGGTCAGCGGGGCAGGCCGGCGGCGCGCCACCCACGGGAGCCACCCGGTCGACCGCTGCGCGCCCAGGCGGACGCGGCTGCCGGCGCGGGGGCGGCGGTCGGACGGGTCCGGACGAGGATCGCCCCCACCAGAGCGGCCAACTCCTCGGCGGTGGGCACGCCGCGGACGACCCGGAACAGCGGCTCTTCGGCAGACATGCCGCCAGGGTACGCGGCGCGAAGTTACGCGAAGCGCACAGTGGCGTGCCGGCGGTGTGAGCGTCAGCGGGTCCGGGTACCGTCTCACCGATGTCGAACGCGCTTCCCCAACTCGTCGCTGACCGATACCGGCTTCTTTCGCCGCTCGGCCAGGGTGGCATGGGCCGGGTGTGGAAGGCGCGCGACGAGGTGCTGCACCGGGACGTCGCCATCAAGGAGTTGGTGCCGCCGCCCGGTCTCACCGACGAGGAGCGCCGCGAGATGCGCGAGCGCTCGTTGCGGGAGGCGCGGGCCATCGCCCGGCTCAACCACGCCAACGTCGTCCGCATCTTCGACGTGCTGCGCACCGACGGCGATCCGTGGATCGTCATGGAGTACGTGGCGTCAAAGTCGTTGCAGGACACTCTCGCCGAGGACGGCCCCGTGTCGGTGGCCCGCACGGTGGAGATCGGCCTGGGCGTGCTGGGTGCGCTCAGCGCCGCGCACAAGGCGGGCGTCATGCACCGCGACGTGAAGCCCGGCAACGTGTTGCTCGGCGACGACGGCCGGGTGGTGCTGACCGATTTCGGTCTCGCCACGATCCCGGGCGACCCCAACGTGACCCGCACCGGCATGGTGCTCGGCTCACCCGCGTACATCTCCCCGGAGCGGGCACGGGACGGCACGGCAGGGCCGGAGGCCGACCTGTGGTCGCTGGGCGCGACGCTCTACGCGGCGGTCGAGGGTAAGTCGCCGTACGCCCGGCCGTCGGCGATCGGCACCCTGGCGGCGTTGGCGACCGAGCCGATTCCGCCGCCGAAGAACGCCGGTCCGCTCAAGGCCGTGCTCAACGGGCTGCTGCGCAAGGACCCGAACGAGCGGATCACCGCCGAGGTGGCGGAGCGCTTGCTGCGCCGCGCCGCCGGCAAGCGGTCGCGCGGCATCTCACTGCTCGATGGCGTACGCCGGCCTGGGCCGAACGGTCCGCGCGAGCCGCGCCTGCCGGTGGTGCCGGCCCCGCGACCGGCCGAGACTGTCGACCGGCCGGTGTCGCCGCCGCCGGCCGCCGCCGCGACCACCTCCGCCGCGACCTCCGCTGCTGCCGCGACTCCCGCCGCCGATGCCACGCCCACGGCCGTCGTGTCCTCCGGTGCGGCCGCCGACCCGACCGCGGTGGTGCCAGCCGACCCGACCGCAGCGGCGCCGACCGAGCCGAGCACGGCGATCGACCGCCCGGCGCCGTCCGAGGCCGACCCGTCCGATGCCGAGCCGACCGCGAAGGTCACGGCCGCTCCCGACACGAGCGGCGACGGTACGACGAACGGCGACGACGAGCCGACGGTTGTCGACGGTCCGCCGGTGGCTCCGGAGCAGCGCAAGCCCACCACGCCGACGTCGCTCATGCCGCCGGTGAGTCCGGCCGGCCGCGCGGCGGTGCCGGTGTCGGACGGTACGAAGCCGAACAACACCCGGCGCAACCTGCTGATCGGGGCCGTGGTCGCCCTGTTGCTGATCGGCCTCGTGGTGGTCGTGCCGATGCTGACCAAGGACGACGACGACAGGAGCCCGCAGGCCGGCCCGATCAGTGCTGCGGCGACCTCGGGGGCCGCTCCGACCTCCGCTGCCGCGCCTCCGCCGCCCACCACCGGTGCACCCAGCCCGTCGGCCTCGGCCACCCCCTCGGTCGACCCGAACGCGCTGCCGGCGGGCTGGAAGCTGCACCGGGATCCGACCGGCTTCGCCCTGCCGATCCCCGACGGTTGGGTGCGGAGCCAGGTCGACGGCAACACGGTCGTCTTCAACCAGTCCAACGGGCCGGGGGAGCTGCTCGTGCAGTGGACCAACACGCCGGCGAAGGATGCGGTTGCCGACTGGCGGGAGCAGGAGCCGAATCGCGCTAGCCGCGTCAACAACTACCAGTACCTCAGCATCAAGGGCTGCGACTTCTGGAAGACCTGCGGGGACTGGGAGTGGCTGGAGACCCGTGACGGGCAGCGGATCCACGTCCGTAACCGGGGGTTCGTGACGGCCAAGAACCGCGGTTACGCCCTGCGGTGGGAGATCGCCCAGAAGGACTGGCAGGCCAAGCTGCCGGACTTCGACCGGATCGCCAAGGGTTTCGTGCCCGACCGTAAGGACTGAAACTCATTCGCATGACCTTCCGTAGTCGTGGGTAATTGACCTTCGACGACGGAAGGAGGCACGACATGGGTTACCGACGGAGGGACACTCGGCCCCGGCTGGCACTGTGGATGCTCGTGGCGCTCGGCGACGCGATCCTGCTGCTGGTCAGCGCGGGGGTTTCGGTGCTCGTCGCACTGCTCGGCGTCGTGATCGTTGCCGGCTTTGGCGTGGCTGCCTGGCGGTTGAGCCGCAGGGGCGCGCTGGCTCGTGAGGATGCTGTGGTGCCGGTCCTGAGCCGGCGGCGGGCCTGACCCCGTACCCGGTGGTGTGGCGGCAGCCGGACCGATTGTCGACCGTGTGGTGACCGTCGATCCCGCTGCCGCCAACGGCCCGGTCAGGTGTTGTTGGCCAACGCGATCAGGCGGCTCCGGTCGCCGTTCCAGTAGTTGCGGTCCACGTTGCCGCTGATCCCGGAGACCGCGCCGGTGCTGGTGTACTGCCAGAAGCTCCACACCGACGCGCCGGCCGGCAGGGCGCCGGGCGTGCTCGACCAGCGGGCCAGCCAGAGCGGGTGGTTCGCCCACGGGCCGGTCCAGCTGCCGGTGCACTGGTTCCACCAGCTCGTGGTGGTGTAGATGACGGCGTACCGGCCGGTGCGGGAGCGGTAGGTGTTCAGGAAGTCCTGCACCCAGTTGCGCATCCCGGTCGTGCTGAGCCCGTAGCAGTAGCCACCGGCGTACGGGTTGCCCTCGATGTCCAGCGCGGCCGGCAGGGTGCGGCTGTCCGCGGACCAGGCCCCACCGTTGGAGGCCAGGTAGTTGGCCTGGGTGGAGCCGGCGGAGATGTTCGGCCGGGCGAAGTGGTACGCCCCGCGGATCACCCCCGCGTTGTACGCGTTGACGTAGTTGGCGTTGAAGTTCGGGTCCTTGTAGCTGGTGCCCTCGGTCGCCTTGATGAAGGCGAACTCGATGCCCGCGTTGCGGACGCTGGTCCAGTTGATGGTGCCCTGGTAACGGGACACGTCGACACCGGCTGTGGTGGCGGCGGCCGCCGGTCCGGCGGTCGCGACCAGGGTCGCCGCCGCGGTGGCGAGGACGGTGAGGCCGGCCGCGAGCGCGCGGCGCAGCGATGATCGGGTACGGGCCATGAGTGCCTCCCAAGGACGTCGCTCTATCGACAACCATCTTTGGAGGTAAATGCCCTAGATCACAAGAGCGGCTGGAAAAAAGCTTCATCTACGGGTCATGAAGGCCTGGTACCAGGGGATCCCCGCAATGGCGTAGAGCTGCATCTTGAGCAGACGGTCGGCAGCTGCATTCCCCGGCGAGAGGACCTCACCGACGAGCACCACCTCGGCGGCCTCCACCGCAGTGCCCTCGTCGTCGGTGTCCGCGACGACCACATCGGGGATGACGATCCGATCCACCCCGAGCCGCACGTTGACCGCTCCGAAGACGGCGAGGCCGTCGGCCGCGCGCTCGACATGGTCGGCCAGCCGGCGCGACACCAACTGGTGGCGCTTACTCGGGACTGGGCTCAGAACCAGGCTCCCGTCGAGCAGCTCGATCCGGTCCGGGGTCTCACCCAGGGCGAAGTAGTCGGCCTCGGTCCAGAGCCCGACGTGGTGTTCCAACGGCAACAACCTCATCTGCAATCACCTCTGTCTTCGTTGGCCACCCGGACCCGTGTCGGGCGATACGAGCCGGTGCCTCGGGAGCGACACGGAACGCCGCCGGTAGGCTCGCGCCCCATGATGTCGATCGACGGGCTGGGCGACCTGTGGGACACGCTGTTCGGCGCGCAGCCGGACCCGCCCGCGCTGCTGGTGCTGATCACCGGGGCCGTCGCGCTGGTGGTGGTCTCCACCCGGCTGCCGTGGCGGATCGCCCGTAACGCCATCACCATCGCGCACGAGGGTGGGCACGCCCTTGTCGCCCTGCTCACCGGCCGCAAGCTGCGCGGCATCCGGCTGCACTCGGACACGTCCGGGCTGACGCTCTCCGCCGGCCGCCCCACCGGGCCGGGCATGATCCTCACCCTGCTCGCCGGATACGTCGCACCGCCGCTGGTCGGGCTGGCCGGCGCCTGGCTGCTCGGCGGTAACCGGATCACCCTGCTGCTCTGGGTGGCCGTGGCGCTGCTGCTGGCCATGCTCGTCATGATCCGCAACGCCTTCGGCGTGGTGTCGTTGCTGGTCACCGGCGCGCTGGTGTTCGCCGTCTCGTGGTACGCGACGCCGCAGGTCCAGGCCGCGTTCGCATACACCGGGGTGTGGTTTCTGCTGCTCGGTGGGGTGCGGCCGGTGGTCGAGCTGCAACGGCTGCGTTCGCGGGGCCGGATGCCCGCCTCCGACGCCGACCAACTCGCCGGGCTCACCCCGTTCCCGCCGCTCTTCTGGGTGGGCGTCTTCGCCCTCGTCAACCTGGCGGCGCTGATCGCCGGCGCGCTCCTGCTCGCCGGCCCGATCCTCACCGACGCCGGCCTGACGCTCTAACCCCGCCTCCATCCGGGTCGATCAAGGAGTTGTGGTGGGCCGCAAAAGTCGCAATACCCCCGCAGTCAGGCACCACAACTCCATGATCGACCCGGACGGAGGGGTGGCGGCTCGGACCACGACGGCACGGTCGGGGCGGGCAGAATGAGGCCATGCGATACGTGATCATCGGGGCGGGTGCGGTCGGCGGGACCATCGGCGTACGGCTGGCCCAGGCCGACCGGGACGTGACAGTGGTGGCCCGCGGTGCCCACCTGGACGCGATCCGCGCGCGGGGTCTGACCCTGCGGCAGCCCGACGGTGCGGTCACCGCCCGGCTCGCGGCGGTGGACCGGCCCGGTGACGAGCCGCTGCCAGCGGACACCGTGCTGGTCCTCACCGTGAAGTCGCAGGACACCGCCGGCGCGTTGGCCGCCTGGGTGGACGCGCCGGTGGTCGGCGGCGGCACGGCGGGCGAACGCCTGCCGCTGGTGACCGCGCAGAACGGGGTGGCCAACGAGCGGGCCGCGCTGCGGCTCTTCGCCGACGTACACCCGGTCTGCGTCTGGCTGCCGGCCACGCACCTGGACCCGGGCGTGGTGGTCGCCAACGGGTACCCGCATCCCGGGATGCTCCACATCGGGCGGTACCCCGGGGGTGCCGACGACACCGACCGGGCGATCGCCGCCGACCTGACCGCCGCCGGCTTCGTCGCCCCGGTCCGCGCCGACGTGCTGCGCTGGAAGTACGGCAAGCTGCTCAGCAACCTCGGTAACGGCCTCCAGGCGCTACTCGGCCAGGACATCCCGGACGCGCTGGTCGAGCGGGTACGCGCCGAGGGCGTCGCCGCGCTCGCCGCCGCCGGCATCGCGCACACCTCGCCGGAGGAGGAGAAGGCCGAACGCGGCGACCTGGTCGGGCAGCGCGCGGTCGACGGCGAGGCCCGCTCCGGCGGCTCCACCTGGCAGAGCCTGGCCCGGGGCACCGGCTCCACCGAGGTGGACCACCTCAACGGCGAGATCGCGCTGCTCGGCCGGCTGCACGGCGTACCGACGCCGGTGAACGTCGCCGTGCAGCGGGCCGTACGCCGGGCGGTTCGGGAGCGGATCGCGGCCGGCGCGTTCCCGCTCACCGAGTTGGAGAAGATGATCGCCTGACCGGGGCAACCGACGACCCCGCCCGGTGCGTGTTCCCAGCGACCGACACGGGGAGGTAGCGGGTGCCGGACGTCGACGGGTTCGACGAGTTCTACCGGGGGAGTCGGCAACGGCTCCTCGGGTTCGTCTACGCCCTCACCGGCGATCGGGGCGAGGCGCAGGACGCCGTGCAGGAGGCGTACATCCGGGCGTGGCAGCGCTGGTCGACGGTCAGCGGGTACGACGACCCGGAGGCGTGGCTGCGGGTGGTGGCCAGCCGGATCGCGGTCAGCCGGTGGCGCAGCCTACGCAGCCGTGCCCGCGCCTACCTGCGACACGGGGCCATCGAGACCGTTCCCGGGCCGGGCACCGACACCGTCGCGGTGGTCGCCGCCCTGCGCCGACTGCCCGAGGAGCAACGCGTCGCCATCGCCCTCTACTACCTGATGGGCATGCCGGTCGCCGACGTGGCGCGGGAGACCGCAGCCCCGGTGGGCACGGTCAAGGCTCGACTCTCCCGGGGGCGTGCCGCGCTCGCCGGTCTGCTCGCCGTCTCTGACCTGGAGGAGGCAACCGATGCGTGACGACCCGACGTTCGTCGAACAGATCCAGCGGGACCTGCGGGACGTGCGCTGGCTCGCCCCGGAGGAGATCCGCTCCCGGGGCCGTCGCCGCAGCCAGCGCAAGATCGTGGTGGCCACGGTCGTGCTGGCCCTCGCCGGGGTTTCCGCCGCAGCGGTGGCCGCTCCGGGGAAGTCCCCGTCGACGGGCTCGCCGGCCGCTTCGCCGACCCGGCACGAGATCAGCCTCGACGCCCTGTTGCAGCCGGCCGACCTGCCACAGCGGGTCGATGTGCAGCTCAGCCAGATGGGGCTGGGGGAGCCGGTCCGGCTGGAGGACATGCTCGGCTACTGCCGGAGGAGCCAGGGGCGGTCGGAGGGCTGGCAGATGTCGATCCTGTCCCGCTCGCAGACCCTGGTGCGAAAGCACTCCCAGAGCTCTCCGACGGACACCGACAGCGCGATCATGCAGGACGTCTTCCGGCTGACGCCCGAGGCGGCCACACAGATCTTCGCCAGCCTGGACGACCTGATCGCTCCGTGTGCTGAGTGGCTGAACGTGGGGCCGATCATGACGGCAGGAAGCAGCCGCACGGCAGAGGTGCTGCACCGGTGGTCGGTGGTGCAGCGGGGCTTCGCGGGGGACGACGCCGCCATTCTGCGAGACTCGCTCACCGCCCCCCGGGACCTGGAGACCGGGCAGCGGCTCGGCGACGATCCGTCGCCGATCCTGCTTGCGGTCGTCCGGGTCGGCGACACCGTCTCGGTGCTCCGCCTCGGCTACGACGGCACCGAGGCGGAGCTCATGCAGCTCGCCGTGGCGGCGGCGGCCCGGATGTGCGCCGCCGCCAACCCGCCCTGCTGACCCCGAGCCGGGGTCGACAGGGGTAATGCCTCAGAGGGGGATGTTGCCGTGCTTCTTGGGCGGCAGGGTCTCCCGCTTGGTGCGCAGGACGCGCAGCGCCCGGACGATCTGGGTGCGCGTCTCGTGCGGCGGGATCACCGAGTCGATGTACCCGCGCTCGGCCGCCACATACGGGTTGGCCAGGGTGTCCTCGTACTCGGCGATCTTCTCGGCCCGGACCGCCGCCGGGTCCTCGGCGCCGGCCAGCTCGGAGCGGTAGAGGATGTTCACCGCGCCCTGCGCGCCCATCACCGCGATCTGCGCGGTTGGCCACGCGAAGTTCAGGTCCGCGCCGAGGTGCTTGGAGCCCATCACGTCGTACGCCCCGCCGTACGCCTTGCGGGTGATCACGGTGACCTTGGGGACGGTCGCCTCGGCGTACGCGTAGATGAGCTTCGCGCCCCGGCGGATGATGCCGTCCCACTCCTGACCGGTGCCGGGCAGGAAACCGGGCACGTCCACGAAGGTCAGCACCGGGATGTTGAACGCGTCGCAGGTGCGAACGAACCGGGCGGCCTTCTCCGAGGCGGCGATGTCCAGGGTGCCGGCGAAGTGCATCGGCTGGTTGGCCACCACACCGACCGGTCGCCCCTCGACCCGGCCGTAGCCGACCACGATGTTCTGCGCGTAGAGCGGCTGGACCTCCAGGAACTCCCCGTCGTCGAGGACGTGCTCCAGGACCGTGTGCATGTCGTACGGCTGGTTGGCCGAGTCCGGGATCAGGGTGTCCAACTCCCGGTCCTCGTCGCTGATCGCCAGCTCGGCGGGGGCGTCGACGACGACCGGCTCGTCGAGGTTGTTCGACGGCAGGTACGACAGCAGCGCCTTCACGTAGTCGACCGCGTCCTCCTCGTCGCTGGCGAGGTAGTGCGCGTTGCCGCTGCGGGAGTTGTGCGTACGCGCGCCGCCCAGCTCCTCCATGCCGACGTCCTCGCCGGTCACCGTCTTGATCACGTCCGGGCCGGTGATGAACATGTGCGAGGTCTGGTCGACCATCACGGTGAAGTCGGTGACCGCCGGGGAGTAGACCGCGCCGCCGGCGCAGGGCCCCATCACCAGTGAGATCTGCGGGATGACGCCGGAGGCCCGCACGTTGCGGAAGAAGATCTCGCCGTAGAGGCCGAGCGAGACGACGCCCTCCTGGATGCGCGCGCCGCCGGAGTCGTTGATGCCGACCACGGGGCAGCCGATCTTCATGGCCAGGTCCATCACCTTGACGATCTTCTCGCCGAAGACCTCGCCGAGCGAGCCGCCGAAGACCGTGAAGTCCTGCGCGAAGACACACACCTGCCGGCCGTCCACCGTGCCGTAGCCGGTGACCACACCGTCGCCGTACGGGCGGTTCCGCTCCAGCCCGAAGGCCGTGGACCGGTGCCGGGCCAGCTCGTCGAGTTCGACGAAGGAGCCCTCGTCGAGCAGCATCTCGATCCGCTCGCGGGCGGTCTTCTTGCCGCGCGCGTGCTGCTTCTCCACGGCACGGGCCGACCCGGCGTGCACCGCCTCGTCGACCCGGCGCTCCAGGTCCGCCAGCTTGCCCGCGGTGCTGTGGATGTTGGTCCCGGTCTCGGTAGTCACCCAGGGAATATAACGATGGTTCAGGTGGGTGCCGCTGTGCAGTACGCCTCAGTGTCGACCGGAGCACCGCCGTAGGCTGGCGGAATGTCGGGCTCCCCGTACACCGATCTGGACCGGCCGCCGCTGTCGGCGGCCCGGCTGCGCCGCGCGTTGATCGCGCCGAACGGGCCGTGGACCCGGCTGGAGCTGCGTGCCGAGACCGGCTCCACAAACGCCGACGTGGCCGAGGCCGCCCGCGCCGACGAGCCCGAGGGCCTGGTCGTGGTCGCCGAACGGCAGACCGCGGGGCGGGGCCGGCGCGGTCGGGTCTGGCAGTCGCCGGCCCGGGCCGGCATCGCGACGAGCGTGCTGCTGCGGCCCGGCGAGGCCGTGCCGGACCGCGACTGGCTGCCGGCAAGCCCCACGGGGTACGGGTGGCTGCCGTTGCTGGCCGGCGTGGCGCTGGTCGAGGCGGTGGCCCGGCTGGCCGAGCTGGAGGCCACCCTGAAGTGGCCGAACGACCTGCTGATCGGCGAAGCGAAGTGCGCGGGCGTGCTGGCCGAGGCGGTGCCCGGGCGCGCGCCGGACCAACCGCCGGCCATCGTGCTGGGGATCGGGCTCAACGTGACGCTGCGCGCCGACGAGCTGCCGGTGAATCCGACCGGGTTGCCTGCCACCTCGCTGCAGTTGGCCGGCGCGGTGGCCACCGATCGGGACCCGCTGCTGCGGGCGCTGCTGCGGGCGGTCGCCGACTGGTACGACCGGTGGCGCTCGGCGGGCGGCGACGCGGTGGCCAGCGGCCTGCGCGACGCCTACCTGGCGGCCTGCTCGACGGTCGGCCGCGAGGTACGCGTCCTGCTTCCCAACGGCGACTCGTTGACCGGGACCGCCACCGGAGTGGACCCGGACGGTCAACTGATGGTCACCACCTCGACCGGCGAGCGGACGCTGGCCGCGGGAGACGTCCTGCACCTTCGCTGAGGGGGCCGCGTGGCGGATGTTGTGGGGGGACCTGGGGGGTTTACCGTCTGCGCGTCCAGAAAATCGCGTTGGAGGTTCCCGTGGCGTTTCCCCAAGACGTGCTCACCGAGGACGAGCATGTCGTGCTGCACCTGCACCCGCACTGGAAGGCGTTGATCCGGCCGATCGCGGTGCTGGTGCTGGCCATCGCCGCGGTGGTGGTCGGCGTGCTCCTGTTGCCCGAGAGTGGCGGCGGTTCGATCGCGCTGGCGGTGATCGGGGGGATCGCCCTGGTCGCGGTCCTCTGGCTCGGTCTGTGGCCGTTCCTGGTCTGGCGCACCACCCACTACCTGTTCACGAACGACCGAGTCCTGCTCCAGCAGGGCGTGTTCTCCCGCGACCGGCGGGACCTCCCGCTCGCCCGGGTCAACGACCACTCGATGAACCAGCGTTTCGTCGAGCGCCTGCTCGGCTGTGGGACGCTCACCATCGAGTCGGCCGGTGAGCGCGGCCAGTCGGTGCTTTCCGACGTGCCGGACGTCGGAAAGGTGCAGACCACCCTGTACGAGCTGGTCGAGGCACAGCACGACAAGCACTCGCTGGGCGATGGCGAGATGCGCGACATGCTCGCCGACATGCAGGACGGCAAGCCGCTGCGCGACACCACGACCTGAACCGGACCGGTTGTGACCCGCCCTGCCGCCGTGTCGGGGCGGGTCAGTCGTGTGGTTGGGCCTCGGCTGAGCCGCCGCTCGCCGTCGGGTCGCCGTCGGCGGCACCGGCGCTGGACGGGTCCGCCGCGATCGGGCCGCCGTCGGGCCGGTCAGCTCCGGGCCGGTCAGCGTCGGCCGGGGTGGAATCGGCAGCCTCGGCCTCGGCGGGGTCGGCCTCGACCGGTCGCACGGCGAACCAGCCACGGAAGCGGGTCCGCAGGACCTCCTGCTCGGGCCGGTCGTCCGGGCCGAGGCGCAGCATGGTGCCGGTGAGGCTGACGGTGCCGAGCCCGGGGCGGGCGGTCGACGGCCGGGCGCCCATCACGTCGACGCGGACCGCGAGTCGGTCGCCGGCCCGCACCGGGGCGAGCCAGCGCAGCTCCTCCAGGCCGGGGGACGCGTCCGCGGCGGCCCGGGACAGCAGGTGGTCGACGTACGCGCGCATGAACAGGCTGACCGTGTAGAAGCCGCTGGCGATGAGGCCGCCGTGTCGGCTCGCGGCGGCCAGCTCGGGGTCGACGTGGTACCACTGCGGGTCGAAGCGGCGGGCGAAGGCGACCATCTCGTCGGCGTCCACGGTGACCACGCCGAGGTCGACGGTGAGCCCCGGGACGAGGTCCTCGAAGAACAGCTCGGCCGGTCGCCCCGTGCCGGAGCGGGCGTCGGGTGTCGTCACCGGCGGGGCGCGCGGCGGGTGCCGACGTGCAGCTCCGCGGCGAGTTCCGCGTCCAGGTCGACGGCGGGGCTGACGCTCAGTCGCGTGGGCCGGCCCTGGGTGGGTGCGCCGGATGGGGAGTCGACGCGTTGCCCGGACTCCGCCTCCTCCAGCTCGGACACGGATTCCGCCAACTCGGCGACCGGGTCCATCTCCGCCATGGTGTCCCACTCGTCGCGGGGAATGTCGTGCCAGGTGGAGTCGGGCTTCGCGGCTTCCTCCTCGGCAGGTGCGACGGGTTGGAAGACGAAGGTGCGGTATGACCAGAACCGGAACAGCGTGGCCAGCAGGACGCCGACGGTCTTGGCCAGATTCAGTGCCAGCAGACCGTGTACGCCGAGGCCGTACTTCGCCGCTGCCACGGCACCCAGCTCAATCAGCAGACCAGCGCCGTTGAACAGGAAGAAAAGGAGGTATTCCCGGCGAAGCGCCGACTTCGGGCGATCGCGGTACGTCCAGTGCCGATTCATGAGGTACGACGTGATGGTGGCGACGATGGTCGCGATCACGGTCGCCTTCAACTGACCATTGACGAAAACGGTCAGTGCAAGGGCATTGAACACCGCGTAATTGATGACGGTGTTGATGCCGCCGACGATGCCGAACTTGAGCGCCTCGTGGATGAACTTCTGCCAGCGCTCAGGCAGCAGGCGGACAAGACGCATGCGAAACACCTTAGGGCAGTCGGTGTGGCCGGCGATCACCGGCCGAACGGGATGGGCGGCAGGTCACGCCTCGTGGTCACGGTCGGGATTCACCTGCGGAAGGGTCGGGGTTCCCGCTTCGACGAAGACGAACCGCCGGTACGACCAGAATCGGAACAGCGTGGCGAAGCCGGTGCCGACGATGTAGCTGGCGAGGTTGTCCGCCAGGCGCGTCTGGAACACGGCCGGCCAGATGGCGCCGAGCCCGTAGCGGCTGAGCGCGAGGCAGGCCACCGTGATGCCGAGACCGACCGCGTTGAAGAAGAAGAAGAGCGCGTACTCGCGGGCCGCGTTGTTGCGCTGGCGGTGTCGCCAGGTCCAGAACCGGTTGCCCACGAAGGCGACGGAGGCCGCGATCACGGTGGAGATCGTCTTCGCCGTGAGCTCTTCGACGCCGTGCTTGCTCGTCAGGTAGTTGAAGAGCGCGAAGTCGACGAGGAAGGCGAAACCACCCACGGTGGCGAACTTGCTCATCTCGCGGATGAGGTGACCGAAGCGGTCGAGGAGTATGCCGACGAGACCCCGTCGGGTCTGCCGGGGACCCGGTTGTTCCCCGGTCATCGTGGCGGCCACGGAGGGAGCCTACCGGCTGTCGGCCAGTCACAGGGGTAGCACCGGGAAGCGGGCGTGGTCTCCCGGAGGGGCCCAGCGCCGCGTGCGTAAACCCTGCACAGAGCGTAGCCAATTGGGAGGACTGAGCCGCCGCAGAACGGGAATCCCCGCACCGGTCGGCGGGGCAGGTCCACGGCCCGACCGCAACAAGCGTCCGCCGGGGTGCACAACAAGATTTGCGTGAAACTGCGCGGGAAAGCGGGTATCAGCTCGTGATGCCGCAGCGAGGCCGTAGCTTGTGCAGTTCTTCACAACCTGTCCCACTGACTCGGAAGGCTGCCCGGTTTACGCTGAGGCCAATCCCAGGTTTCCACGAAGGCGACGCATCGCGCCGCCGAGTCTCGTGCATCCCATAGATCGGTCAGCGTCGACCACAAGGAGATGTGTCATGGTTGCTCCGGCTGTTGTGCGGGGTATTGATCAGGCCCCGACGTCCCATCCGAAACTGCTCGCCTGGGTCCGTGAGGTCGCGGAACTGACCACCCCCGACCGTGTCGTCTGGGTGGACGGGTCCGACGAGGAGTGGCGCCGCCTCACCGATGAGCTGGTCGAGGCCGGCACCCTGATCCGGCTCAACCCGGAGAAGAAGCCCAACTCGTTCTACGCGCGCACCGACCCGACGGACGTCGCCCGGGTCGAGGAGCGCACCTACATCTGTTCCGTCGACGAGGCGGACGCCGGCCCCACCAACAACTGGATGGCGCCGGCCGAGATGAAGCGGACGATGACGGATCTGTACCGGGGCTCCATGCGCGGTCGCACCATGTACGTCATCCCGTTCGTCATGGGCCCGGTCGAGGCCGAGTCCCCGATGTTCGGCGTCGAGATCACCGACAGCCCGTACGTGGTCGCCTCGATGCGCATCATGACGCGGATGGGCACCCGGGTCCTCGAGGCCATGGGCGAGGACGCGGACTTCGTGCACGCGCTGCACTCGATCGGCGCCCCGCTCGCCCCCGGCCAGCAGGACGTCGCCTGGCCGTGCAACGACACCAAGTACATCTCGCACTTCCCGGAGAGCCGCGAGATCTGGTCGTACGGCTCGGGTTACGGCGGCAACTCGCTGCTGGGCAAGAAGTGCTACTCGCTGCGGATCGCCAGCGTGATGGGCCGGGACGAGGGCTGGCTCGCCGAGCACATGCTGATCCTCAAGATCACCTCGCCGGAGGGTCGGGTCTACCACATCGCCGGCGCGTTCCCGTCTGCCTGCGGCAAGACCAACCTCGCCATGGTGGAGCCGACGATTCCCGGCTGGAAGGTCGAGACCATCGGCGACGACATCGCCTGGATGCGGTTCGGTCCGGACGGCCGTCTCTACGCGGTCAACCCCGAGTACGGCCTGTTCGGCGTCGCGCCCGGCACCGACTGGAAGACCAACGCCAACGCCATGCGCACCCTGGACCGGGGCAACTCCATCTTCACCAACGTCGGGCTCACCGACGACGGCGACGTCTGGTGGGAGGGCATGGGTGAGCCACCGGCACACCTGATCGACTGGAAGGGCAACGACTGGACGCCGGAGAGCGACAGCCTGTCCTCCCACGCGAACAGCCGGTTCTGCACCCCGATCACCCAGTGCCCGATCCTCGCCGACGAGTACTTCGACCCGAACGGCGTGCCGATCGACGCGATCCTCTTCGGCGGACGCCGCAAGGACACCGTCCCGCTGGTGACCGAGGCCCGCGACTGGGTGCACGGCGTCTACATGGGCGCAACCCTCTCCTCGGAGACCACCGCCGCCGCGTCCGGCGCCGTGGGCGTGGTCCGGCGGGACCCGATGGCGATGCTGCCGTTCATCGGCTACCACGCCGGGGACTACTTCCGGCACTGGATCGAGATGGGCAAGGGCGCCGACGGCGACGAGGCGAAGCTGCCGAAGATCTACTACGTCAACTGGTTCCGCAAGGACCCGGACGGCTCGTTCCTCTGGCCGGGCTTCGGGGAGAACTCGCGGGTGCTCAAGTGGGTCGTCGAGCGGATCGAGGGCACGGCCGGAGCGGTCGAGACGCCGGTCGGCATGGTCCCCGCGCCGGACGCCCTGGACGTCGAGGGCCTGGACATGACCCCGGAGGACGTCCGGATCGCCCTGAAGGTCGACCCGGACGAGTGGCGCAACGAGCTGCCGATGATCACCGAGTGGTTCGAGAAGTTCGGTGACAAGCTGCCCGGCGTGCTCTGGGCCGAGTTGGACGCGCTGCGCGCGCGCCTCGACGCCGCACAACCGCAGCGGTAGGTGTGAACGAGACCCTTCGCGGGCAACATCGGATTTCATGAGGACGGCCGCCGAGACCCAGGTCCGGCGGCCGTCCGCCGTCCGGGTGCTCACCACCCTGCTGGCCACGACGGCGGCGGCCACCGTCGTGGTCGAGCTGCTCAACTGGTGGTACGCCCCGGAGCAGGGTTTCGGGCTGGCCGTACGGACCGGCTGGGCCATGCTGCGCTCGTTCGGCTTCCTGCTGCTGATCGGGCACGTGCGACGGGGTCGTACGGCGGCCCGCCCGTTCGGGCTGATCCTCGCGGTCACCACGATCTTCGCGGTCGGCCGGCTCATCGTGCCCCGGCAGGGGGTGCCACCGCTGCCCGGCCTGCTCGGCTTCGCGATCCTCACGGCGCTCTGTGTCGCGGTGGTCTGGTTGCTCTACCGCTCGTCGGCGTTGGCCGGGCACCTGGTCCGGCACCGTCCGCGCCTCGTCATCGACCGGGACGGCATCTCCTGGCGCGAAACTCCTCCACGCCGACCGCAGGCCAGCGCCTGGTTGTTGACCAGCCGGGTGGCGGCCTTCACCTACAGCCCGCTGATGCTGGTGCCGGCCCTGGTGGCCGGAGGTTCCATCCTGGATGGTCGCCTGACCGCGGTACCGGCCGTGCTGTTCTGGTTCGGCGCGGGCATCACGGCCAGCTACGCGGTGCTGTTCTGCACCGCGTTCCTGATGCGGGGCAAGGACTGGGCGCGGGGCCTGCTGGTCGTCGTCACGGTTGCCGTACTCGCCGTGGACCTGCCGCTGTGCTGGTGGTTGCTGGGCGTGGACGGCCTGGTCCGCGACGGCGCCCCGCTACTAGCCGCCGCAGCGCTGACCCTCTACGGCCTACGCCGTGCCGCCCGCGCCCCCGACGTCGTTCCTGCCTGACCCCCAGCCGCGTCGATCATGGAGTTGTGGTGCCGGGTGCACTCTGGTTTGCCGCTTCTGTGACCCACCACGACTCCATGATCGACGGGGTGGGGCCGACCGGCGCGCTGCGCGGTGCGGTCTGCGCGGGCGGGCAGGGGGCAGGATGGCGGGTGGCGTCGGTCACCACGGTCGGCGCGGGCGGCGCAGGTGGATCGTCGAGGCGGTGCGGGAGCGGTCGCGCCGGCCGGAGGGAGGCGCGCGGTGGGCGACGACGAGTTCGACGTGGTGGTGGTGGGGGCGGGTCCGGCCGGTGCGGCTGCCGCGCTGACGGCGCGCCGGGCGGGTGCCAGCGTGCTGCTGCTGGACCGGGCCGACTTTCCCCGGGACAAGGCGTGTGGTGACGGGATCGCCGCGCACTCGGTGGACGTGCTCGCCGAGTTGGGGGTGACCGAGGCGGTGGCGGGCTACGCGCCGCTGCCGGCGTTACGCATGATCTCGCCGGGCGGCGGCGCGGTGGCTCGGGCGCTGCCCCGACCCGCGTACACCGTGCCCCGGGAGGTCTTCGACGCGCGGCTGGTGGCGGCCGCCGTGGCCGCCGGCGCGCAGCTGCGCCGGCACACCGTGCGCCAGGTCGAGCCGCGCGCCGACCGGGTGGTGCTCGACGGGCAGGTGTCCGGCGGGGTGGTGATCGGCGCGGACGGCGCGGGCTCGGTGGTGCGTCGGGCGCTCGGCCACCCGCAGAACCCCGACCGGCACCTCGCGCTGGCCATCCGGGGGTACGCCCCGGCTCTGCCCGGCCCGTCCGAGCAGCTCATCGTCACCTCGAAGGCGCGCTGGCCGGCGTACGCCTGGTCGTTCCCGATCGGCGACGGACGGGCGAACGTCGGGTACGGGGAGGTCCTGCGCGGTGAGCCGTTGAGCCGCGCGTACCTGCTGGACCGGCTGGCCGCGCTGCTGCCCGGCACCGACCTGGCGACGGTGACCGCGTTGCGCGCCCATCACCTGCCGCTCTCCACCCACCGGCCGACGCCGGGGCGGGGACGCACGCTGCTGGCCGGGGATGCGCTGTCACTGATCAATCCCTTCACCGGGGAGGGGATCTTCTACGCGCTGCTCTCCGGTGCGCTCGCCGGGTCGGCGGCGGCCCGGTCGCCCGGGGACGCGGCCGGCCGCTACGCCCACGGGCTGCGTCGTCGCCTCGGCACGCACCTGCGGCACAGTTCGGTCGCGGCCTGGCTGGCCCGGCGACGCCGGGTGGTGGACGCGGCGGTCCGGGCCGCCCGTCGGGACGACCGTGTGTTCTACGACGTGGTCGAGCTGGGACTGGGTGACGGACGCCTCACCGCTCGTACACTCGCAATGATCGGCATCGGTCTCGGCGGCGGGGATGGGGCTCCGAGGCAGTGAACTGGCTCAAGGGTCGCTACGCTGCTAGGTGATGACGCTGCGGGACCTTATCTACTCCGTGTACGAGCGCCGGCTCACGGCGAAGCTCGCGGGTAAGCCGGTGCCCCGGCACGTCGGGGTGATGTGCGACGGCAACCGCCGATGGGCGAGGGAGATGGGCTTCGTCGACCCGAACGACGGTCACCGGGTCGGCGCGGCGAAGATCAAGCATGTCCTCGGTTGGTGTGACCAGGCCGGCGTCGGGCACGTGACCCTGTACCTGCTGGCCACCGACAACCTGCAACGCCCGGCCAGTGAGCTGGACCCGCTCCTCAAGATCATTGAGGACCTGGTGGTGGAGCTGGCCGAGGAGGGCAACCCCTGGCGGCTGCGCATCGTCGGGGCGCTCGACCTGCTGCCGGCGCAGACCGCGGCGGCGCTCAAGGGCGCCGAGGAGCGCACCCGCGAGCGCACCGGCGGCGCGGAGGTCAACATCGCGGTGGGCTACGGCGGTCGCCGGGAGATCACCGACGCGGTCCGTTCGCTGCTGCTGGAGCACGCCGCCACCGGCGGCACGATCGAGGAGTTGGCCGAGGTACTGGACGTCGAGCACATCGCCGAGCACCTCTACACCCGGGGCCAACCCGACCCGGACCTGGTCATCCGCACCAGTGGCGAGCAGCGGCTGTCCGGTTTCATGCTCTGGCAGTCCGCGCACTCGGAGTTCTACTTCTGCGAGCTGAACTGGCCGGATTTCCGGCACATCGACTTCCTGCGGGCCCTGCGCTCGTACGCCACCAGACAACGCCGTTACGGCGCCTGACCCGGCGGCGACGTCCTCGGTCGCCGCCCGGTCAGGCCTGCTTGGGCAAGGTCAGTTCAGGGCAGGTGGGTCAGCGCCCGGGTGAGGAAGTCGCCCAGGGCGGCCGGCGACTCGATCGTCAGGTCGGCGGCGTTGGCCACCTCGTGTCCGGTCTCCGGGTTCGCCACGGCCACGCAGACGCCGAGGAAGTCCGGGTCGGTGGCGGCGCGGGCGCGCAGCGCGGCGAAGGCCTTGATGTCCGAGACATCGTCGCCGAAGTACCACGCGCCGGTGGCACCCTTGATCGCCTCGCCGATCACCATGCCCTTGTCCCGGTCGACTGGCGGCTTGAGCTCCAGCACCATCCGCCCGGCCTGCGAACGCAGCCCCAGACGGTCGGCCTGCGCCTGCCCCCACTGCTGCACGGTCGGGCCGAGTCGCGGGGCGGTACGCCAGTGCAGCGCGACCGAGAGCCGCTTGTACTCCACCAGGGTGCCGGGCGGCAGCTCCGCCCGGGCCAGGTCGGCCAGCTCCGCCATGGTCGGCACCCAGGGCAGCGCGGCCGGTTCGGTGACGGTCTCCCCGCCGGAGTGGCTGTGCTCCAGGCCGTAGAGGCCGTAGAGGTCCACGCCGACGAGCCCGCCGAGTTGGTCCCGAAGGAACTCGACGGGTCGGGCGGACACGATCGCCACCCGCTGCACGATCGGGGCGAGCGCCTCGATCGCGGCCAACGCCTTGGGAGCCGGGCGTACCGCGGTCGGATCGTCGTCGACGGGCGCGAGCGTGCCGTCGAAGTCGAAGAAGAGCACGGTCCCGGCCGCCCGGCTGGCGGTTATCCGCCAGGCCTGGTCGGCGTTCAACGGGGTTTTCGGCTGCTGATTGCCCAGATTCAACGGCGGCACGCGCGTCAGCGTACCCCGGCGATCCAGGCTCATTCCTGGCCGAGCGGACCCGTTGAGCGGTGGGCGATCAGCGTTCGGCGGCTCCTCGTCCGCGCCGGCCGAACGGCACCACCGCCGCCTCCTGGCCGTGGCTCAACAGGTAGCCCTCCACGAACCCGGTGTTGCGATCGCCGGTGTGGTTCTCGATCTCGTTGAGCCGTGCCACCAGGAACTCGGTGAGCGCGCTGATGCGGTTGTTCAGACGCTCGTGCAGCTCGGCGACGACGGCCAGGACGACCGCGGTGCCGGCGGTGATGAGCGCAAAGAGGTTGACGAGCAGCGGAAGCTGCCCGCCGTCGACCGCGAGGGTCACTGTGTTGCCGGTCGCCCACAGTGTCATCGACACGGTTGCGACCACGACTGCCAACCACTTCAGGGTCATGGACAGACCCCTCCTTCTGTCCCGCAGGGCTGGGTTCGGCCTTGTCCCGTCCCCCCGCCGATGACGAGCCCAAGCAGTACGAATAGGGACGCTAGCGTGCCCGTTCCAGCCCCGGAGGCAAACGAATGAACCTGACCAGGCGTTCTTTCGCTATCTGAGGAACTAGCCTGCCTGATTGCCCCTTTTTCGGACATCGACCGGCAACGTTGGGCGGTATGCGAGGTATCTGATCGTTTCCCGGATGTGGAACTTCTCCGCGTCCGACACCTGCGGATCGACCAGGCGGCGCAGCAGGGCCTCCACGTCGGGGTCCATCGGAGGGGCGGCCTGGCCGGGGCGGGGGCCGGCCGCGGTGCGGTCCCAGCCGAGGGCGGCGAAGGCGGCGGCCGGATTGAGCCCCAGCCCCTCGCAGAAGGCGACCACCCGCTCGGCCTCCGGGTCACTGGCCCAGTCGCCCCGGACCCAACGGTTGATGGTCTGCCGGGAGACTCCGGTGCGCCGGGACACCTCGGTGCCGCTCCAGGCTCGGGTCGCCCGTGCCTCGTCCAGGGCCCGCCGGACGAAGGTGGCGAAGGCGATCTTCCGCGCATTGGCCGTCTCGGTCACTCCGTGACGGTACGGCCAGCCGGCGGTGGCCGCGTGCCCCGGCTCGCCACTGTCACGCGGACGTGACAAAGGGTTCGGATTTCCGGTAAACGATTCAGTGCCACTGTTGAGGGGTGTCACGCGGGCAGAATAGATGAACGTAGTGGCAAACGTAACCGGACGAAAAGCTGATACTGTCACGCCCATGGGACAATCTACGGTGTGTCACGTGCATGAGACGATTGGTGCTCACATGCGTCACGCCCCCGGTGCCAGGGGGTCGTGGTGACCGAGCTCGCCACCCGCGCCCAGGCCTTCGGGCTGATCGCCGAGGGGGTCGCCGCGGGGTTGACCGCCCCCTGGCGCCTCTACCTCGCCCGAGGCTGCCGCTACCTGTCGCTGAGCGTCGGCGATCGGGCCGAGTGGAACGCCTGGCGTACCCATCTCGGTTGCCCGGAGCTGAGCGTCCGGGTCTACGACGCCGGCGGCGAGATCCGCCGGTCCTCGGTGGCCGAAGTCGTGCTGGACGGCTGCCGGATCAGCGTCGAGCTGGTCGAGGAGGTCAGCACCGACGACCTGGACCGGCTGCTGGTCGCCGACCCCACCACGATCGAGCCGGAGGAGCGATGACCTGGCGTCCCGGCTGGGCCGGAGCTGCCCGATGAGCCCGTTCCTCGCGGTGTTCCTCGTCCTGGTGCTCGGTGCCACCAGCTACGCGGCTGGGCGGCTGCACGGGCAGCTCAGCTACCGCATCGGCTACCGCTTCGGTTACCGGCAGGGCTACTTCGACGGTGACCGGGGCGCCTGGAACCGGCGTCGTCGGGACGCCCAGGCGGCGATCGCCTCGGCCCTGTCGGTCTCGCCCGCGGGGGTGGTCCGCTCCGCCGGTGCGGTCGCCCCCCGCCCCGGCACCACGTACACCGGCTCGTCGTTCAGCGCGCCGGCCGCCCCGATCAGCGGGCGGCACCCGACCGGCACGCTCGTCCGACGTACCGGTTGAGGTCGGTCGGCGGGGTAACGCCCGCCGACCGACGCCACGAACGCGGTGCGTCGTCCGCGGCGGACACGCACCGTCGGGGTCACGTCAGACCGGTGACGGTGGCCCCACCGGCCGGGATGCGCGCAGGGGGCATGCATCCCGGCCGGTTCCGCCGCGTTCGCCACCAGCCCTCCGGCTGGTGAGAGCGTCGGTGAAGCGCTGTTCATGAGCGCGTCTTGGGAGATCCACGTTCGGCCTCTAGCCGGGAAGGTCCGGCGGGGCTAGCGTCTAGGCATGGCACGGGGTTCTCCCGAGCCAGCCGGTCCGCCCGGATCTGCGACCTCGCGCATGGGGTTCCGCATCCGACCCCGTGTCCCCGGGCACCGGAGGAGGCGGAACACGGGTGGCGGGTGCCCATCCGTCGGAGCAGGCCTGTGACGACTCGCCGTACCACCGCCGGTGCCGACCAGACCCCGGCCGCGACTGCCACGACCCGCCGCGCCACCAGGAGCCGCCGTTCGGCGGCCGCCGCGCCGGCCGACCCCAAGGAGCCACGACCAGCCGGCCAGGCCTTTGTCCTGGACACGTCGGTGCTGCTCTCCGATCCGGCGGCGTTCCACCGGTTCGCGGAGCATGAGGTGGTGCTGCCTCTGGTGGTCATCACCGAGCTGGAAGGCAAGCGGCACCATCCGGAGCTGGGCTGGTTCGCCCGGCAGTCGTTGCGGATGCTCGACGACCTGCGGGTCCGGCACGGCCGACTCGACCGCCCGGTGCCCGCCAACGACGTCGGCGGCACCCTGCGGGTGGAGCTCAACCACACCGACGACGGCGTCCTGCCGCCCGGGTTCCGCACCGAGAGCAACGACGCCCGGATCCTCTCCGTCGCGCTCAACCTCGCCGCCGAGGGGCGGGAGGTGACCCTGGTCAGCAAGGACATGCCGCTGCGGGTCAAGGCGGCCTCCGTGGGCCTGCGCGCCGACGAGTACCGGCACGGCCAGGCCAGCGACCCGACCTGGACCGGCATGTCGGAGATGGAGTTGAGCGAGGAGCAGATCGGCCAGCTGTACGCGGGCGAGGCGCTCGACCTCGACGAGGCGGCCGGGCTGCCCTGCCACACCGGTCTGGTGCTGCACTCGGGGCGTGGCTCCGCGCTCGGTCGGGTGTTGCCGGACAAGTCGGTGCGTCTGGTCCGGGGCGACCGGGAGGCGTTCGGGCTGCACGGCCGCTCCGCCGAGCAGCGGATCGCTCTCGACCTGCTGCTGGACGAGTCGATCGGGATCGTCTCGCTGGGCGGCCGGGCCGGCACCGGAAAGTCGGCGCTGGCGCTCTGCGCCGGGCTGGAGGCGGTGATGGAGCGCCGTCGGCACAAGAAGGTGATCGTGTTCCGCCCGCTGTACGCCGTCGGTGGCCAGGAGTTGGGCTACCTGCCGGGCTCGGAGTCGGAGAAGATGTCGCCGTGGGCCCAGGCGGTCTTCGACACGCTCGGCGCGGTGGTGCACGAGAACGTGCTGGAGGAGGTCACCTCGCGGGGCATCCTGGAGGTGCTGCCGCTGACCCACATCCGGGGGCGCAGCCTGCACGACGCCTATGTGATCGTGGACGAGGCCCAGTCGTTGGAGCGCGGGGTGCTGTTGACCGTGCTGTCCCGGATCGGGCAGGGCTCCCGGGTGGTGCTCACCCACGACGTGGCTCAGCGGGACAATCTGCGGGTCGGCCGGCACGACGGGGTGACGGCAGTCATCGAAGCGCTCAAGGGTCATCCGCTCTTCGCGCACGTCACCCTCAGCCGTTCGGAGCGGTCGCCGATCGCCGCAATGGTCACGGACCTCCTAGAGGACATCCCGATCTGACGGTGCTTATGTGGGCTTTTGTCCGCATTTTTTGTGTGGCACAGATCACAAAGGGGCTGGTTGGTTTCCCATCAGCCTCACTGTGCGCAATCGTGTCCCACGAGCGTCCACGCACCACGGGAATCGTCGGTGATCGTTCGTCCCGAGACGGACGGCATCGGCGACGGTAGGTGCGTCGGTGCGGCCGGCAACCGGTCGGGGCGCTCGTGGCACGGCTGACGGCCCACCTGTGGCCTGCGCCGCGCCGCGTCCTTGCTCCCGACGAAGGGACCACTTCGTGAGTCGGCTGTGGAGCCGGTTGGGCGCCCGTACGGCTGCTGTCGCGCTGCTCTCCGTGGGCGTTGCCGGTGGCTTCTACCTGGGCGAAGACCGGGAAACCCAGCAACAGGGCCTGACCGAGCAGGTCAGCCGCGAGGTCGACCAAGCCGACTTCGCGTACCAGCGCGAGCGGCAGGCCGCCCACCAGGTGCAGTTCTCCAAGCAGCGGGCCGCCGAGTACCAGGCCAAGCTGCGGGCGGCGCAGGCCGCCAAGGAGGCCGCCGAGCGGGCCCGCCGGGCCGAAGCCGCCGCGGCGTCCCGCAAGCGGGAGCGCGAGGCCGCCGCCAACGCGGTCGCCAAGCCGTACGACGGGCCGATCCCGGCGTCCTGCGCGGAGTACAGCGGAAACCGCAAGACCGGCTGCGCGCTGATGATCAGCGCGGGGTTCGGCATCGCCGAGTTCCCCTGCCTGGAGAAGCTCTGGACCAAGGAGAGCGGCTGGAACCACAAGGCCAGCAACTCCTCGTCCGGTGCCTACGGCATTCCGCAGTCGCTGCCGGGCAGCAAGATGGGTTCCGTCGCGTCCGACTGGCGGACCAACCCGGCCACGCAGATCAAGTGGGGGCTGGGCTACATCAAGGGCAGGTACAAGACGCCCTGCGGCGCCTGGTCGTACTTCCAGAACAACGGGCACTACTGACGCTGTCGACGCGGGGTGGGTGGGCAACCACCCACCCCGCTGTCGCGCGTACGCCGGTCTGCCCGGTCGGGACGTGAGTGGCGGTCGGCCGCTTTTGCTGATAGCAGTTGTGGAGTGACCCTGCACCCGTCAAGCGGCGACCCGTACCGGTTCGGCACCGAGGCGTTCTACGCCGCGCTCGGCCGGGCCTTCGTCGCCATGTGTGCGGTGGTCCCGTTCCTCTTTCTGATCGAGGCCGTCGACCAGGGGCTCGCGTTCGGCCTGGACGCCACCGCCGGCATCATCCCGCAACGCATCGACGGGTTGGACGGGGTGTTCTTCTCCCCGTTCCTGCACCACGGCTTCGACCACCTCTACAGCAACAGCATCCCGCTGATCCTGCTGGGCACCTTCGTCCTCGCCGCCGGAACCCGCCGGTTCCTCTGGTCGACCCTGGTCATCATCCTGGTCAGCGGGCTCGGCGTGTGGTTCACCGGCTCACCCAACTCGGTGGTGGTCGGTGCCAGCGGCGTCATCTTCGGCTACCTGGGCATCCTGCTCACCCGGGGCATCATCGAGCGCAGTTGGTGGAACTTCGCGGTCTTCCTCCTGGTCGGCCTGCTCTACGGCTGGCAACTGGTCGGCATCCTCCCCACCGACGAGCGGATCTCCTGGCAGGGGCACCTGTTCGGCCTGCTCGGCGGGGTGGTGGCGGCGATCCTGTTCCGTCGCCGGCGACCGTCCGTGGACGGCCCGGACTACTCGGGTTCCCCGCTCAGCCTGCCCTGAGGTGATTCTCCGGCGCGCCTTCGGGACGTGCTTGCCCGACTGTCGCCGCCCGCCTACGGTCGAGATCAGCACGCGTTGATCCGTGAGCGGAAAGCGACGGTACGCCATGCGCGAGGTCGATGTCGCCGTGATCGGGGCCGGTCCGGCCGGCCTCTTCGCCGCGTACTACGCCGGGTTCCGAGGGCTGTCGGTGGCGGTGATCGACGCGTTGCCCGAGCCGGGCGGCCAGGTCACCGCCATGTACCCGGAGAAGCTGATCCTCGACGTCGCTGGTTTTCCGGCGGTCAAGGGCCGTGACCTGGTGGCCAACCTGGTGGCCCAGGCGGCCCCGTTCAATCCGCAGTACCTGCTCGGCACCCGGGCCGAGAAGCTCTCGTACGCCGACGGCAGCCCGGTGCTCGGGCTGGCCGGTGGCGAGCAGCTCGCGTGCGGAGCGGTCGTGGTCACCGGCGGGCTCGGCAGCTTCAGCCCACGGCCGTTGCCGTGCGCCGACGGCGCCCCCGGCTCGGGGATCGTCTACTTCGTGACCGAGCCGACCGAGTTGGCCGACCGGGACGTGCTGATCGTGGGTGGTGGCGACTCCGCCTTCGACTGGGCGCTGGCCCTGCAACCGTTGGCCCGGTCGGTGACCCTCGTGCACCGACGGGAGAAGTTCCGGGCGCACGCCTCGACGGTAGCCCGGGTGCTCTCCCTGCCGGTGCGGGTCGTGGTCAACGCCGAGGTCACCAGGCTGCTCGGTGACGCCACGGTGACCGGCGCCGAGGTGACCGTGCGCGGCGGCGCGACCGAGACGTTGCCGGTGGACATCGTGGTGGCCGCCCTCGGCTTCACCGCCGACCTGGGCCCGCTCGCCGAGTGGGGGCTACGGCTGGACCGCCGACACATCCTGGTGGACAGCGCGATGGCCACCAACCTGCCGAGGGTCTTCGCGGCGGGCGACATCACCGAGTACCCGGGCAAGGTCCGGCTCATCGCCACCGGCTTCGGAGAGGCGGCGACGGCGGTCAACAACGCGGCCGTCGCGATCGACCCGAGCGCACACCTCTTCCCCGGGCACTCCTCCGACGCCGGCTGACCGTCGGTATCGGACCCCGACCGACCCGAGTCCGGATCGAGACGGGTCGACCGGTCAGCGGCCGGCAGGTGGCGCCAGCGCGGCGATCAGCACCGCCACCATGGTCAGCGCCGCCCCGAGCAGGGTGTTCACCCCGGGGTGCGAGGCCGCCGTGGGGAGGATCAGGTCCAGCAGGACGGCGCCCACGATCTGCCCGGCGATGGTGGCCAGGCCGAGAAGCAGCACGCCGGTGAAGCGCACGATCGCGGCGGCGATCGCGATGAACACGATGCCGATCGGGCCGCCCAGGTAGAGCCACGGCTCGGTCGGCAGGTGGCCGCCGGGCCAGCCGCGTACGGCGATGTCGATCGCGAACGCGACGAGCAGGGTGACCGTGCCGACGGCGAAGTTGACCAACGTGGCGGTCAACGCGCTGTCGGCCGCCGCCCGGACCCGGCCGTTGACGGCCTGCTGCCAGGCGATGCCCACCCCGGCGAGAAGCGGCAGCAGGGCCAGCGCCAGCGCGCCCAGGTCGCCCAGTCGGTCGCCGACCGCCAGGCCGACCGCCAGCACGGTGAGCACCGCGCCGGCCAGCCGCTGCCGGGTGACCGGCTGCCGGCCGGTCGGCCCGATCCCGGCCCGGTCCACGGCGAGGCTGCTGCCGGTCTGGCCGGCGACCACCGCCACGGTGAAGACCGCCACGCCCAACGTGCCGATGGTGAGCCCCTGGGTGGCCACCAGGAACGCCCCGCACATGCCGCCGAGGCACTGCCACGGCCGCAGCGTGCCGGTGCGCAGGGCTCTCCGCGTCGCGGCCAGCCCCCGTCGACCACCGGGGGTCGCGGGCACCAGCACCACCAGCACGAGCAAGCCGACGCCGAACGAGACCACCGCGGCGGCGAAGCCGTCGTCGAGGCGTACCCCCAGCTCGCCGTTGATGCGCGACTGCACCGCCACCGCGACCCCGGAGACCGACGCCAGCGCGACACCGGTGATCCGGCGGGCGGCAGACAGGGTCTGCGGGGTCGCCGTGTCGGCGGTTGTCACTCCTGCTCGGCCAGCGGACGACCATCGAAGTCGACCGCGGAGTAGAGCGCCAGCTTCTCCAGCCGGTGGTACGAGTCGATCACCCGGATGGTGCCGCTCTTCGAGCGCATCACGATGGACTGGGTGTACGCGCCGCCCGCCCGGTAGCGCACCCCGCGCAGCAGGTCACCGGAGGTGACCCCGGTCGCCACGAAGAAGCAGTTGTCACCGGTGACGAGATCATCGGTGCCCAGCACCCGGTCCAGGTCGTGCCCGGCGGCGATGGCCTTCTCCCGCTCCTGCTCGTCGCGCGGCCAGAGCTTGGCCTGCATCGCACCACCCATGCACTTCAGCGCGCACGCGGAGATGATGCCCTCCGGGGTGCCGCCGATGCCCATCAGCACGTCGACGTCCGACTCGCCCCGGGCCGCCGCGATGGAGCCCGCGATGTCGCCGTCGGAGATGAACCGGATACCCGCCCCGGTCCGGCGGATCTGCGTGACCAGGTCGTCGTGGCGGCTCCGGTCCAGCACGCAGACGGTCACCTCGGACACGTCGGTGCCCTTGACCTTGGCGATCCGGCGCAGGTTCTCCGCCACACCGGCGTTGATGTCGATCACGTCGGCGTACGCCGGCCCGACGGCGAGCTTCTCCATGTAGAACACGGCGCTGGGGTCGAACATCGCACCCCGCTCGGAGACGGCGAGCACCGCCACGGCGTTCGGCATGCCCTTGCTCATCAGGGTGGTGCCGTCCACCGGGTCGACGGCGACGTCCACCTCCGGGCCGGTGCCGTCACCGACGTGTTCGCCGTTGAAGAGCATCGGGGCGTTGTCCTTCTCGCCCTCGCCGATCACCACCACACCGCGCATCTGGATCGAGTTGATCAGCTTGCGCATCGCGTCGACCGCGGCCCCGTCGCCGCCCTCCTTGTCGCCCCGACCGACCCACCGGCCGGCGGCCATCGCCGCGGCCTCGGTGACCCGGACCAGGTCGAGGGCAAGGTTTCGGTCGAGATCCTGTGGGATCCGCGTCCTGGTGTTCGTCATGACGGCTACTCCTCCTCGCGACGGTGCGGGGACGACCGGCGGCGGAGAGGCCCCCACTGCCGGCTTTGTCGCTGATCCTCACACGATGGCCGACCGGGCGTCGGCGCGGGGCGGTGATGGCCCGGATACCGCCGGTCGGGCGGCTGCGAAGATAACGGGGTGGAACCCGCACAGCCAGCCGACCGCGTACCCGCCGACCGCACGCCGCCCGACGGCCAGCCGCCGGCCGACGTCCCCGCCGGTCGCGGCGGTGAGCCCGCCGCGACCGATCCGACCCCACCGCCGCCTTCGGTGTCCGGCAAGTCCGAGCGGTCGCCGAAGGACATGGCGATCTCGCTGCTGGTGCTGCTCGTCCCGATCGCGCTGCTGCTGGCGTTCTACCGGGGATTCCTCGGTGGCGACCAGGCCACCACCGTCGATCCGGCGCCCGCCATCGAGCAGGCCCGTTCGGCGAACGTCTTCCCGGTGAGCCAGCCGCAAGGGCTCAGCGGCGACTGGAAGGCGGTCAGCGCCCGCTACCAGACCGTCGAGGGCGGTGCGAACCTGCGACTCGGCTACCTCACGCCGGAGGGGCGGGGCGTCCAACTGCTGCAGAGCAACGTCCCGGCGGACCGTCTGCTCCCCGCCGAGCTGACCAGTCAGGGCCAGCCGCAGGGCCCCACCGAGCTGGCCGGGCGCACCTGGCAGCTCTACACGGCCCGGGGAAACCAGCAGGCGCTGGTCCTGCTGGAGCCGACCCGCACGGTGATCGTCGTCGGCGACGCCCGGGACAACGAACTGCGCGAACTGGCCGGCTCGCTGCGCTGACCAGACCCGGTGGTCGGTGTCCCGCCGGCACCAAATCTGGGCAACCAGGCCGAAGGGTGATTGTCCGACGGGTCGACAGGGAACAAGGAGGGAGTGATCCGGGCGCGCTGCTCGGCCCGGATCGCGCGACGCAGCCGACGGTGCTGCTGCGTCGCCCGGTTTCCGGCGCCGCCCAGGTCGTCGGGTGACCCCCTTGGGAGACACGTATGACTGTTCGACGACTCGGCGCCGGCCTGGTAGCCGCCGCTCTGATCACGCCCGCACTGGCCGCCTGCGCCAGCGGAACCGGCACCGCCGGATCGACGCCGTCCCCGACGGTGAGTGCGTCCGGCACGGCGAGCCCGTCCGGTGCCCCGGTGGCGGGTGACGCCAAGCAGGCCCTGCTCGACTCCACCAAGGAGATCAGCAACGGGAACTTCCGGTTCACCCTGGCCGGCGCCGGCTCGACGGCAGAGGGGCTGGTGCACCAGCCGAGCCAGAGCGCGGCGATGAAGATCTCGATCGGTGGCCCCTCGGCCGACCTGGCGATGAAGCTCGACGTGATCCACTTCAAGCCGGACAGCTGGGTCAAGCTGGAGCTGTCCGGCCCCACCGCCGACAGCCTGCCCGCCATCAAGCAGCTCAACCTCGGCAAGTACCAGCACCTGGACCAGAACCGGATCAAGGGCAACCGCAACCTCGGCTTCGACTTCGAGAAGGTCGACCCGGCCGGCAGCGCGGTGCTCACCCAGGGCATCACCGAGGTCCGCAGCACCGGCACCGGCGCGTACGCCGGCACCATCGACGTCACCAAGGCCGCCGAGGCGGGCTCGTTGAACGCCGCCACGATCGCCGCGCTGGGCACCCAGGCGAAGACCGTCCCGTTCACCGCGAAGGTGGACCCGCAGGGCCGGCTCAGCGAGCTGGTGCTGCAGTTGCCGGCCGCCGGGCAGACCGCCGCCCAGGAGATCAAGATGACGTACTCCGACTACGGTGCCGCCACCGCCGCGCAGAAGCCGCCGGCGGCCCAGGTCGTCGAGGCGCCGGCCGAGCTGTACAGCCTGTTCAACTGACGTACCCGGGTGGGGCGGCTCCGGCCGCCCCACCCGGCGGTTCCAGTCGCCGCGGCTACGGTTCCAGTCGCCGCGGCTACGGTTCGAGTCGCCGCGGCTACGGTTCGAGTCGCCGCGGCTGCGGTCAGGAAGCCGGCTCCTGCCGGGCGGCGTCGATCCGCGCCCGCGCACCATCCAGCCAGCGTTGACAGATCACCGCCAGCGCCTCGCCGCGCTCCCAGAGGGCCAGCGACTCCTCCAGGGACGTGCCGCCGGCCTCCAGCCGCTCCACCACCGAGGCCAGCTCGGCGCGGGCCTGCTCGTAACTGAGCCGCTCGTCCGGCCCGGCCTTCGTGTCGTCAGTCATCGCGTTCATCTCAGCACACCGCTCCCCGCCGCGCCGCGTCGCCACTCAGCCATCGACCGTGGCGGCCAGCTCGCCGTCGGCCAGTCGTACCCGCAGCGGGTCGCCCTTGCCAACCTGCGCCGCCGCGCGGACCACCTGGCCGTCCGCGCGCTGCACGATCGCGTACCCCCGGTCGAGGGTGGCGGCGGGGGAGAGGGCGCGCAGCCGCGCGAGCGTGTGCCGCAGGTCATCCTCGGCGGCGGCGAGCCGATGCTCCAGGCAGCGGCCGGCCCGCTGACGCAACGCGGTCAGCTCGGTCGCCCGGTGCTCCACCATCACCTGGGGCCGGGCCAGCACCGGCCGGGAACGCAGCCCGTCGAGCCGGTGCGATTCCCGGTCGACGAGGTTGCGCACCGCCCGTTCGAGGCGGTGTCGCGCCTGACCGATGAGGCGTACCTCCTCGGTGAGGTCGGGGACGACCCGTTTGGCCGCGTCGGTCGGAGTGGAGGCGCGGACGTCGGCCACGTAGTCGATCAGTGGCGCGTCCGTCTCGTGGCCGATCGCGCTGACCACCGGCGTACGACAGCCGAACACCGCGCGGCAGAGTGCCTCGTCGGAGAAGGGCAGCAGGTCCTCGATGCCGCCGCCACCCCGGGCGATGATGATCACGTCGATGCTCGGGTCGGCGTCCAGCACCTTGAGCGCGTCGACGATCTGCGGCACCGCGGACGGGCCCTGCACGGCCACGTTGACCGTCCGGAACTCCACCGCCGGCCAGCGCCGTCGGGCATTGGTCAGCACGTCCCGCTCGGCGGCCGACGCGCGGCCGGTGATGAGCCCGATCCGGCCGGGCAGGAACGGCAGTCGACGCTTGCGGGCGCGGTCGAAGAGCCCTTCGGCGGCGAGCAGCTTCTTGAGCTTCTCCAGTCGGGCCAGCAGCTCCCCGAGCCCCACCTGGCGAATCTCGTCGGCCCGCAGGCTCAGCGTGCCCCGGGCGGCGTAGAACTCCGGCTTGGCGTGCAGCACAACGCGGGCGCCCTCGCGCAGCTCCGGCGCGCCGGCGTCCAGGACGTCCCGGTTGGTGGTGACGGTCAGGCTCAGGTCGGCCGACGGGTCACGCAGGGTGAGGAAGACCGTGCTGGCCCCGGGACGGCGGCTGATCTGGGCCACCTGCCCGTCCACCCACACCCAGCCCAGCTTGGCGATCCAGGCCCCCACCTTCTGGCTGACCACCCGTACCGGCCAGGGCTCCTCAGCGCTGCTAGCCCCGCCGCTGGCCCCGCCGCCGCCCCCGCTGGCTCCGCCGCCGCCCACCCGCGCCCCGCCCCCGGTCACCCGCCCACCCTCGCTCACCCGGCCCACCCTACGGACCCTCCCGGTGATCAAGAGGTTTGCGTCAGCGCTGGGCGCGTTTCTGACGCAAACCTCTTGATCACCGGGGTCCTCGGGGTGGGGGTCGCGGCCCGGTGGCGGGCGGTGGGGTGGCACGTACGATGGGGTGGTGACTGAGGCTCAGGCGACTCACCGGACCGGCAAGCGCGTGCTCCTGGCCAAGCCCCGCGGCTACTGCGCGGGTGTCGACCGCGCGGTGCAGACCGTGGAGGAGGCGCTGAAGCTCTACGGCGCCCCGATCTACGTGCGCAAGCAGATCGTGCACAACAAGCACGTGGTGCAGACCCTCGAGGCCCAGGGCGCGATCTTCGTGGAGGAGAACGAGGAGGTGCCGGAGGGCGCCACCGTCATCTTCTCCGCGCACGGCGTGGCGCCGGAGGTCTACGAGCAGGCCAAGGCGCGTTCGCTGAAGGCGATCGACGCGACCTGTCCGCTGGTCACCAAGGTGCACCACGAGGCGCGGCGTTTCGCGGCCGAGGACTACGACATCCTGCTCATCGGTCACGAGGGGCACGAAGAGGTCATCGGCACCGCCGGTGAGGCCCCCGCGCACATCCAACTGGTGGACGGCCCGGACGGCGCCGACAAGATCACCGTACGTGATCCGGAGAAGGTGGTCTGGCTCTCCCAGACCACGCTCTCGGTCGACGAGACGCTGGAGACGGTGGCCCGGCTCAAGCAGCGGCTGCCGCTGTTGCAGTCCCCGCCCAGTGACGACATCTGCTACGCCACCTCCAACCGCCAGCACGTGGTCAAGGAGATCGCCGCCGACTGTGACGTGGTGATCGTGGTCGGCTCGACGAACTCCTCCAACTCGGTCCGCCTGGTCGAGGTCGCCCTGGACGCCGGTGCCCGCGCCGGTCACCTCGTCGACTTCGCGCACGAGATCGACGACGCCTGGCTGGAGGGGGCCACCACGGTCGGCCTGACCTCGGGCGCGAGCGTCCCGGACGACCTGGTCCAGGAGGTGCTGGTCCACCTCGCCGCGCGCGGCTTCGCCGACGTCGAGGAGATCACCACCGCCAACGAGCGGCTCACGTTCTCGCTTCCGCAGGAGCTGAAGCGGGACATGAAGGCCGCCGCGGCGCGCGGTTGAGCACGGGAACGAACTCGGGTCGGCGTACGTCAGATCCGGCATGAGGACTCTTCGGCTCGCCGTCCCCGCGCTGGCCGTCTGCGTGGCGCTGAGCGCCTGCGGCGGTCAGGGTGGCGGGGGCGGCACACCCACCCCGACACCCACGGGAGCGCAGCCGGTGACCAGCCAGCCCACGCCCGACCCGACCCCTTCGCCAGGGACCGCCACCCCCACCGTGCCGCCCGGGGTGAAGACTCCGAAACCGGGTGGCCCGAGCACGCCGCCGGGAGTCGGGGCCACCACCCTCAGCGGCACCGTGCAGGGTGGGGTGGAGCCCGGCTGCGTACTGCTCGACGGTTACCTGCTGCTCGGCGGCCCGCGTGACGTGCTGACGCCGGGCGCGCGGGTCGAGGTCACCGGTCGGGTGGAGCCCGGCATGATGACCACCTGCCAGCAGGGCACCCCGTTCGTCGTGACGGCCGCCCACCGGTCCTGACCGCTCGCTCCTGACACGCGGGAGCCCGCCCCCGAACGTGGGGACGGGCTCCCGCCGGTGTTACGAGCGGATCAGTTCACAGCCCCGATGGACACGTTGCCGCGACCCACGATCGCACCCTCGGTGGTGACGATCGCCAGCTCACCGGAGAGCTGACGCCCGTCGGCCGGAACGGCCACCGCGGTCACCGTGCCGGTGATGGTGGCCGACTCGCCGTGCATCAGCGGCACCGCGACGGCCGGAGCGGTGATCGTGCCCAGCGACGCAGACGCGAAGGCGTCGTAGTAGTCGTAGGCGGTGCTGGTCCCCGGCCCGTCGACCCCGTACGGCTCCACCACGACGCGGTAGGTGCCGGCGGGCGGGTTGGTCAGCGTGACCGCCTCCTCCGAGTCGCCGTCGGCGGCCCGGCCGACCTCGGTGGTACCCCGGTAGACGAACAGGTCCAGGTCGGCGCCCGCGTTGGCGGGGTTGCCGATCCGGGCGGTGAACGTCGACGTGCCCGCCGGGATCTCGACGGTCCACTCCTGGTTGGGGCCGCCCTCGGTGATGGTCGGACGCTCGGTCCGCACACCGGTCAGTGCGCCACTGCGACCGCTGACCGAGACCGGGCCGAAGGTGTTGGTGACGTCCCAGCTCACCGGGGTCGGCTCGCCGGCCTTGACACTGGGCAGCTCGACCAGCGCCGGCTCGACCGTCAGGCCCTGCACCCGTGCCTGGAGCTTGAACGGGTTGTTCAGCGCCGGCGACGTCCGCCGCGACTCCACCTCGATCTCCCAGACCCCGGGAAGCGGGTTCTGGTAGTCACGCTCCTGCGGCTTGCAGACGTTGACGTCGGAGAAGTTGGTGTAGCAGACGGTGCTCGTGGTGGCCTCCACCGGCACACCCAGCGGGTTGATCGCGATGAAGCGGGTCTGCGAGCCGGTGGCGATCCCGGAGAGGTTGACCTGGAGCGCCTTGGCGCCCTCCGGCACCGTCACGAAGTACGACGTGAAGCCGTTCCGGTCGACCGAGCCCTCGTTGGCGTACGAGAAGGTGGGCTTGTTCACGTCGTTCGAGGCCACCACCACCGTGGACACCTCGAAGTCGACCACGTTGGTCGCCGGATCATCGATCCGCACGATCGCGCCGTGTGCGCCCTCGGTGGCCGGCTTGGCGGTGACGCTGATGGTGACGGTCTTGTTGAGCGGCAACGCGACGGTCTTCGGTGCCTTGAAGGTGCCGTC
This sequence comes from Micromonospora sp. NPDC050784, assembly GCF_044456765.1. Lineage (NCBI taxonomy): Bacteria > Bacillati > Actinomycetota > Actinomycetes > Micromonosporales > Micromonosporaceae > Micromonospora > Micromonospora sp. NPDC050784. The sequence continues at coordinate 318,219 of NZ_JBITGG010000005.1, read as the reverse complement.
GTTGCCCTGGAGCGTGACGTCGTGCTTGACGGTGCCGGCCGGCCCGCTGGTGCGGGTCAGCTTGACCGGGTAGGTCTTGCTCTGGCCGACCTTGTGGCCGCCCTCGGACGAGGTGCAGCGGTTGTAGACGCCGGTGCCCCGACCCGGGTTCGGCACGAACTTCACGCCGTTCCAGATGGTCAGCTGGTCCGCCAGGGGGCTGCAGACCGGCGCGTCGGAGACGTACGACCGGGTTTCCACGCCCTGGCGCAGCAGCTGCCAGGCGCCCGGAACGTTGACCATGCCGTAGCCCTGCGCGTACGTCGGCACGTCCGCGATCGGCTTGGCCGAGCTGAACAGCGCCCGCCGCAGTGCCGCGGGGCTGACGCCCCGGTCGGTGGCCTTGGCGGCCGACAGCAGCAACGCGCCGGCACCGGCGGTCTGCGGAGATGCCATCGAGGTGCCGTTCAGCATCGCGTAGCCCGGGGGCAGCGCGTATCCGGCCTCGGGGACCGGGGCGCCGAGCTGCCAGGTCGGTGCGGTGGAGATGGCCGAGCCGGGGGCGGCGATGTTGGGCTTGAAGCCGCCGTCCTCACGCGGGCCACGGGAGGAGAAGTTGAACAGGGCGTTCTTCTTCTTGACGACCGAGCCGTAGTTGGACAGCCAGGTGTCCTTGCTGATGTTGGCGGCAACGCTGATCACGTTGCTGGCCACGGACGGGTCGCCGACGGTGTTGAGACCCGGGCCGGAGTTGCCGGCCGAGATGACCAACTGCACGCCGTACGTCTCGATCAGTTCGTTGTAGAGGTTCGTCCGCGCGTTGTTGCCGTCGTTCAGGCCCGGAAGGCCACCGATCGACATGTTGACGATGTCGACGCCACGGTTGGCCACCAGGTCGATCATGCCGGTGGTGAGGGCCGCCGCGGTGCAGCCACCACCCCAGGAGCAGGCGCGGGCGGAGACCAACTTGGCACCGGGCGCGGCACCGTCGAAGGCGCCGTTGCCGAGCATGTCGTTGGCGGCGGTGATGCCGGCCACGTGGGTGCCGTGGGTGCTCTCGACGATGCCGATGTTGACGTAGTCGTAGCTGCCCGGCAGCCCGATCGGCGTGGTGTCCACGTTCTTGCGGAACTCGACGACGAACGGCTGCCGCTCGGCCACCGGCGTCGCCGGGTTGTCGGTGCCGAAGTAACCGATGTCGTACTTCTCCTTGTACGGCCGCATGATCGGGTCGTCGGTGAAGTTGAGGTTCTGGTTGGCGTCCACCCGGATGTTGTTGGTGGCCGGGTCGTAGAGCACCCCCCAGGCGTCGGTCGTGTCGCCGTCGCGGTTGACGTCACCACGGGCGTCGCTCGCGGCGGTGACCGACTCGTTGAACAGGTTGAACCGGTACGTGCCGGCCGGCGCCGTCCAGGTGCCGCCCGCGATGGTGAACGACGGGCCGGCGACCTCGGCCTGCATCCGCCGCCACGTGCCGTCCTCCAGCGGGTCGGTCGCGGTGACCCAGTCGACGATCTTGCGCTCGCCGGTGGTGGTCTGCTGCAACGCCGGGTGGGCCAGGTCCACACCGGAGTCCATGATGCCGATCGTGACGCCCCGGCCGTCCCACTCGGGGTGGGCGGCGGTGAACGCCACCGCGCCGGTCTCGTTCGTCGGCATGTAGGGGTTGTCGGCCGGGGTGGTCTCTCCCGGCGCCGCGACGGTGGCCTGTCGCGCGCCAGCGGTGCCGGTGGGAGTGCGTTCCGGGGCCGGGTCCGGCAGTTGGATGACCTCGTCCAGGTCGACGGCCGAGACGCCGGGCAGCCGCGCCGCCTTGAGCACCCGGTCGGTCGGGACCTTGGCCAGCACGAAGCCGACCCGGTCCTGCCGCTGGCTGACCGTGCCGCCGAGCTTGGTGAGGCTGTCGGCGACGTCCCCCGCCTCACCCTTCTCGGTGGCGACGATCAGGGTGACGGTCGGGGCCTTCTTGGCGCGGGCTTCGCTGAGCAGTTTGGCGTCGTGGGCGCCCAGCGTCTCGGCGGCGGTGGCCGGGGAAGCGTCCGGTGTGGTGGCGGGAGCGGCGGCCGCGGTGGCGGCACCACCCATTGTCGTCATGGCGCTCGCCGCCAGGACCGACGCGAAGAGCGCGGCTGAGGTGCGCCGGCTCAGGTTTTGGAGTCTGCTCACGTTCTCTTTTCCTCCAGAGAACAGGGGCCCTCAGAGAAGGGCACTCGGGTGAGCAGAATCTTTCGTGGTATCGACGAGCACTGTCACTACCGATCAGTCCCTTGTGACCACTTCGTGACATGCGGGTATACGCACTGTCACATGATTGGCGAGCGGGTCGGGACCTCGTCGTCGGCCGGATCGGCCAGCTCGGGTGCCTGCGGCTGCCGGGGCGTCAACTCGACCTGGGCCGGCGTGGCCAACTCGTCGTCCGAGACGCCCAACTCGGCGAGCTTGCGGGCGCTGACCAGCACCCGGGCCTCCAGCGAGCCGACCGCCCGGTTGTAGGCGGTCACCGCACCGGCCAACGAGGACCCGAGCTTGCCGACGTGGTCGCCCAGGGTGGACAGCCGGCCGTACAGCTCCCGGGCGAGGGTGTGCACCGCGAGCGCATTGCGGGCCAGGGCCTCCTGCCGCCAGGAGTAGGCGACCGTGCGGAGCAGGGCGACAAGCGTGGCCGGCGTGGCGAGCACCACGTTGCGGGTGAAGGCGTGCTCCAGCAGCGTCGGGTCTCGCTGGAGGGCGACGTCGAGGAACGGGTCGGCGGGAACGAACAGCACCACGAACTCGGGTGAGTTGTCGAACGCCGACCAGTACGACTTGGCGGCCAGGGCGTCGACGTGCCCCCGTAGGTGCCGCGCGTGCGCGTCGAGGTGGGTGTCCCGCCCGCGCTCGTCGCGGGCCTCCATGGCGGTCAGGTACGCGTCGAACGGGGCCTTGGCGTCGACCACCACCGAGCGACCGCCGTGCAGTCGGACCACCAGATCCGGCCGGACGACCTGCTGGTCGGTGGCGGCGGTGACCTGCTCGGAGAAGTCGCAGTGCTCCAGCATGCCGGCGGCCTCGACGATCCGGCGCAACTGGTGCTCGCCCCAGCGGCCCCGCACCTGCGGTGCGCGCAGCGCCGCCACCAACTGCTTGGTCTCGGTGCGCAGCTCACCGGAGACCGCGTTCATCGAGCGGACCTGCTCACGCAGCTCGGCGTACGCGTCGACGCGGTCGTGCTCCAGCTCGGCCACCCGCTGCTCGTAGCGGCGCAGGGTGTCGTGCAGCGGCGCGACCGCCCGGGCCACCGCCTCCTGGGACTGCGCGGTGGCCTCGTAGCTCAGAGCCCGCATGGACTGCTCCAGCCGGCCCTCGCCCTCCCGGGTGGCGGCCAGGGTGGCATCCAGGCGGGCGATGTCGGCCGCCGACCGGGACCGGGCCGCGAGCCAGCCCACCGCCCCGCCGGCACCGAGGCACACGATCACCAGGAGCAGCGTCGAGACGTCCATCACCGGAGCTTGCCAGACGGATACGACGTGCGACCCGGGGGTACGTTCGATGACATGGAACTTGTGCTCTGCCTCGCCGTTGTGCTGGTCGGCGCGCTGGGCGCCGCGGCGCTCATCCGCGCTCAGGCCGGTGCCCGTCGGCGCACCGAGCTCGGCGACGCCCGCGCGGAGGCGCAGCGGTGGTACGAGCGTCTCGGCGGCCAGTTGATGAACCTGCACGGTGACGAACCAGCGGTACGCCAGGCGCTGGCCGACGCCGGTGAGCGGTACAACGCGGCGGGCTCCCAGCTGGAGCAGGCGTCCACGCCGCACCAGTTCGGGCTCGCCCGGGAGACCGCGCTGGAGGGGTTGGCGTACATCCGGGCGGCGCGCACGGCGCTGGGCATCGATCCGGGCCCCGAGGTGCCGACCCTGGCCGCCGCCCGCGGCGTGGGACAGCTCACCAAGGAGCGCGAGGTCGATGTGCAGGGGCAGACCTTCCGGGCCGGGCCGCAACCCGGCCGGGAAACGCCCTACTACTACCCCGGTGGGCGGTATCAGGGTCGACCGGTGCCCGCCGGCTGGTATTCGACGCCGTGGTGGAAGACGGCGCTGGGTGCCGGGGCCGGTGTGCTCGGCGGCATCCTGATCGCCGACGCGCTCTTCTCGCCCGCCTTCGCCGACCCTGGGTACGGCTACGACGCCGGCTACCAGGAGGGCTTCGGTGACGGTGTCGACCAGGGCGGCGACGGTGGCGACCAAGGCGACCAAGGCGACCAAGGCGGCGACGGTGGCGACTTCGGCGGCGGCGACCAGGGTGGGGACTTCGGCGGCGGCGACTACGCCGGTGGGGACTTCGGCGGCGGCGACTTCGGGGGTGGCGGCTTCGGCGGTGGTGACTTCGGGGGCGGGGATTTCGGCGGCGGCGACTTCTGACCGTCGTTCGCAGACCTACGACAACGGGCCCCGGTCGCAGTGACCGGGGCCCGTTGTCGTACCTGTTGGTCAGCCGGTGTTGCGCATCCCGGCGGCGATGCCGTTCACCGTGGTGAGCAGCGCGCGTTCCAGGGCGGTGCCGTCGCTCGGTGCGCGTCGGCCGCCCGGGGCGGTGGCGATCGCCCGCCCGGCGGCGCCCGACTCCCGGTACTGCCGCAGCAGCGCCACCTGGAGGTGGTGCAGCGGCTCCAGGTAGGTGTCGCGGACGGCCAGGGTGCGCTGGAGCACCGGCGAGTTCTCCAGCAGCGCCGGTGAGGCGGTGACCGCCAACACCTCCCGCTTGGTCAGCTCGTACTCCTGCTCGATCTGCTCGAAGATCGGGTGCAGCTTCTTCGGCACCAGCGTCTCGACGTACCGGCGGGCGATGCTCAGGTCGGTCTTGGTCAGCATCATCTCGACGTTGGACAGGAACGTGCGGAAGAAGTGCCAGTTGCGGTGCATCTCGGCCAGCACGTCCGCCAGCCCGGCCTCGCGGGCGGCGGCCAACCCGGAGCCGACGCCGAACCAACCCGGCACGATCTGCCGGGTCTGCGTCCAGCCGAACACCCACGGAATGGCCCGCAGCCCGGACAACCCGGCGCCGGTGTTCGGGCGCTTCGCCGGCCGGGAGCCGATGTTCAGCGCGCCGAGCAGCTCGGTGGGGGTGGACGCCCAGAAGTACGCCGGCAGGTCCGGGTCCTCGACGAGGGACCGGTAGGACCGGAACGCCGACTCGGAGACCACGTCCATCGTCGCGTCCCAGCGCTCCAACATCTCGGCCGGCTGCCGGGGTGCGGTGTGCAGCAGGGTCGCCTGGAGCACCGCGGCGAGGGTGAGCTCGAGGTTCTCCCGGGCCAGCGACGGCAGGGTGTACTTGTCGGAGATCACCTCACCCTGCTCGGTCACCTTGATCGCGCCGTCCATCGTGCCGTACGGCTGGGCCAGGATCGCCTCGTGCGTCGGCCCGCCGCCGCGCCCGACAGTGCCGCCCCGGCCGTGGAACAACCGCAGGTGTACGCCGTGCCGGGCGGCCACGTCCCGCAGCGCGCGTTGCGCCCGGTGGATCGACCACTGGCTGGTGGTGATCCCGGCCTCCTTGTTCGAGTCGGAGTAGCCGAGCATGACCTCCTGCACGTCGCCCCGGGCCGTCACCAGCGCCCGGTACGCGGGCAGCGACAGCAGCTCGTCGAGGAGTTCGCCGCCGGCGTTCAGCTCGGCCGGGGTCTCCAGCAGCGGCACGAACCCGACCCGGGCCCGCCCGCTGTGCACGTCCACCAGGCCGGCCTCGCGGGCCAGCACCACGGCGGCCAGCACGTCGTCGACACCCAGGGTCATCGAGATGATGTAGGACTCGATCACCTCGGCGCCGAACCGGTCCTGTGCCTCCCGGATGGTGCTGAACACGTCGAACGTCTTGCGGGCCGGCTCGGAGAGCGACGTGTCCAGGGTCGACAGGGGGCGTCGGCCGGTCAGCTCGTCGGCGAGCAGCTTGGTGCGTTCCAGCCGGGTCAACGCCGGGTAGTCGGAGACCTCGCCGACCGCCTCGTAGAGCTGCGCGAGCACCGCGTGGTGCGCCTCGGCGTGCTCCCGGACGTCCATGGTGGCCAGGTGCAGGCCGAACGCGGAGACCGTACGGATGGTGGAGGCCAACCGGCCGACCGCGGTGAGCTGCCCGGAGTTGCGGGCCAGCGAGGCGCGCAGCAGGTCCAGGTCGGCGATCAGCTCGGCGGAGCCCCGGTAGTCCCGGCCGGGCACGTGCGCGGTGCCCTGGCGCAACCTCAGCCGGGTGTTGGCGAGCTTCGCCTTCACGCAGCGCGCCTTGAGCCGGTACGGCTCCTCCGCGTTGACCCGGCGGAAGCGCTGCGCCACCTCGGGCAGCGCGTCCAGGTCGGCGGCGAGGCTGGCGGAGAGGTCCAGGGACACCCCGCGCAGTCGGCGGGACACCGACACCTCGTTGATCAGGTGGTCCATCGCCTTCTCGGTGGCCGCGATGCCGTGCTCGTGCTGGATGGTCAGCACCTCGCGGGTGACCGCCGGGGTGACGAACGGGTTGCCGTCGCGGTCGCCGCCGATCCAGGTGCCGAAGCTCAACGGCCGGGCCGTCGGTGAGGTCTCCACGCCGAGCGTGCGCAACGTGTCGGCCAGGTCGTCGAGCACCTGCGGGGCGGCCTCGGCGTACAGGTCGCGCAGGTAGTAGATCGCGTTGCGGGCCTCGTCGGTCGGGTCCGGCCGGTCCAGCCGCAGCTCGTCGGTCTGCCACATCAGGTCCAGCAACTCGGCCAGCCGGCGGTTGGCCGGGCCCTCGTCGCTCGCGCCGTAGAGGATCGCGTTGGCGGTCTCGGTGTCCAACTCGTCGGCGATCGCCCGCAGCTTGGACAGGATCGAGCGACGGGCCGCCTCGGTCGGGTGCGCGGTGAAGACCGGTCGTACCGCCAGCCGGCGAGCCGCGTTGGCGATCTCCTCGGCCGGGACCCCGCGTTCGGCGATCATCTTGGCGGCCTGGTCCAGCCAGCCGCCCTGCACCGCGCGGCGGCGACGCAGATCCCGCGCCCGGTGCACCTGCTCGGTGATGTTGGCCAGGTGGAAGTAGGTGGAGAAGGCGCGGGCCAGCTTGGTGCCGGTGGTCACGTCGAGCCCGCCGAGCCGCTGGGCGGCCGCCGGGGCGTCGGAGCGGACCTGGGCGCGGATCTCCTCGACGAGGTCGAGCAGCGGGCGGCCCTCCTGGCGGGCCAGGGTCTGGCCGAGCAGGGTGCCGAGTCGGCGAATGTCGGCGCGCAGTGCGGCGTCCGGGCCGTCGTGGTCGTGCTGGTCGGTCACGATGCGCTCCCTTACGTGGGTACGAAGGACAGCGCTGTCCGACTTACTGGATGGTATCCGCGCGCCGGGGATGTCTGGAGGGCCCCCTGGTGATCCACTGCCTCCGGGAGGGTGTTTTCCGGGGTGATCTCAACCACCGTCGCGGTCCGGCGCGGGGTCGGAGCGGGTCGTCCCGGGGCCGGAGGTGGCGGCCCGGCGACCGCGGACCAGGCTCGCGCTGACCAACCCGAGCCCTCCGAGCCCCGCCCAGATCCCGAGGGCGGCAGCGGGCCAGCCGGCCGATCGCCAGTCGAAGTACACGGCCGCCTTGGTCAGGTCGTTGGCGAGCCCGGGAATGTTCCAGCGGTGCATGCCGCGCAGCACCCCGGGCAGGAACTCGGGCGCGTAGATGCCGCCGGAACCCGGGTTGCCGAGCACCACCAGCAGCAGGATGACCAGCGCGGTGCCCGCGACGCCGAGCCAGCCCTGGATGGCGCTGGCGAACATCGCGGCGGCGAAGACGGCAAGCGCGCCGATGGCGGCGATCCTCGGTACGTCGTGGTGCCAGATGTCCAGGACCGGTCCGACCACCACCGCGCCGGCGATGCCGAGCAGCACGCTGTAGACCGCCAGGGCGGCGATGCGCAGTCCGGCCCGGCGCGCCGTACGGGGGGTGGTGCCGGCCGATATCCCGAGCACGGTCGAGGCGAGGTAGCCGCCGAGCACGTACCCGACGTTCAGGTAGAAGGGCACCACCCCGCGCGGGTCGGCCGAGGTGACCGGCACCCTGTCGACGATCCGCAGCGGGGTGCCGGTGCGGCCGGTGGCGGTGCCGAGGACCTCCTTGATCGCGCTGGTGGCGGAGGGGCCGGAAGCGCTCGCCACGGTGAGGAGCAGGCCGTTGTCCGGTCCGGTGCTGAGCACGGCGTACACCGCGCGGCTGAGCAGTCCGTGCTCGGCGGCGCCCGGGTCGTCGTACCGGATGGTTTTGAGGATGGTGGTCTGGGCGCGCACGGCGTCGAGCGTCGCCCGGGCGCGTTGGTCGCCCGAGACGACGCCGATCGGCAGGTCGCGGGGTGTGGGCTGGTGCAACGCGCCGACGTAGGCCGCGATGAACGCCGTGGCCAGCACGAAGGTGCCGAGAAGCAGTCCGATGCTGCGCGGCGCCCAGTCGCGGGCTCTGCCGTGCGATTCTTCGTCCACGTTCGTAGCCTATGGTCCGCTTTGTGGACCGAAGGGCGGAACGAGGTGGCCGGGCGGCCGACGCGTGTCGCAGCAGTCGCGGGTGGCGTCAGGGGTTGACGACTGCGAAGGCGCGAACCGGGAAGGTGCCCATGCCGGCGACCATCGGCGGGGCCGCGGTGAACCGGAACCCGGTCGGCGGCAACGCGTCCAGACCGGTCAGGTGCTCCACGATCGGGATCCCGGCGGCGAGCAACGTGCTGTGCGCGGGGCGTACGCCGGCGGCCGCCGGGCTCATGTCGTCGATGTTGATCGAGTCGATGCCGACCAGGGCCGCCCCCGCGTCGGCAAGCGCCTGGGCGGCGTCCCCGGTCAGGTAGGGCGCCTCCGGCGCGCCGTACCGCTCGGTGCCGAAGTGCGCGTCCCACCCGGTGTGCAGCAACACCGCTCGGCCGGCGACCTCGTACGCGGCCAGCATCAGCCGGTCCACCGCGCGGGTGCCGGCCGGCACCCGGACCACCACCCCCGGTAGGTCGGCGAGACGGTCCAGCGACACCCCGGTCAGGTCGTCCCGGCCGGCCCAGCGGTGGGCGGGCGTGTCCAGGTACGTACCGGTGTTGGCGATCAGGTCGATTCGGGCCACGTGGAACTCGGTGCCCGGGGCGTACCGCTCGCGGGACGCCGCGAAGGTCAGCCAGTCGGTGATCCGGGGCCCCGGCCAACCCGGCAGGGTGGTCATCCCGTCGCTGATCACGTGGCTCAGCTCGACCAGCCGACGATCGGCGCCGGAGCCGTCGACCGCGACACCCCGGCCACCCTTGTGCGGCTCCTGGATGATCGTCTTGGCGCTGATTTGCACGTCGGCGACCATCAGCAGCCCGAGGTGGCGGACGAACAACGCCGCCAGGTCGCCGTCGGTGATCTCCCGACCCGGAATGTCCAGCCGGAAACCCTCGGTACGCAGCCCGCCGCCGTTGGCGAAGCTCACCTCCGCGTCGAACTGTGCCCGCCACTGCTCACCCATACCGAAAACCCGACCATGTCCGCCGGCGGCGGTCAAGATCCCCTGCGGGGCCGGCTGGGTTCGCTCCCAAGATCGCGCAACATCCAGGAAGTAGCGGCATCGGTGCGCCGATGAGACCACTACATCCCGGATCGAGCGCGATCTTGCCGTGGGGTGCCCGTCGGCGCGGCGCGGGGTGACGCGCCGGGGCGGCGCGGACCTGGGCGGAAGGGGGTGGCTGTCGGTCGACGGGGCTAGGCTTGTGGTCGTGCACCCCCCGTCCGACTGGACGAGGGGCCGCCGTCGTGTGCGTCGACTTCCCCGAAAGGTTTCCCTTGCTCACCGGTCTGTTCACCGCCGCACTGGCCGACCCCGGGCTGGCCCGGGCGCGTGACCTGGCGCGCTCCGGTGCCGCCCAGGTCGACGGCCTTGACATCACCGCCCCAGCGGCGCTGCGCCCGTTCGCCGTCGCGGCGGTCGCCGCGGACAACGACGGGGCCGGGCGACCCGTGCTGGCGGTGACCGCCACCACCCGGGAGGCCGATGACCTGGCCGCCGCGCTGAGTGGGTTGCTGCCGGCCGAGCAGGTCGTGGTCTTCCCCTCGTGGGAGACGCTGCCGCACGAGCGGCTGTCCCCACGCTCCGACACGGTCGGCCGCCGGCTGGCCGTGCTGCGCCGGCTGGCGCACCCGGAGGCGACCGACGCGCACGGCGGCACCGGGCCACTGCGAGTGGTCGTGGCCCCGGTCCGTTCGCTGCTCCAGCCGCAGCTCAAGGGCCTCGGTGATCTGGAGCCGGTGCAGCTCGCCGCCGGCGAGGAGGCGGACCTGGAGGAGGTCGCCCGCCGGCTGATCGACATGGCGTACGCCCGGGTCGACCTCGTCACCAAGCGCGGCGAGTTCGCGGTGCGCGGCGGCATCCTGGACGTCTTCCCGCCCACCGACGAGCACCCGTCCCGGGTCGAGTTCTGGGGCGACGAGGTGGAGGAGATCCGCACCTTCGCCGTCGCCGACCAGCGGACCATCGAGCAGGTTCCGCTGCTCTGGGCACCGCCCTGTCGGGAGCTGCTGCTCACCCCGGCGGTCCGCGACCGGGCCGCCGCGCTCGCCGAGCAGCACCCCGAGCTGGCCGAGATCCTCGACAAGCTGGCCGAGGGCATCCCGGTGGAGGGGATGGAGTCGCTGGCCCCGGTGCTGGTCGGCCCCGACTCGCTGGAGTTGCTGCTGGACGCCATGCCGGCCGGCACCCACGTGCTGCTCTGCGACCCGGAACGGATCCGCACGCGGGCGCACGACCTGGTGCGTACCTCGGAGGAGTTCTTGCAGGCCAGCTGGGCCGCCGCCGCGGTCGGCGGCCAGGCCCCGGTGGACGTCGGCGCCGCCGCCTTCCGGACCCTCGGCGAGGTACGCGCCACCGCCGGCCAGCTCGGCCAGCCGTGGTGGACGCTGTCCCCGTTCGGTCTGGTCGAGGGGGAGACCGCCGAGACGCGGCAGCCCTGGGAGGACGCGCCCGAGCAGGCCGCCGTCACGCCGGACGACGCCATCGCGGTGACCCTGTCCGCCCAGCCGGCGCCGCTCTATCACGGCGAGACCTCGCGGGTCGTCGAGGACCTCAAGCGCTGGGCCGGCGAGGGTTGGTCGATCGCGCTGGTCTTCGAGGGGCACGGCCCCGCCCAGCGGGCGGTGGAGGTGCTGCGCGACGCCGGCCTGGGGGCCCGGTTGACCGAGGAGGTGCCGACCGCGCCCGTCCCCGGCGAGCTGTTGGTCACCTGTGGCGCGCTGAGCAGCGGCTTCGTCGACGAGGCGTCCCGCTTCGTGCTGCTCACCGGCAACGACGTGACAGGTGGTCGGGGCACCTCGACACGGGACATGCGCAAGATGCCGAGCCGGCGGCGCAACACCATCGACCCGCTGGAGTTGAAGGCCGGCGACCATGTGGTGCACGAGCAGCACGGCATCGGCCGCTACGTCGAGCTGGTGCAGCGCACCGTCAACGGCGCCAGCCGGGAATACCTCGTCATCGAGTACGCGGCCAGCAAGCGGGGCCAGCCCGGCGACCGGTTGTTCGTCCCGACCGACCAGCTCGACCAGCTCTCCCGCTACGTGGGAGGCGAGCAGCCGACCCTGCACAAGATGGGCGGCTCGGACTGGCAGAAGTCCAAGGCCCGGGCCCGCAAGGCGGTCCGGGAGATCGCCGCGCAGCTCATCCAGCTCTACGCCGCCCGCAAGGCGTCCAAGGGGCACTCGTTCGGCCCGGACACCCCGTGGCAGCGCGAGCTGGAGGACGCCTTCCCCTGGCAGGAGACACCGGACCAGCTCGCCGCGATCGACGAGGTCAAGCGGGACATGGAGCAGACCGTCCCAATGGACCGGCTGATCTGTGGTGACGTCGGCTACGGCAAGACCGAGATCGCGGTCCGGGCGGCGTTCAAGGCCGTGCAGGACGGTAAGCAGGTGGCGGTGCTGGTGCCGACGACCCTGCTGGTGCAGCAGCACTACAACACGTTCGCGGAGCGGATGAGCCAGTTCCCGGTGCAGATCCGGCAGCTGTCCCGGTTCCAGACGCCGAAGGAGACCGAGCGGACGCTGGAGATGGTCGCCGACGGCACCGTCGACATCGTCATCGGTACGCACCGGCTGTTGCAGACGGCGACCCGGTTCAAGCAGCTGGGGCTGGTGATCGTCGACGAGGAGCAGCGCTTCGGTGTCGAGCACAAGGAACACCTGAAGACGCTGCGCGCGTCGGTCGACGTGCTCAGCATGTCGGCCACCCCGATCCCGCGCACCCTGGAGATGGCGATCACCGGCATCCGGGAGATGTCCACCATCGCCACCCCGCCGGAGGAGCGGCACCCGGTGCTCACCTTCGTCGGCGCGCAGGACGACCGGCAGGTGGCCGCGTCCATCCACCGTGAGCTGCTCCGTGACGGGCAGGTCTTCTACCTGCACAACCGGGTGGAGTCGATCGACCGGGCAGCGCGCCGGCTGCGGGAGCTGGTGCCCGAGGCGCGGGTCGCGGTGGCGCACGGCCAGATGGGCGAGGACGCCCTGGAGAAGGTCATGGTCGGCTTCTGGGAGAAGGAGTTCGACGTCCTGGTCTGCACCACGATCGTCGAGTCGGGCATCGACATCCCGAATGCCAACACGTTGATCGTGGAGCGGGCCGACCTGCTCGGCCTGGCCCAGCTGCACCAGATCCGGGGCCGGGTCGGCCGGGGTCGGGAGCGGGCGTACGCCTACTTCCTCTACCCGCCGGAGAAGCCGCTCACCGAGCACGCCCACGAGCGGTTGGCGACCATCGCCCAGCACACCGAGTTGGGCGCCGGCATGTACGTGGCGATGAAGGACCTGGAGATCCGGGGCGCCGGCAACCTGCTCGGTGGCGAGCAGTCCGGGCACATCGAGGGCGTCGGCTTCGACCTGTACGTGCGGATGGTCGGCGAGGCGGTCTCCGCGTTCAAGGGTGAGCGGCCGGAGGAGGAGACCGACGTCAAGATCGACCTGCCGGTCGACGCGCACCTGCCACACGACTACGTGAGCGTGGAGCGGCTGCGCCTGGAGATGTACCGCAAGCTCGCCGAGGCGCGTGACGAGGAGCGGTTGGGCGAGGTGATCGCCGAGATGACCGACCGGTACGGCGAGCCGCCGGCCCCGGTGCAGAACCTGGTGGAGGTGGCCCGGTTCCGCCTGCTGGCCCGCCGCTACGGCCTCACCGACGTGACCATGCAGGGCAAGCACGTACGGTTCGGTCCGCTGCCCCTACCGGACTCGAAGCAGATGCGGCTCAAGCGCTACCACCCGGATGCCGTCTACAAGCAGGCCACCGACCAGGTCAGCGTGCCCCGACCGACCACCCGTCGGATCGGTGGCGAGCCGCTGCGTGACCAGGCACTGCTCCAGTGGTGCGCGCAACTGCTCTCCGATGTGCTCGGTGCCCCCGCCCCACTCGCCGTCGCCGCGAGCGCCTGAGCCGGCGGTCTGCTCTCGACCAGGGACGGTCGCGCGTCTACGCCGTCCCTGGTCGGGGGAGGGGCGAAGGTGGGGGGCGTCACAACCTCGGGTGACGGCGTGAGAGAGTGACGGCTATGCGTGCTCGCCGTCTTGCCGCCGTCGCCACTGTGGCGCTCGGCCTCGTCGCCCTCTCCGGTTGCCGTGCTGAGCCTGGTATCGCCGCTTACATCGGTGACCAGCGCATCACCGACCTTCAGGTCAGCGCCGCGATGAAGGATCTGCGGACCAAGAACCCGGCCCCGGAAACCTCCGCCAGCGGGCAGCCCGCGGCGCCGCAACCGACCCTGCCCGAGGTGGCGGACGTGGTCCGGGCGATGGTGCTGACCAGGGTGTGCGAGAAGCTCTCCGCCGAGAAGAACTACCAGTCGCGCGGCCAGGTGGCGGTCGACCAGGCCGCCCAGCAGCTCGGCCTCGACCCCGAGACCGAGCACGTGCGGGAGGTGGCGAAGCTCTTCACCTGCCTGTCCGGGTTGCCGGCCGAGCCGGTTGAGCCGTCCAAGGAGGAGATCGCCGACGTGATCGCCGCCGGGCGTGCGGCCGGCAAGATCCCGGCCGAGGTGACCGATGAGGCCGCCGCCCAGCAGCTCGACGGCGAGCAGCTGCGTGGCGCGCTGGCGACCAAGCGGATCCTGGCCGAGGCGGTCGGTCGTTACGACGTCACCGTCAGCCCGCGGTACCGCCCGCTTGAGTTCCCGCTGCTCAGCTTCGCCGACGACGCCCCCGCGGTGAGCGTGCCGTTGGGTGAGCCGGCCTCCGACGCGGTCACCGACATCTCCACCCCGGAGGGGCCGACCGCGACGACGGAGGCCGAGGGCACGGCCAGCTGAGCATGACCGCACGGATCGTCCTCCTGGTCACCTCACCCCGGTTGCCCGCCGGCCTGTTGACCTCCGCGGCCTGGGACGTCGTACGCCAGCACCCGGTGCTGACCGGCGCGGACAGCGAGTTGGTCACGGCCGTGCGCCAGGCGGGCGCCGAGGTCACTGTGGTCGACGGCCCGGCGACGCAGCCGTTGCTGGACGCGGTGGCGACGCACGGCACGGTGGTGTGGCTGGCCGGCCCGGCGGGTGACGATGCGCTGGCCCGGGAGTTGGGTCTGCGGCTGGCCCGACAGCCGGGGTTGGCCGAGATGGAGTTGATGTACGGCTCGTGGGACCCGCCGGGTGCCCGGCTGCTCGACGCGGTGGCCGTGTTGGATCGACTGGCCTCTCCGGGCGGCGACCCGTGGAAGCGGGCGCAGACGCACCGCAGCCTCGCCGGTTACCTGCTGGAGGAGAGCTACGAGGCGTACGACGCGATCAGCGCCGACGACACCGACGCGCTGCGCGAGGAGTTGGGCGACGTGTTGTTGCAGGTGGTGCTGCACGCGCGACTTGCCGAGGAGTTGCCCGAGGACGAGCGGTGGACCATCGACGACGTGGCCGGTGGCCTGGTCGACAAGATGATCCGGCGCAATCCGCACGTCTTCGCCGGTGCCGAGGCGGGCACCCTGGAGGAGATCACCGAGAACTGGGAGCGGATCAAGCGCGTGGAGAAGGCGCGGCACTCGGTGCTGGACGGCGTGGCCCTGAGCCAGCCTGCGCTGGCCCTGGCCGCGCAGATCCTCGGCCGCGCCGCCCGCAGGGGCATCGAGGTTCCGCCCCCGTTGGCGGACACCCAGGTGGACGCCGAAGCGCGGCTGGGCGCCAGCCTGCTGGCAACGGTCGCCGCGGCCCGCGAGGCGGGCATCGACCCGGAGGCAGCCCTCCGCCGTGCCACCCTGGCCTACGCCGAAGCCATCCGCCAAGCCGAACCCAACCCCCCGCCCCCACCCGCCAGCCTGCGGTGATCATGAAGTTGTTGCCCCGACACGCCGACGTGGATGGCAACAACTTCATGATCGACGGGTGGGGCGGAACCGGCGGCGGGGCGCGCGGCGGTCGGTAGGGTGGGCGGGTGGAAGCGTTTGGGGTGCTGGCTGAGCGGGTTGTCGAGGCTTTACTGGAGTCGCGGCCGGGGGTTGCCACCGCCGCCGGGGACCACCGGTTCGACGACCGACTGCCGGATCTGTCCGCCGACGGGTTGACCGCCGATCGGGCGATGCTCTCCGACGCGGCCAACGCACTGTCCGAACTGGACCCGGACTCGCTCGACGTCGACGAGCAGGTCGACCACGCGCTGCTCACCTCATTCGTGGACCGGGAGCTGTTCGAGCTGACCGAGATCCGCTCGCACGAGTGGGATCCGCTGCGGCACAACCCGGGCCCGCTGCTGCACCCACTGCTGGCCCGCCCGTACGCCCCCGCGGAGGTGCGGCTGACCCAACTGGCCGGCCGGCTCGCCGCCGTACCGGACGCCCTCGCCACCGCCCGCGCGACGCTGCGGGACATGCCGCGGATCCACGCGGAGACGGCGGTCGGGCAGTTCACCGGCACGGCCGCCCTGATCCGCGACGAGCTGCCGGCGCTGCTCGCCCAGGCGCCGAGCCACCTCGACCGGGTCGAGCCGGCGGCCACCGCCGCGATCGCCGCGCTGGAGGAGTTCGTCGCTTGGCTGCGCACCGGCCTGGCCGCCGATGCCGGCCCCGGCCGCGACCCGCGACTGGGCCGACGCCGCTGGGAGGCCCGGCTCTGGCACACCCTCGACACCGAGCTGGGCGCCGCCGAGATCCAGCGTCGCGCGTGGGCCAACCTGGACCGGGTCACCGCGGAGATCCGCGAGGCGGCCGTCGAGCTGGTCGGCGGCCCGGCCGACGACGCGTCCGTACGCCGGGCGCTGGACCTGCTCGCCGACGAGCACCCGAACGACGCGACGATCGTCGAGCTGGCCGGGGTGACCCTGGACGAGGCGACCGACTTCGTCCGCGCGCACGACCTGGTCACCCTGGTCGACGACCGGTGCGTGATCCAGGAGATGCCGGAGTTCGCCCGGGGGGTGGCGGTGGCGTACTGCGACGCGCCCGGCCCGCTGGAGACCGCCGTCGTGCCGACCTTCTACTGCATCGCGCCCACCCCGTCGGACTGGCCGGCGCAGCGGGTCGAGTCGTTCTACCGCGAGTACAACGACCACATGATCCGCAACCTGACGGTGCACGAGGCGATGCCGGGGCACTTCCTCCAGCTCGCCCACGCCCGCCGCTACGTCGGTGGCACGCGGGTCCGCGCGCTGGCCGAGTCCGGCCCGTTCATCGAGGGCTGGGCGGTCTACGCCGAGGAGGTGATGACGGGGCTCGGCTTCGGCGGTCTGCCGGTGCGGTTGCAGCAGCTCAAGATGCAACTACGGATGACCATCAACGCGCTGCTCGACCAGTTGGTGCACGCCGAGGACCTGCCCGAGGCCGAGGCGATGGCGTTGATGACCGGGCGCGGCTTCCAGGAGGAGGGCGAGGCGGCCGGCAAGTGGCGGCGAGCGCAACTCACCTCCACCCAGCTCTCCACCTACTTCGTCGGGTACAGCGAGATGGCCGAGATCGCCGCCGCCCGCCCGGACGGGGTGTCGGTCCGCGACTGGCACGACGCGATGCTCGCCCACGACTGCCCGCCCCCGCGCCACCTGCGTACCCTGCTCGGTCTCTGAGGAACGCCGGGCGGCGCGACGGACGCGGGCTTGGGCGGTGGGTCGGTCACGAGCCGCCGGGGCGGCGGTCGACGACGCCGGCGCCGGCGGGCGGGTCGAACGCACGCTCGTCGACCGTCGCGGAGTAGTCGCTCAGGGCCAACTCCATCGGCTTGCCGTCGACCGGACCGGTGAAGCTGCCGAGCACGCCCTCGGTGGTCACGCAGGCGGTGAAGTCGCCGGACGAGCTCTCCACCGCGACGCAGGCGGCGTGGTGCCCGGCGACGGTGGTGTCGCTCTGCTTGATGACCGCCTGCGGGTCGAGCGCGGCGGCGGTGAGCAGCCCGACCACCACCGGCGGCGTGACGAGGCCCTGCCGGTTGGCCTCGCCGAACAGCGTCACGGTGGGCTTGCTGCCCGGGGTGGGCGGGGCGATCAGCGTGCACTCCGGGCGGGCGCCGGTCGTGGTGCACCGGGTGATGGCCTCCGGGGTGACGGTGAGTTGACCGCCCGGGTAGGTGTAGGTGGATCGCGCCGGGTCCTGTGCCTGCACGATGGCGGCGCGCTGGCCGCCGGGCAGCTGGTAGTCGGCCGAGTAGGTCAACTCCAGTGCCCGGTCGAGCCGGGCGGCGAGGTCGTTGACGAGTTCCGAGCGGCCCATGGCGACTCCGGCGTCCTCGAATGTCTGACAGCCGGTGACCGTGAGCGACGCGATGACCGACACGGCGAGCATGCGGAGGGTGGTCGAGGCGGCGGGCATGGCGACCAGCCTGGTGGATCTGGTCCGCGCAGCGCAAACCCGTTGCCGGTTGACGCCCGGAAATCCGGGAATGTCCGTCAGTGCGGGGCGACCCGGGTGCGCGGGCGACGCCGTGCCCGTTCGCGCCGCCCGATACGCTGCGTTCAACACCTGCCTCAGCCGCACCGTCGCGGCCCACCCACGGACCGGATCACAACAACGAGGAGCGACTTAGTGGCAACCATCGAGGGAATCGTCGCCCGGGAGATTCTCGACTCGCGGGGCAACCCGACGGTCGAGGTCGAGGTCGGTCTGGACGACGGCACGGTCGCCCGCGCCGCCGTGCCTTCCGGCGCCTCCACCGGCGCCTTCGAGGCGATCGAGCTGCGCGACGGTGACGACGACCGCTACCAGGGCAAGGGCGTGGAGAAGGCGGTCTCCAACGTCGAAGACAAGATCGTCGACCAGATCATCGGGTACGAGGCCAGCGAGCAGCGGCTCATCGACCAGAAGATGCTCGACATCGACGGCACGGACAGTAAGTCGGAGCTGGGCGCGAACGCCATCCTCGGGGTCTCCCTGGCGGTGGCGAAGGCCGCTGCCGGCAGCGCCGAGCTGAGCCTCTTCCGCTACCTGGGCGGCCCGAACGCGCACCTCCTGCCCGTACCGATGATGAACATCCTCAACGGTGGCGCGCACGCCGACTCGAACGTCGACATCCAGGAGTTCATGATCGCGCCGATCGGCGCGCCCACCTTCCGTGAGGCGCTGCGCTCGGGCGCGGAGGTCTACCACGCACTGAAGTCGGTGCTGAAGAAGAAGGGCCTCTCCACCGGGCTCGGCGACGAGGGTGGCTTCGCGCCGAACCTGCCGACCAACGCGGCGGCCCTGGACCTGATCGCCGAGGCGGTCGAGAAGGCCGGTTACCGGCTCGGCACCGACATCGTGTTCGCGCTCGACGTGGCGGCCACGGAGTTCTTCGACAACGGCACCTACACGTTCGAGGGCGCCGCGAAGTCCGCCGAGGAGATGAGCACCTATTACACGAAGCTGGCCGACGAGTACCCGATCGTGTCGATCGAGGACCCGCTGGCGGAGGACGACTGGAGCGGCTGGCAGACGCTGACCGCCTCGATCGGCGACCGGGTGCAGATCGTCGGTGACGACCTGTTCGTGACCAACCCGCAGCGCATCGCCCGCGGCATCGCGGAGAAGGCGGCGAACGCCGTTCTCGTCAAGGTCAACCAGATCGGCTCGCTGACCGAGACCCTGGACGCGGTGGACCTGGCCCACCGGGCCGGCTTCAAGTGCATGATGAGCCACCGCTCCGGCGAGACCGAGGACACCACCATCGCCGACCTGGCGGTTGCCACCGGCTGCGGCCAGATCAAGACCGGCGCGCCGGCCCGCTCGGACCGCGTCGCCAAGTACAACCAGCTGCTCCGGATCGAGGAGGAGCTGGCCGACGCGGCGCGCTACGCCGGCGCTGGCGCGTTCCCGCGCTACCGTTCGGCCTGAGACGCACGAAGCCTCGGGGGAGGGGTGTGACGATGCAGCAGCGCCGCACACCGGGTGGTCAGCGTCCCGCCCGCCGGCCGGGTCAGTCCGGTCGGCCGGGCGGTGGGCGCGCCACGCGGGGATCGGTCCGGGAGGCCGGCGTACGCGCCGAGCCGCGCGCCGCCGGTCGCGCGCCGGGTGCTGCCCGGGGCGCCGAAGGCGTGCGCTCCGCGAGTCGTCCGGCCGCCGCTCGGCGTACCGCCGCCGGTGGCGCCGTGAAGCGGCTCGCCGCACCCCACCCCCGCCGCTTCACCGGTCGGGCCACCGTGTTGTTCGCGGTCCTGATCGCGCTCGCACTGGCCTACACCTACCCGGTCCGGGTCTACCTGGACCAGCAGGCCGACATCGAGCGGATGGAGGCCGCGCAGGCGGTGCAGGAGCAGGAGATCGCGAAGCTCGCCGCCGAGGCCGCGAAGTGGCAGGACAAGGCGTTCATCGAGACCAAGGCCCGGGAACGGTTCTTCATGGGCCGGCCGGGCGAGAAGATGATGGTGGTGCTGCACGACCCGGAGGGCGCCGCCCGGGACGCCGGGAAGTCGGCCGGTACGGCCGCCCCGGCGGGGCCATCGACCTGGTACGACACGCTCTGGTCGAGCGTGCGGGCGGCGGACAGCCAGCAGCCGGGCAAGTGACCCACCGATCAGCGCACCAGGAGAGACCGTGACTGTCGTACCACCGTCGGAGCCGGCGGCGGATTCCGTACCCCTGCCGCAGCGCGAGCCGGCCACCGAGGCCGACCTGGCCGCGGTGGCCGCGCAGCTCGGCCGCACGCCCCGGGGCACCCGGGCGGTCGCCCACCGTTGCCCGTGCGGCCTCCCGGACGTGGTGGAGACGACCCCCCGCCTCGCCGACGGCACCCCGTTCCCGACGCTCTACTACCTGACCTGCCCCCGGGCCACCGCGGCGTGCAGCCGACTGGAGTCGGCGGGGCTGATGAAGGAGATGGCGGACCGGCTGACGACGGACCCGGAGTTGGCCGCCCACTACCGTGCGGCGCACGAGGACTACCTCACCCGCCGGGAGGCGATCGGCGAGGTGCCGGAGATCGCCGGCATCTCGGCCGGCGGAATGCCGGGCCGGGTGAAGTGCCTGCACGTGCACCTGGGCCACGCGCTGGGCGCGGGCCCCGGGGTGAACCCGTTCGGCGATGAGACGTTGGAACTGGTTGAGCCCTGGTGGTCGGCGGGGCCGTGCGTGGACGTGCCGGCGGGCGAATGAGCAGGCAGGCCGGGTCCGAGGCACCCGAGAGTCAGATCCTCGTCCGGCGGGCCCGCACCGGGGATGTGCGGGGCATCCGGCGACTCGTCGACACCTACACCGACGACCGCCGGCTGCTCAACAAGGCCACCGTCACCCTGTTCGAGGACGTGCAGGAGTTCCGGGTCGCGGTCCGGGCCGAGGACGACATGGTGGTGGGCTGCGGAGCACTGCACGTCATGTGGGAAGACCTGGCCGAGATCCGCACGGTGGCGGTGGACCCGTCCTGCCGGGGCCGGCGCATCGGTCACCGGCTGGTCGGTGAGCTGATCGACGCGGCCCGGGAGTTGGGCGTGGCGCGGATCTTCGCGCTCACCTTCGAGACCCGGTTCTTCGGCTCGTTCGGCTTCCGGGAGATCGACGGCGCTCCGGTGCCGCAGCCGGTCTACGAGCAGCTGCTGCGCTCGTACGACGAGGGTGTCGCCCAGTTCCTGGACCTGGAGCGGGTGAAGCCGAACACGCTTGGCAACACCCGGATGCTGCTGCGCCTGTGACTCGGAGTTGGCAGGGCGGGCTGCCGTAAGGTTGCTGCCGTGACGACGCGTGTGGCGGCCATCGACTGCGGGACCAACTCGATCCGACTGCTGGTCGCCGACCTGCCCGACGCCTCGGCCGGGCCGCAGGCGCCGCTGGTCGACCTGACCCGGCGGATGGAGATCGTCCGGCTGGGGCAGGGCGTGGACCGCACCGGCCGACTGGCGCCGGAGGCGATCGAGCGGACCCGGGTGGCGTTGGCGTCGTACGCCGCCGACATCGAGAAGCTGGGTGCCCAGCGGGTGCGGATGTGCGCCACGTCGGCCTCCCGCGACGCCGCCAACGCCGCCGACTTCACCGAAATGGTGCAGGCCACCCTCGGTGTCGCGCCCGAGGTGGTCAGCGGCGACGAGGAGGCCCGGCTGTCGTTCACCGGCGCGGTGCGCGGGCTGCCCGCCGACGCGAAGGAGCCGTTCCTGGTCGTCGACATCGGTGGTGGTTCCACCGAGTTCGTGGTCGGTGACCGGGCCGCCGGGGTGCGCTCGGCGATCTCGGTGGACATCGGCTGCGTCCGGATGACCGAGCGACACCTGCCCGGCGACCCGCCGACGCCCGAGCAGGTCGCTGCGGCGCAGGCCGACATTGCGACGGTGGTGGACCGGGCGCTCGCCGCGGTGCCCGGTCGCGAGGCGGCCACCCTGGTCGGCCTCGCCGGGTCGGTCACCACCGTGGTCGCTCTCGCTCAGGGCCTGCGGGAGTACGACCCGGAGCGCATCCACCACGCCCGGGTGTCGTACGAGGAGGTCGCCCGGGTGACCGCTGAGCTGCTGGGTCAGACCCGTGCACAGCGGTTGGCGAACCCGGTGATGCACCCGGGCCGGGCCGACGTGATCGGCGCGGGCGCGCTGGTGCTTCGCGTGATCATGGAACGGGCCGGGATGCCGTCGGTGGTCGCCTCGGAGCACGACATCCTCGACGGCATCGCCTGGAGCCTCCAGCCAGCCACGCGCTAGCCAGCTTGATCAACTCGGGACGCCTGGAAGGGCCCTCGCGGGACGAGTGGTCAACTCGTCTTCCTTGAAGTCGGGGTGTCCGCGCCACCAGGACACCCCGACTTCCTGCAAACCGAGTCGATCGACGTTCAGCGCGCCCGCGTCCCGTATCAAGATCCGAGCAACTTCCCGGATGTTGCGGCCTGCGGCGCGCGGGAGGCAGCAACTTCCCGGGTATTGCGCCCTGCGGCGCGCAGGAGGCAGCAACTTCCCGAACTTGGCGCCGATCTTCCTCGTTCATCTCGCCGCGCGCCAAGATCGTGCTAGATCACGGAAACAGTGGCATCCTCCAACGCCGAGGCCACTACATCCTGGATCGAGCACGATCAGGTGGCGCTTGGCGCTTGGCGCTTGGCGCTTGGCGCTTGGCGCTTGGCGCTCGGCGCTCGGCGCTTCGGCGTGTCGGGGCCGATTCGTTGACGCTACTTCGCATTACGCACTAGTGTGCAATGCGTGGACACCACACAGTTGCTGAAGGGCGTGCTCGATCTGGCCGTCCTGGCCGTGCTCCGAGAGGAGGACGGCTACGGTTACGACATCCTGCGCCGGCTTCGCGAGGCCGGTCTGGAGGAGGTCGGTGACGCCTCGGTCTACGGGACGCTGCGCCGCCTCTTCGCCGCCGGCCTGCTCACCACCTACGTCGTGCCGAGCGAATCCGGGCCGCACCGCAAGTACTACTCACTCAACGCCGCGGGGCGCGACCAGTTGACCCGCTCCGGCAAGCTCTGGCGCTCGTTCGCCACCACAATGGACAGTCTGCTCGACGATCGGGGGGTGGCGGCATGACCGTCGCGGAGCAGGAGATCACCGACTATGTGGCGCGGGTCCGGGCCGCTCTGGCCGATCTGCCGCCGGGGCAACGCGACGAGCTGACCGAGGATCTGGCCGACCACCTCACCGAGGTCGCCGCCGAGTCCGAGGGCACCCTGGTCGAGCGGTTGGGTGAGCCCGAGACGTACGCCGCCGAACTGCGCGCCGCTGCCGGGGCCGCGCCGGGCAGCGGGCGCAACCTCGACCAGCGGGTGGCGAGCGCGATGGCCCGGGTCCGCGGCCGGCTGCGCGCCATGGACACCCGTCTCGGCCCACCCCTGGGGTACGCGACGGCCAGCGACTTCCTCCAGTTGTTGCGCCCCGGCTGGTGGGTGCTCCGGGGCTACCTGGCAGCGATGCTGGTCACGGTGATCAGCACCGGTGGCAGCTTCGGGTTGCTGCCGAGGTTCGGTGGTGAGTTGCTCGCCGGCATGATCATGTTGGTCGGCTTCGTGCTCGCCTCCATCTGGATCGGCCGCCGCTCCGGGCGGTTGACCCGTTGGCCGCGCTCGGCGGTGCAGGTCGGCAGCGTGGTGCTTGTGGTCTTCGCGTTCGCCGCGTTGATGCAGGCCGAGGACCGGATGCGTTACGGCGACTACGGCTACGACCAGACCTCGGTCGACAGCCAGTACGACCGGGTCCGGGACGTCTTCGTCTACGACAGCGAGGGCCGCCTGGTGGAGAACGCCCGGCTCTTCGACCAGAACGGCAATCCGATCCGGCTCGGCTACCCGGACTGCTTGGAAGGCGCCTATGTGAACCAGGCGCTGCGGGCGTACCCGTACTGCCCGGACCAGGCGCCCTTCGTGCCCCGCGCACCGGGCGCGCCCCTCCCACCCGGGTCACCGACCAGCACGTCGGATCCGACCAGCACACCGGACCCGACCAGCACGCCGGACCCGAGCGGCACACCCGGGCCGACCGGGACGCCGCTGCCGACCGGTACGGCCACCGGCCTGCCGCCGAGCGACACACCAACTCCCACCCCGACCCGCTGAGCCAGGTGTGAACTGGATCATGCAGGTGAAGCTGGGAAATAGCTGAACGGACGAGGCGAGCGGGACGGCACCGGAAATCAATGATCGTTACGGTGTCGTCTGCTCATCAACCCCTCGGAAGGAACCCCCGTGTCAGAGCAGGTCGCACCGCCCCCCGCGTCCGACGCCGCAACCCCTGAGCCGGCCGTCGAGACGCCGCAAGCGGCCGCGCCGCAGCCTGCCGCTCAGCCGCAGCCTGCCGCTCAGCAGCAGTCGGCCGAGCCGCAGCCGGCGGCCGAGCCGCAGCCGGCCGCCGAGACGCCGCCGGCCGCCGAGCCGAAGGCGGAGAAGTCCGGTGCGAAGAAGGCCCTCGGCATCGTCGGTGCGATCCTCGCCGTCGTCGTCATCGCCGGCCTGAAGTTCGGCGTCGCCTCGGCGATCGGCAACTACCTGAACAAGGATGAGACCGCGGACGCCAAGACCGGCGACTGCATCGCCGAACTGCCCGAGGTCACCGGCACCGAGCAGGAGGAGGTCGACGGCGCCAAGGTCGTCGAGTGCACCTCCACCGACGCGGTGTACAACGTGGTCGGTCGGGTGAACGGCCAGAGCGAGGCTCAGGCCAAGGCCGACACCACCTGCACGCAGTACTTCAAGGAGGGCGAGGAGGGGTACATCTTCTCCAGCATCGAGCCGGGCAAGACGGGCTACGTGCTCTGCCTGACCAAGAAGGTTTGACCACAGCGGTAGATCGGTGTCGACGGCGGCGGGAGCAGACCCCGCCGCCGTCGGCGTACCCGCAGTCACCGGGCGGCGAACAGGAGGTGAATGCCACTGTTCCGGCGTCTTCCCGACGGCCCCGTGGCGTGGCAGGCTACCGGCACGTAGGACCACTGGGCGACCAGCCAACGATGACTGACCGCTAGGAGGACGGCCCATGGGCGAAATGGTGAGCTACCGCAGCAACGGGGGAACGAGCGAGGGGTATCTCGCGATACCCGCCAGCGGCACGGCCAGCCCCGCCGTCATCGTCATCCAGGAATGGTGGGGCCTGGTCCCGCACATCCGGTCGGTGGCGGACCGGTTCGCCGAGGCCGGTTTCGTGGCCCTCGCCCCGGACTTCTACCACGGTGAGACGACCAGCGAGCCGGACGAGGCGCAGCGGCTCCTGCTGGCGATGCGGATGGACGAGGCGGCGAAGGACATCGCCGGGGCGGCCGACTATCTCGCCGGGCGGCCCGAGGTCACCGGTAAGGTCGGTGCCGTGGGCTTCTGCGCCGGTGGCAGCCTGGCCCTCTGGTCGGCCACCATCTCCGAGCGGATCGTCGCCACCGCCGGTTTCTATCCCGTGCTGCCGTGGGAGTCGATGCGCCCCGACTGGGCCGACTATGCCGGCAAGGCAGCGGTCATCCACTGCTCCGAAGAGGACGGCACCTCCACCGCCGAGGGCGTACAGACCGCTCGTCGAGCCATCGAGGAGGCCGGCGGCGACTGCCACCTCTACGACTACCCGGGCACCTCGCACGCCTTCTTCAACGACGACCGGCCGGAGGCGTTCGACCAGCGCGCCGCCGCCAGCGCGTGGGCCCGCACCCTGGAACTCTTCCGGGCCAAGCTTGGCTGAGACCCGTACCCCCGAACAGGTGGTCGCCCGCGCAGCGCGGGCGACCGACCTGGCCGACCTCGACGCGGCGGTGAGCGACTGTTTCGCCTGCCCACGGCTGGTCCAATGGCGGGAGGAGGTGGCCCGCACCCGCCGGGCCGCCTTCCGCGACCAGGAGTATTGGGGTCGGCCGGTGCCGGGCCTCGGCACCGGTGACGCGCGGATCGCCATCCTCGGGTTGGCACCCGCCGCGCACGGTGGCAACCGCACCGGCCGGATCTTCACCGGTGACCGGTCGGGTGACGTGCTGTTCGCCGCGCTGCACCGGGCCGGGCTGGCCAACCAGCCGACCAGCGTCGCCGCCGACGACGGGCTCACCCTGCGGGACCTGCGGGTCTTCTCGGCCGTCCGGTGCGCGCCTCCGGACAACAAACCGACCCCGGCGGAACGGGACACCTGCGCGCCCTGGCTGCACCGCGAGGTCGCGCTGATCCGGCCCACGCTGAGGGTCGTGGTAGCGCTGGGCGCGTTCGCCTGGGCCGCGTGGTGGCCGGTGCTCCGTGCGGTGTACGGGCAGCGCCCGCCCAGCCCGCGACCGGCGTTCGGTCATGGGGCACACTGGTCCGGCACGAACGCTCCGGACTTGCTGGGCTGCTACCACGTCAGTCAGCAGAACACCTTCACCGGGCGGTTGACACCAGGGATGTTGGACGACGTCTTCGGCCAGGCTAAACAGCTGGCCGGAGTGGACTGAGACGACGCGTGGGGTGGTGGCGATGACAGACGGAACACGCCCGCCCACGCCGTCCGCCGAGCCGGGTGTGCTGCCCCCGGTACTCGGCCTGCTCCGCCGGTGGTGGCCGGTCGGCGCGACAGCCGCCCTGCTCGCCGGTGCCGCCCTGGCGTCCGCCCACTCGTCGATCGGGGCCAGTCGGATCCCGCCGGCGGCGGACAACGTTCCGTGGGTCCCCGAGTACCCGACCGTCGAGCCGTCACCGTCCATCCCGATCGAGCCACGCGATGCCGGCGAGGCCACCCAGGCGCACATCCCGCAGTGGGTCGGCACGGTGGCGGTGGTCCTGCTCGGGCTGGCCATCCTCGCCGCGCTCGGCTACCTCTGTTGGGTCCTGATCCGGGGCGCGCTGCGCCGCACCACCCGGGCACTACCGGCGCAGCGGGCCCGTCGTACCGCCGAGGGCACCGCCCGCGAGGTGGTCGCCGCCCTCGACGCCGGCCTGGTGGAACTCGACGACCGGGACACCGACCCGCGGGTGGCGGTCATCGCCTGTTGGGTGCGCCTGGAGGAGACCGCCGCAGCGGCCGGTGTGCCGAGGCTCGCCGGGGACACCCCCACCGACCTGGTCAGCCGGTTGTTGCAGGGTGACCCGGCGGCGGGCGTGCCGGCGATCGCCAGCACCGACGTGCTGGCGGAGTTCGCGCACGTCTACCGGGAGGCCCGGTACGCCACCCACCCGGTCGACGAACGCACCCGGGACCAGGCCCGCGCCGCGCTCGGCCGGCTGCGCGGAGAACTCACCGCGGCGGTGACCTCATGAGTAGTACCAGCATCGACGACCTGCTTGCGTTCGAGGAGGAGGCGGCGCCGGTCGGTCCGGGGCCGCGCGACTCCCGGTGGCGTCCGGTGCTGCGCTCGCTCGCGTGGGCCGCCGCGCTGGTCGCCGTCCTGCTCGTCGGCCTCCGCGCGGTGGGCCTCCAGGTCTCGCTGCCCGTACTGATCGCCGGGGTGCTCGCCGTGTTGGCGGTCCGCCGGGTCACCGCCCTGCTCGCGCCGCCGCCCCCGCCGCCCGGCGGCAGTCGGGTCGGCGCGGGCGAGGAGGACGGCAGCTACAACTGGGGTGCCCGGGACGCGCTGCGTAGCGCGATCAACCGGTGGGAATGGCCCCTGGACTGGTCCGCGACCCGACCCGAACGGTTCACCGGCACGGTCCTGCCCCGGATCGGTGAGCTGGCCGACGAGCGGATGCGTCTGAAACACGGCGTCACCCGTGAGTCGGATCCCGCCCGCGCTCGCGCCCTGCTGGGTGATCGCCTGTGGACGTTCCTGGAGACCCCGCCTCGCCGCACCCCGTCGCCGCGCGACCTCGCGGTGATCGTCGCCGAACTGGAGAGCATCTGATGAACGACGTGGACCGGAGCATTGCCCCCGCCGAGGTCGGGCACCTGGCTCGGGCGGTCCTGGACGCGGTCGGCACCGTCGTGGTCGGCAAACGGGACGCGTTGGAGCTGGTCCTCGCCGGCATCCTCGCGGGCGGGCACGTGCTTCTGGAGGACCTGCCGGGGCTCGGTAAGACGCTCACCGCCCGCTCGTTCGCCCAGGCCCTCGGGCTGGACTTCCGCCGGTTGCAGTTCACCCCCGACCTGCTTCCCGCCGACGTCACCGGCTCCTTCCTCTACGACCAGCGCAACGGCGACTTCACCTTCCGGGCCGGCCCGGTCTTCACCAACCTGCTCCTCGCCGACGAGATCAACCGGACGCCACCGAAGACCCAGTCCGCGCTGCTGGAGGCGATGCAGGAGAAGCAGGTGTCGGTGGAGGGCGTGACCTACAAGCTGGACGAGCCGTTCCACGTGCTGGCCACCGCCAACCCCATCGAGTACGAGGGCACCTACCCGCTGCCCGAGGCGCAGCTGGACCGGTTCCTGCTGCGGGTCTCGTTCGGCTACCCGCAGCACGAGGAGGAGTGGGAGGTGCTGCGCCGTCGGATGAGCCGTCGCCGGGAGGAGGCGGACATCAAGGCGGTGGTCGACGCGGCGACGCTGCGGGCCATGCAGGCCGCCCTGGAGGACGTGGTGGTGGAGGACTCCATCGGCCGTTACATCGTGTCGCTCACCGCGGCCACCCGGGAGCACCCGTCGGTGCTGGTCGGCGCCTCACCTCGCGGTTCGCTGGCGCTGCTGCTCCTGGCCCGGGTCCGCGCGGTGTTCGGCGGACGGGACTACGTGGTGCCCGAGGACGTCAAGTCGGTGGCGGCGCCCGCCCTGGCGCACCGGATCACCCTGCGCCCGGAGATGTGGTTGCGGCGGGTCGATCCGGCGTTCGTGGTGGGCGAGGTGTTGGAGGCGACTCCCGCCCCGGCCAGTGGCGCGTTGCCCAGCTACGCCGCCGGCGGGCCCCGGCACTGATGACCGGACCGACCGTGCCGAGGGCCACCGAAGCGGAACCGGCTGCTGGCTGGGCGCCCACCCCGGCGCTCGGCCGCGCGGTGCTGCTCGCCGGCCTGCTGCTGGTGGCCGGCGTGTTGCTGGGTCGGGTGGACCTGATCGTGCTTGCCGCCCCGTTCGCGCTGGGCACCGCGTACGCGTTACGTCGGCGGCCCACGGCGCTGCCGCAGGTGTGGATCACCCAGGGGGACGGCGGGCCGCTGGTCGAGGGCGGTGACGTGACCGCGGCGGTGACGGTCGGCAACCCGGACACGGTCGACTACGACCTGGTGGTGATGCGTTCCCGCGTGTCGCCGTGGCTGCGGATCGACCGGGCCGGCTTCGCCCGCGACGAGGCCGTCGACGGCGCGGAGCCGAGCGCCCCGGCGACCGGTGCGACGGGCAACGGCGGGGGCCGTTCCGTCGCGGACCGGCCGTTCGTGACCTCGGTGCCGATCGACGCCGCGGTGGACCTGGAATTGGCCGGCAAGGCCCTGCGCTGGGGCCGGCACCCGATCGGCCCCGCCGGTGCCCGGGTCGCCACGGCGGGTGGCCTGCTGGTCTCCCGGGCGGTGATCACCGAGCCGGTCCGGGTGCGGGTGTACCCGCGTACCGAGCCGTTCGAGGCGGTCGAGGCGATGCCCCGCGCCGCCGGCCTGGTCGGGGCGCACCACTCCCGTCGACCGGGGGAGGGCGGCGAGTTGGCCGGCGTCCGCGTCTTCGCCCCCGGCGACCGGCTGCGCCGGATCGACTGGCGGGTCTCGTTGCGGGCCCGGCAGTTGCACGTGGCCGCCACCCTCTCCGACCGGGACGCCGAGGTGGTGGTGCTGCTCGACGTGCTCGCCGAGGCGGGCCGCTCCGGTGGGGTGAACGGCGCCGCCTCGGTGCTGGACACCACCGTCCGGGCCACCGCCGCGATCGCCGAGCACTACCTGCACCGTGGCGACCGGGTCTCGCTGCTGGAGTACGGGCCGGCAGCCCGCCGGCTCCGGCCGGCCGCCGGGCGACGGCAGTACCTGACCGTCCTGGAGTGGTTGCTCGACGTCCGGGTCCACGCGTCCGCGCATGAGCCGTACGACCAGGTCTTCGGGCCGCAGTTGCTGTCCTCGGACGCGTTGGTGGTGGTGCTCACCCCGCTGCTGGACGAACGGTCGGCGCAGATGCTCGCCCGGCTGGCCCGCGGCGGGCGGTTCGTGGTGGCGGTCGACACGTTGCCGACCGACCTGGCCTCGCCGAAGGACCGGGGTTGGGCCGAGGTGGCGTACCGGCTGTGGCGTCTGGATCGGGAGATCATGATCGGGCAGCTGCGGGAGCACGGCGTGCCGGTGGTGCGTTGGGCCGGCGCCGGCAGCCTGGACCAGGTGCTGCGGGACGTGGCCCGGTTGGCGACGGCCCCGAGGGTGGGTGGCCGATGAGCGAGGGCAGGCGCACATGAACGCCGTCGTGGAGCGGGTTCGGGCGGCGCAGTACGCCGTGGTTCGCATCAGTGCGGCCCCGCTGCTGGTCCGGGCCGGGATCTTCGTCACCGTCTTTGCCGGGTTCGTCCTTGCCTTCCCCGCGGAGGTGCTTTCCGGCCGGCCGATCCTCTTCCTGGCGGTGGCGGCGCTGTTGCCCGCGTGCGGGCCGCGCCGACTCTGGGCGACCTTCACGGCGTTGGTCACGGTCGGCGGTTGGCTGCTCGCCACCGACGGGTACGGCCGTCCGGTCGCCCTCTGGCGGCTGCTCGCCGTCGCGGCCCTGCTCTACCTGGGTCACACCCTCTGCGCGCTGGCCGCGCTGCTGCCCTACGACGCGGTGGTGGACCCCGAGTTGATCACCCGGTGGTTGGTGCGGTCGGCCGCTGTGCTGTTGGGTGCTGCCGTGCTCGGCGTCCTGTTGTTGCAAGCGGCCGGGTCGGGTGGGGGAGCCGGATACCAGTGGGTCACCGTGCTGGGGCTGCTGGTGGCGGTGGGGACGGCCGCGTTGCTGGGCTGGCTGCTGCGGCGCCGGTGACGGCTGCGACCGGAGGGTTACGCAGGTCACATGGGTTGTGCTCCGTCACAGATGGGGGCCGCGAGCGGGATTACCTGAGCCGGCCGGGGAAAGATAGACAACGTGAATCCGAAGCGGATCCTTGTGGTTGGTGCCGGGCACGTCGGTCTGTACGCGGCGCTGCGCCTGTCGAAGAAGCTCAGCTCCCGTGAGGCTGAGGTCATGGTGGTGGATCCCCAACCCCACATGACCTATCAGCCGTTCCTGCCCGAGGCGGCGGCGGGCAACATCTCCCCGCGGCACTCCGTGGTGCCGCTGCGGCGGGAGTTGCGCCGGTGCAAGATGGTGGCCGGCACGGTCACGCGGATCGAGCACGACCGCAAGGTGGCCACCGTGCAGCCGATCAGCGGCCCGGCCCGGGAGATCACCTACGACCACGTGATCGTGGCACCGGGTTCGGTCTCCCGCACCCTGCCGATCCCTGGCCTGCACGAGCAGGGCATCGGGTTCAAGACCATCGGCGAGGCGATCTACCTGCGTAACCACGTGCTGGATCGGCTCGACGTGGCGGCTGCCACGCCGGATCCGGACGTCCGCCGTTCGGCGCTGACCTTCACCTTCGTCGGCGGTGGGTACGCCGGCATCGAGGCGCTCGCCGAGATGGAGGACATGGCTCGCGACGCCCTGCGCTACTACCCGGAGCTCAAGCAGGACGAGGTCCGCTGGGTGCTGGTCGAGGCCACCCAGCGGGTGCTGCCGGAGGTCGACCGGGACATGGGCGCCTACACCGTGCAGCAGTTGCTGAAGCGAAACATGGACATCCGGCTGGACACCCGGCTCGAGTCCTGCGTCGACGGGGTGGTCAAGCTCTCCGACGGTGACAGCTTCCGCTCCGACACGATCGTCTGGACGGCCGGTGTGAAGCCGTCGCCGATGCTGGACGCGACCGACTTCCCGCGCGACGACCGTCGGCGGATCACCTGCCTGCCCACGCTCCAGGTGGTCGACGGTGACCGGGTGGTCGAGGGTGCCTGGAGTGCCGGCGACTGCGCCGCCGTACCGGACCTGACCAAGGAGCCGGGCAACTTCTGCTCGCCGAGCGCTCAGCACGCGGTGCGCCAGGCCGCCCGGATGGCCGACAACATCACGGCCGTGATCCGGGGTCGCGAGCCGGTGAACTACAAGCACAAGCACGTCGGCAGCGTCGCGAGCCTCGGCCTGCACAAGGGCGTGGCCCAGGTGTACGGCATCAAGATGACCGGTTGGCCGGCCTGGGTGATGCACCGGACGTACCACATGAGCCGGATCCCGTCGTTCAACCGCAAGGTCCGTGTGGTGGTGGACTGGTCGTTGGCGTTCTTCCTCAAGCGTGAGGTGGTCGCCCTGGGCCAGTTGCACGACCCCCGCGAGGAGTTCGCCGAGGCCTCCCAGCCGGTCGGCGCGCCCCGCGTCTAACCCAGACCCAGACCCACCAACCCCGTCGATCTTGCACTTTCGGACGTCGTGATGCGCCTTTTGGTGCGTCTTGTCCGAGCAGTAAGTGCAAGATCGGCGGGGTTTTGGGTTGGGTTAGACCCGCCAGGTCCAGGCGTCGGCTATCCGGGTCGCGGGTCCGTAGAGCTGTTCCAGGGTTGCGCGCAGGCTCTCCGCGTGCGGGGCGTCGTCGGTGAGCGCCACGCAGGAGGCGCCCCAGAACTCCGCGTCGCGCGCGGCCTGGCGGCGCTGCTCGTCGCCGATGGCCGGTTGGTCGCCCCGGCGGGCGACATCCGCCAGTAGTGCGGAGGTGGGCTGCTTGAACGTGCCCATCGCCGCGGTGCCGCCCCTGCCGTACGGGCCGATGAAGAAGCCTTCCGGCAGCCCGAAACCGGCGTCGGCGGCGGTCGCCCAGCGCATCGGCCAGGGCTCCTTCGGGGTCGGCAGCGGCACCGGGACCAGCACCCCGCCCGGCGGTACGCACTGCCGCCAGTGCCCGCCGGTGATGAATTCCGGCACGGCGGGCCGTCCGGTGGTCGGCAGGGGGGTCGGGAAGATCGGCAGCAGCGCCACGCCGACGGCCAGTGGCACCAGCCGTCGGGCCCGACCGGAGCTACGCAGGGCCCGGTCGACCGCGAGCACCAGCAGCGTCGCGACGATCGGCAGCACCGCCAGCGCGAACCGCATCGGCAACGCCCCGTCCACCACCGGCAGTCCACCGATCAGGGCGTACGGGCCGGGGATCGCTGTCCTGGTGCCGCCGAGCACCACCTCCGGGCCGAGCGAGAGCGCCCCCATCACCAGACCCGCCACGACGCAGGCGAAGACCAATCGGCGTCGCCCGACCCAGATCGCGCAGACCGTGGCGACCAGCAGCAGCGGCCAGCCGAGGAACGTGTTGTACTCGGCGGGACCGGTGGTCAGCCGGGCGGACTCGTCGCTGCCGGCCACCGACAGCGGGGAGAGCGTCCACCAACTGCTCAGGTCGGCGGAGAAGTAGGCCGGGGTGAACATCCCGTCGGCGACCCCCTGCGGCCCGGCGAACTGGAACCACAGCGGATAGCCGAGCACCAGCAGGGCGAGCCCGGCGGCGACCGCCATCCCGGCGGCGAAGCCGGGGAGCGCCCTGCGGGCCAGGTCCCGGTCCGACACGGCGTAGCTGACCGCCATCACCAACAGCGTGATGGCGGCGAGGAAGAGCACCTCCTCGCCGATGAAGACCTGCGCGGTGACCGCGCCGGCCAGCCCCGCCGCGGAGGTGAACAGCCGCCGACGATCCGGCCCGGAGGTGCGGGTACGGCCGGTCCCGTCGGGTGTTCCCGGCCCCGGGTCGGACGCCCGCAGCAGCCGGATCACCAGCCAGACGATCACCGGCACCAGCCACTGGGCGGTCATGTGCAGGTGGCTGTTGGTCTGGGAGACCATGCCTGGTCCGAATCCGCACAGCCCACCGCCGAGCGCGGCGGCCACCCGGCGGGCGCGCAGCGTCCGGTGGAACAGCAGGTACCAGGCGAGGGCGGTGCCGGCGAGGTTGGCGGCAGCGAGCAGCGCGAAGGTGACCGGCGCGCCGAGCAACAGGGTGACCGGCGCGAAGAGGACGCCGAGTGCGATCACCGTGGTGTTGGCCATCAGGTTGACGCCGTCGGGGGCGTTGAGCCGGTCGGTGAGCAGGTCGAAGTCGCCGAGAAGCGCGCGGGCGTCCACCGCCAGGAACCACTCGTAGAGGGTCTGGTCCTCCGGGTTGAGCGCCAGGGTGCGGGCGCCCGGGTCGGGCCACAGCCCCTGGGTGAGCCAGCCGGCCAGCACCGCGAAGATCAGAGCGGCCAGCAGGTCCGTCCGGTGTCGGTGGACGGCGGCCAGCAGCCGGACGGCCCGAGGTCGGCGGTTGACCCGATCGGCGAGGCGGAAGGCCTGCTCAGGGGCGGCGTCGGGGGCCGTGGGGGCTGCGCTGCTCACGGCATCGACCCTAATGTGGCCAGGCCGGCGGGGTACGCCGGGTCGCCGGAGACCGGCTACGGTGACATTGCACCGTGCGTGTCGGCGCGCCGGTGACGCCCGCCCGGGTGGTGGAAAGGCAGACACGGCCGCCTTAAAAGCGGCTGCCGAAAGGCGTGCGGGTTCGACCCCCGCCCCGGGCACCGGTCGACTCACACATTCTCATTCGTGATCTCCAGGACTTGGCTGGGCCGTTTACTCTTGGAGGGCACGTTCACGTGCAAACGACCCCCTGAGGGAGGCCAGACAGTGAAGACCTCGAACCCGGTGCTCGCCCGGCTCGGCCAAGCGGCCGAGCGGGAGCGCTCCGCCGGGTACGCCCCGGCCGGGCCGTACGGACAGCCCGGCATTCCCCAGCAGTACCCGTCCCAGGCCGGTTACCCGGCTGCGCCGCCGACCGTGGCGCCCATGACCGTCGACGACGTGGTCGTCAAGACGGTCGCTCTGCTCGGCATCCTCGGCATCACCGCCGCGGCCGCCTGGGTGCTCGTGCCCGACGCTCTGGTCGGTACCGCCTGGATCGGCGCGGCGGTGGTCGGCCTGGTCCTCGGCTTGATCATTTCGTTCTCGCGGATGGCCAACCCGGCGCTCGTGATCGCGTACGCGGTCGTCGAAGGCGTCTTCGTCGGCATGGTCAGCAAGGCGTTCGAGACGGCCTACGACGGCATCGTGCTCCAGGCCGCCGCGGCCAGCTTCGGCATCTTCTTCCTGATGGCGATGCTCTACCGGGCGAAGGTCATCCGGGCCACCCCGGCCTTCGTCAAGGGCATGATCGCGGTGATGGTCGGCCTCTTCGCGGTCATGATGATCAACCTGGTGCTGGCGCTGTTCGGCGTCAACACCGGCCTGCGCGACGGCAGCCCGCTGGCCATCGGCTTCAGCCTGGTCTGCATCGTGGTCGCCTCGCTGAGCTTCGTGCTCAGCTTCAAGGAGATCGAGGACGGCGTCCGGATGGGCCTGCCGCAGCGCTACTCCTGGGTGGCCGCGTTCGGCATCCTGGTCAGCCTGGTCTGGCTCTACATCGAGATCCTGCGCCTGCTGAGCTACTTCCAGGGCGACGACTGACCTCGTCCGCACTGCCGACCGGCGCCCGTCCTTACTCCGGTGGGGGCGGGCGCCGTCGTCGTCCGCGCCGTTTCCCCGCCGCCGCCGGTCCGCCCGGGGCAGAGTGACTGCAAGGGCACGCCCCAGGGGTACGCGGGCGAAGGAGGCGGCGGTGCGCAGCAACAACCCGGTGCTCAACCGGCTGGACGAGACCGGCCGGGTGGAGGCCCGGGTGCTCGGCGCCCGTGACGTCGAGCCGATGACAGTCGACGACGTGGTGGTCCGTACCGTCGGGTTGCTGCTGGTGACCGGCGTGGCCGCGGCGGTGTCCTGGGCGGTGATTCCCGACGCCGTATGGCTGGGCGCCGCGCTGGCCGGCAGCGCACTCGCCTCGATCGCGCTGGTCCTGGTCATCTCGTTGCGGGCGATCACCAACCCGGTGCCGATCGTCGGCTACGCCATTCTCCAGGGGCTGCTGCTGGGGGTGGCGAGCCGTACCTTCGAGCAGGTCTATCCGGGCATCGTGGTGCAGGCGGTGGCCGGCACCTTCGGCGTCTTCCTCGGCATGGCGGCGCTCTACCGGGCCCGGGTGATCCGGGCGACGCCCCGGCTGGCCCGCCTGGTGATCGGCACCCTGCTCGGCATCGCCGTGCTCAGCGTGGTCAACCTGGTGTCGTACCTGATCACCGGGCGATCGGGCCTGGCCGTCTACAGCGTCAGCGGGCAGGTCGGCTGGCTGCCGTACGCCTTCTCGGTGGTGGCCATCATCGCCGGGGCGTTCAGCTTCATCCTCGACTTCGACCTCGTCGAGCGCTCGGTGCGCGACGGTCGAGCCCGTCGGTACGCGTGGCTGAGCGCGTTCGGCCTGCTCACCGGGTTGGTCTTCCTCTACTGGCAGCTGCTGCGGCTGCTCAGTTACCTGCGCCGCTGACCGGCCCGCCCCGACGCGGTCGGTGCCGGCCGTAGACTCGGCGGCGATGAGCGCAGCGGAGTTGGACAAGGCCGTGCAGTTGCTGGTCCGTCAGATCGCGCACTGGCAGCAGCCCCGGTGGGCGGCGGTCGCGACCGCCGGCAACGTGTCCCGCGCCGACCTGGTGCACCGCCTCGTGCAGGAGATGGCCAACCTGGCCGCCGACGCCGAGGGGGAGCCGCGCCGCGTCGTGCCCCGGCTCGACAACGACCTGGCCCTGCCCGACCAGCTACGGGTGGTCACGGCGGACCTGCTGGCCGCCGACCCGGGGGCCGAGGCGCTGACCCGGGCCGCCGCCGAGGTGACGGCGACCCGCGGCGCGCTCTGAGGGCGGCTCGGCTCAGCTGAGCCGTTCGAGCACCATGGCCATGCCCTGGCCACCGCCCACGCACATGGTCTCCAGACCGATGGTCTTGTCGTGCCACTCCAGTGCGTTGAGCAGGGTGCCGGTGATCCGGGCGCCGGTCATGCCGAACGGGTGGCCGACCGCGATGGCCCCGCCCATCACGTTCAGCTTCTCCTCCGGGATGCCCAGCTGCCGGTAGGAGGGGATGACCTGCGCGGCGAACGCCTCGTTGATCTCGACGAGGTCGACGTCGTCGATGGTCATACCGGCTCGGCGCAGGGCCTGGCGGGACGCCTCGACCGGCCCGAGGCCCATGATCTCCGGCGACAGGGCGGTCACACCGGTCGAGACGATCCGGGCCAGCGGGGTGAGCCCGAGTTCCTCGGCCCGCTGGGCGCTCATCACCACCACGGCGGCCGCGCCGTCGTTGAGTGGGCAGCAGTTGCCGGCGGTGATCCGACCGTCCGGACGGAACACCGGCTTCAGGCCGGCGACCGCGTCGAGGGTGACGCCGGCCCGGGGCCCGTCGTCGGTGCTCACCACGGTGCCGTTCGGCGTGGTGACCGGGGTGATCTCCCGGGCCCAGAAGCCGTCGGCGATGGCCTTCTCCGCGAGGTTCTGGCTGCGTACGCCGAACTCGTCCATGTCGGCGCGGGTGACGTCGTACACCTGGGCCAGGTTCTCCGCGGTCTGCCCCATGGTCAGATAGATGTCGGGCAGCTCACCGGCCTCGCGCGGGTCGGTCCACACCTCGGCGCCGCCCTGCGCGCGGCGCTTCGAGCGCTCGCCGGCCGACCCGAAGCGCGGGTTCTCCCAGCCGCCGCCGACCAGGGCCTGCGCCTCGGGCGGCAGCCCGTCGGAGCTGCCCCGGGCGTAGCGGGAGACCATTTCGACGCCGGCGGAGACGAACACGTCGCCCTCGCCGGCCCGGATCGCGTGCATCGCCATGCGGGTGGTCTGCAGCGACGAGGCGCAGTAGCGGGTCAGCGTGGCACCGGGGACAGTGTCCAGACCGAGGAGGGTGGACACCACTCGGGCCATGTTGAAGCCCTGCTCGCCGCCGGGCAGGCCGCACCCGAGGTAGAGGTCGTCGATCGTGGTCGGGTCGAGCGCGGGGATCTTGTCCAGCGCGGCCTGGACGATGGTCGCGGCGAGGTCGTCGGAGCGGACGTCGCGCAGAGATCCCTTGTGCGCCCGGCCGATGGGGGAGCGGGCGGTGGCGACGATGACGGCGTCGCGGGACGACTCAATCGGCATGGACCAACGTTAACCCGCCAGTAACATGGCGCGGAAGAAGCGGACGCGGCGGGAAATGTCACCCCTGGCCGGGGACGATCTAGCGTCGGGTCGTGGCCGCCGCCGCGGCGAGGATGGCGGGCAGCAGCGCGTGCGCCCACACCCGGTAGCCGTCGGCGGAGGGGTGGAAGCCGTCCTGGCAGAGCGTTCCCGCGTCGGCCCGGAACACCGGCCCGGTCTCGGTGGCCAGGTCGACCACCGAGCCGCCCGCCTCCAGCACGGCAGTGGTCTGCGCGCGGGCCACCCGACGTCCGGCCCAGCCGACGACCTGGCGCAGCGGAGGCGCGATGGCACGCACCGCCCCGAGGTCGGGGCAGGTGCCCACCACCACCTCGACGCGTGCCTCACGCAGCCGGTGCACCGCCGCGCCGAGATAGGCCGCCGCGTCGGACGGTCGGCGCAGCCCGGTGGCGTCGTTCGCGCCGATCAGGATCAACGCCACGTCGGGCCGCTCACCGAGCAGCGCCCGGGCCACCTGGGTGGCGAGGTCCGTCGAGCGGGACCCGGAGACGCCGACGCTGGACAGGTGCACCCGACGGCCGGTCGGTCCCTCGGCGAGCAGGTTGGCCAACTGCCCGCCGATGGTGTCCTCCAGACGGTCGACACCCACGCCCAGTGCCGACGAGTCGCCCAGCAGCACCAGTCGCAGCGGTGAGGCGCCCGCCCGGCCGATCGTGGCGCGCAGGGCCAGGCCCAGCTCCGGCTCGGCGTAGCGTCGGTGCCGGGCGACGAACGCCTCACCGGCGAGGACGGCGGCGCCCCCGACGGTGCCGGCGAGCAGCGAGAACGCCGCCGCCCGACCCAGTCGGCCGGCGAGGCCGGAGGTCACGCTCCGCGCGCTGCGCTCGTTCATGCCAGTCCCTCCACTGTCGAGGTGTCCGAGGCGGACCCGTGCTGCGGCACCGCGCCGACACCGAAGAACGCCCGTCGGCGCAGCTGCGCCCACCGGCCGGCCGGCCCTCGGTCGCGGCCCCGGACCCGGACGCCGCTGACCTCCGTGCCGGCGTGTCGAGCCGCCTCCTGCGCGGCCTCCGGCAGCGACCGTACGCCGTCGCCGCGGGTCGGTGTGGCCCGTCGTTCCGGGGTCGCGCCGAGGGCGGAGAGCATCGTCGGCAGGAGCGCGGCGGCGGCCATCGCGTACCCCTCGGCGGAGGGATGGAACCGGTCCCAGGCGAACATCCGCGTCGGTTCGGCCGCGAACCGGGGGCCGAGCAGGTCGCCGAGGGAGACCGTCCAGCCGCCCGCCTCGACCACGGCCACCGTCTGGGCCGCGGCGAGCTGGCGGCTCCAGCGGTGCGCCAGCCAGCGCAGGGGCGGCTGGATCGGGCGGATCGCCCCCAGGTCGGGGCAGGTGCCGACGACCACCTCGCACCCCGCGTCACGCAGGGTCTGCACCGCCTCGACCAGATAGCGCACCGCCAGGCCGCGCGGGGTGCGGTTGGTGATGTCGTTGCCGCCGATGAGGATCACCGCGATGTCGGGTCGGCACTCCAGCGCCGCCTCCACCTGGTGGCGCAGCACCGCCGAGATGGCGCCGACCACCGCGAAGCGGTGCAGCTGCACCGGCCGGTGCAGTCGACGGGACAGGCCGGTGGCGAGCAGCGCCCCGGGCGTCTCCCGACGGCGGTACACCCCGTAGCCGGCCGCCGACGAGTCACCGAGCACGACCATGGTGAGCGCCGGACCGGGGAACTTAGCGCCGTACATCCCGTCGCAGCGGGGTGGCGGCGCCTCGGCCATCGGGATGGTCCGTCGAGCCTGGCGGGCCTGGCCGAGCAGCACCCCGCCGGTCGCCACCGCGGCCGCCGCGGTGGCGCCTGTCCCGATGGCTGCCAGCCGGACGAACCGCCGGGCCTGCCGCCAGCGCTCACCACCGGGTACGACGGAATGTGCCACCCCCATACCGCGACATTATCGCGCTACCCCGACACACCGCTGTCGTCGTGACGGCACCCGGGTGCCTGGAAACCGACGCGACGGGGTATCTGGGTGGGTGGAAGAGGCCGGCCGACTTGCGCCGACCCGCCACGCTGATCCGGCGGAGAGGAGCGCGACGATGGGTAAGACACTGAAGCGCAGCGCGGCGTTCACGGCGCTGGCGCGGGCCCTGGCGGCCGGGGCGCGCAACGGGCCGTCGATCGGCACGCGGTTGGCCGCGCTGCCCCGGATGATCCGGGCCACCGCCAAGGGGGAGTACGACGGCGGCCTCCGGCTGGCCCTGATGACGGCGGCGACGGCGTACATCGTCTCGCCGATCGACCTGCTCCCGGAGATTCCGCTGGCGATCTTCGGGCTGGCCGACGACGCGGTCATGGTCACGTGGTTGGCCGGCAGCGTGCTCGCCGAGACCGATCGCTTCCTGGAGTGGGAGGCCACCCGCAGCTCGGTCATCCCCGGGGGGCTGGTGCCCTGACGGCACGTACGCTGGGCGACGAGGAAACGTCTTCCCGGCCGCCACCGCCGGCGCCGCAACGAAGGGCACACCGTGCAGTACTACGACAACGTCGTCGACATGATCGGAAACACCCCGCTGGTGCGTCTGCGTAACGTCACCGAGGGCATCCAGGCCACCGTGCTGGCCAAGGTGGAGTACGTCAACCCGGGCGGCTCGGTGAAGGACCGGATCGCGCTGCGGATGGTGGAGGACGCCGAGGCCGCCGGCCTGCTCAAGCCCGGCGGCACCATCGTCGAGCCGACCAGCGGCAACACCGGCGTCGGGCTGGCCCTGGTGGCCCAGCTCAAGGGCTACAAGTGCGTCTTCGTCTGCCCGGACAAGGTCAGCCAGGACAAGCAGGACGTGCTCCGGGCGTACGGCGCCGAGGTGGTGGTCTGCCCGACCGCCGTCGCTCCGGAGGACCCGCGCTCGTACTACAACGTCTCCGACCGGCTGACCCGGGAGATCCCCGGCGCCTGGAAGCCCGACCAGTACAGCAACCCGGCCAACCCGCGCTCGCACTACGAGACGACCGGCCCGGAGCTGTGGAAGCAGACCGACGGCGAGCTCACCCACTTCGTGACCGGCGTCGGCACCGGCGGCACCATCTCCGGCATCGGCCGATACCTCAAGGAGGCCTCCGAGGGTCGGGTGCGCATCGTCGGGGCCGACCCGGAGGGCTCGGTCTACTCCGGCGGCACCGGCCGGCCGTATCTGGTGGAGGGCGTCGGCGAGGACTTCTGGCCGGAGACGTACGACCGGGGTGTCGCCGACGAGATCGTCGAGGTCTCCGACAAGGCGTCCTTCGAGATGACCCGTCGACTGGCTCGCGAGGAGGGGCTGCTGGTCGGCGGTTCCTGCGGCATGGCGGTGGTCGCCGCCCTGGAGGTCGCCCGCCGGGCCGGCCCGGACGACGTGGTGGTGGTGCTGCTGCCCGACGGCGGCCGCGGCTACCTCTCCAAGATCTTCAACGACTCGTGGATGGCCCGGTACGGCTTCCTCGACAACTCCGGCGCCGAGCCGACGGTGGCCGACGCCCTGGCCAGCAAGCCCGGTGGGCTGCCCGAGCTGGTGCACGTGCATCCGACCGAGACCGTCCGCGACGCGATCGACTACATGCGCGAGTACGGCGTCTCGCAGCTGCCGGTGCTCAAGGCCGAGCCGCCCGTGGTGACCGGTGAGGTCGCCGGCTCGATCGCCGAGCGGGACCTGCTCGACGCGCTGTTCACCGGTCAGGCCCACCTGCACGACACGATCGAGCGGCACATGGGCGACCCGCTGCCGATGATCGGTGGTGGTCAGCCGGTGAGCGAGGCGGTGGGCCTGCTGGAGAAGTCCGACGCCGCCCTGGTCCTGGTAGACGGCAAGCCCAAGGGCGTGCTCACCCGCCAAGACCTCCTGTCCCACCTAGGCGCCCACTAACCCACCCCACCCCACCCCACGCACGCTCGCGTCGATCATGGAGTTGTGGTGGTGCGCAAAGCAGGCACCCGCGCCCAAAGCGCCCACCACAACTCCATGATCGACCAGGGCCTGGGGTCAGAGGGGGCGGGTGTAGCGGAGTTGTCGGGTCGGTTCTGAGCCGATCATCTCGTCTCGTTCGTCGCCGGTCGGGATCCAGCCGCCGCGCTCGTAGAAGGAGCGGGCGTGGGCGTTGTCCCGCAGCACCCAGAGCGCGGCACGCCGCCAGCCCTGCGCCCGCATGGCGTCCAGCGCGTCCACCATCAGGGCTCGGCCGGTGCCGCGGCCCTGCTCGGCCGGGTCGAGGTGGATCGCGTTCAGCAGGCCGGTGGCCGGGTCGTCCTCGTCGTCGGGGCCCAGGTGACTGAACCCGACCAGCGTTCCGGCCCGTTCGGCCACCGTCATCCGGTGGGTGTCCCGCTCCCAGACCCACCGCTCGACCCAGTACCGCCCCATCGCCTCCGGTGTCGGGTCGGCCAGCGCCGCGGCCGGCAGGAAGGCGGAGTACGCGGCGACCCGGGAGCGCTGGTGCAGGGCGCCCACCGCCATCAGGTCGCCTTCGGTTGCGGGGCGGAGCGTGACGGTCACCCGGCCGAGGCTACCCGGCGCGGCGGAAGCTGCACCGTGGTCAGGTCCTCGGCGATGATCAGATCGCCGTCGAAGTGGGCGCGCGCCTCGTCGTGGAACCGGCGCGGGTCGGGGTAGCGCTGGGAGAAGTGGGTGAGCACGAGTCGGCGTACCCCGGACTCGGTCGCCACCCGGGCGGCCTGCGCCGCGGTCAGGTGCCCGACCTCGGCGGCGAGCGCGGCCTCCGACTCCAGGAACGTCGACTCGATGACCAGCAGGTCGGCGTGCTCGGCGAGGGCGTACACCCCGTCGCAGAGGCCGGTGTCCATCACGAAGGCGAACCGCTGCCCCGGCCGGGGCACGCTCACCTCGGCCCGGGTGACGCGGCGTCCGTCGAGGTCCAGGT
Source organism: Micromonospora sp. NPDC050784 (assembly GCF_044456765.1). Lineage (NCBI taxonomy): Bacteria > Bacillati > Actinomycetota > Actinomycetes > Micromonosporales > Micromonosporaceae > Micromonospora > Micromonospora sp. NPDC050784. The sequence goes on along the minus strand of NZ_JBITGG010000005.1, from coordinate 275,688 downwards.
GGCCGACGCGGATCAGCTCGCCGACGGCCGGCCCGGCGATGCCGTACGCGGCCAGCTTCTCCGGCAGCATCCGGTGCCCGTCCGGCTCGACAAGCCGGTAGCCGTACGTCTCGATGGGGTGTCGCAGCCGGCGTGCCTCCAGCGTGCCGCAGCGCAGCGCGATTCGCTGCCCGTCGGCCTCGATGGGCTCGACCCGCAGCTCGGCGGTCTCGTAGAACGAGGTGGCGTGCCGCAGCCGGGCGAAGTATTCGGCGCCGCCGGCGGGGAAGTGCACGGCCACCGGGTGCGCCACCCGGTCCAGGGAGAGCCGCTGGATGGTGCCGGGAAGGCCGAGGCAGTGGTCGCCGTGGAAGTGGGTGACGCAGATCCGGGTCAGGTCGGTGGCGGTGACCGTGGTGTGCAGGAGCTGACGCTGGCTGCCCTCACCCGGGTCGAAGAGGATCACCTCGTCGTCCCAGCGCAGCACGTAACCGTTGTGGTTGCGCTGACGGGTCGGCGCCTGGCTGGCCGTCCCGAGCACCACCAGCTCGCGCATGGACATCGCCACTCCCGCGGAGATGGAGCGACCCCCGGGGCGCTCCGCGCATCTGCGCGGGCCGGCTGGACTTGGCCGGCACCCCGGGGGTCGGGTGGCTGTCGTGGATTCGCCGCACCGCTGCCACACGGTCTCGACGATGGTGCTTCTTGCCCACCTCGCGGCGGGCCGATCACTGTCGAGGACAGCGGCTAGCTGACAGCCACCTCACGAGTCCGATTGCTATACAAGTCTGGACCACCTCCTTTCACGTGTACGGCCACGTTATCGAGTTCTCGTCGGGCTCGGCAACGGATTTCGATCACAGGGCCGAACGGGAATGCCCGGCCACCTCCTCGGAGGTGGCCGGGCATCACGTGCGTGCGGGTGGCGGTGGTCAGCCGCCGACTCGGGCCACGCCGACCGGGCAGCTCAGGCCGTTCGGGCCGTGGTTGCAGTACCCGTTCGGGTTCTTGGTCGGCGCCAGGTACTGCTGGTGGTAGTCCTCGGCGAAGTAGTAGCTGCCGAGCGGGGCGATCTCCGTGGTGATCTCACCCTTGCCGGCCCGCGTCACGATCGGCTGGAACGCGTCCCGGGACGACTCCGCGATGGTCCGCTGCTCGTCGGTGGTCGTGTAGATCGCCGAGCGGTACTGGGTGCCCACGTCGTTGCCCTGGCGCATGCCCTGGGTCGGGTCGTGGTTCTCCCAGAAGACCTTGAGCAGGTCCTCATAGTTGATCTTGGTGGGGTCGTACACCACCTGGACGACCTCGGCGTGCCCGGTCCGGCCGGAGCACGTCTCCTCGTACGTCGGGTTCTTGGTGATGCCACCCGCGTAACCGGCGGAGGTGGTGTAGACGCCGGGAAGCGTCCAGAACAGCCGCTCGGCACCCCAGAAACAGCCCATGCCGAAGACCGCGACCTGGAGGCCCTCCGGGAACGGACCCTTCAACGGGGTACCCAGCACCTCGTGGCGGTCGGCGACCGGCATGGCGATCTGACGGCCCGGCAGGGCCTGGTCGGGCGAGACCATATCGGCGTTCATACGGCGCAAAAACACGGTGGGGATCTCCTCTCGTACCGCTCCCAGCGTGTAACACCGGAGGGTCCAGCTTTCTTACCCGCGTGACCGCGAGTCAGGCCCCACCGGGCAGCGCGGTCGCGACCCGGTCCGCGTACGTCTGGGCCTCGGTGTCGTCGTCGTACCGGGTGCGCGGCCAGAAGAAGCCACGCAACCCGTCGCCCTTGGTCCGTGGGACCACGTGGGTGTGCAGGTGGGGCACCGATTGGGACACCTTGTTGTTCATGGCCACGAACGTCCCACCGGCGCCCAGAGCGGTCTCCACCGCCACCGCCAGCCGCTGGACCATGGCGAAGTAGCCGGGCAGCAGGTCGGCCGGCAACTCGGCCAGGCTCACCAGGTGCACCCGGGGCACCACCAACACATGCCCCTTGAACACCGGGCGAGTGTCCAGGAACGCCACCCCGTCCGGGGTGTCGGCCACCCGGAACGCCGGCACCTCGCCCGTCACGATCCCGCAGAACACGCAACCGCTCATCGGGCCAGGCTATGTCGGCGGCTCCCCGGCGGTCCGGCCCCGCCCGAGAGCGCGGGTTCCGTTCCAGCCCTCGGGACGGGGCACTAGCCTCACCAGAATGAGTCACGGCTTCGAGACGCTCGCCATCCACGCCGGTCAGGACCCTGAGGCCCGCACCGGCGCGGTGATCCCACCGATCTACCAGACCAGCACGTACGCCCAGGACGCGGTCGGCGCACCCCGCCTCGGCTACGAGTACAGCCGCTCCGGCAACCCGACCCGTGACGCGCTCCAGGAGTGCCTGGCGGCGCTGGAGGGCGGGCCGGTGGGGCTCGCCTTCGCCAGCGGCCTGGCGGCGGAGGACACGCTGCTGCGGGCCGTGTGCCAGCCCGGCGACCACGTGGTGATCCCGGACGACGCGTACGGCGGCACGTACCGGCTCTTCGCCCGGGTCGCCCAGCGTTGGGGCCTGGAGTTCAGCCCGGCCAAGGTCTCCGACCCGGCCGCGGTCCGGGCGGCCGTGCAGCCCGGCCGCACGAAGATCGTCTGGGTGGAGACGCCGACGAACCCGCTGCTCGGCATCGCCGACATCGCCGCCCTGGCCGCCGTGGCACACGACGCGGGCGCCCTGCTGGTGGTGGACAACACCTTCGCCTCGCCGTACCTGCAGCAGCCGATCGCCTTCGGCGCGGACGTGGTGGTGCACTCCACCACCAAGTACATCGGCGGGCACTCCGACGTTGTCGGTGGCGCGCTCGTGGTCGCCGACGCCGGGCTCGGCGAGGAGTTGCGCTACCACCAGAACGCGATGGGCGCGATCAACGGCCCGTTCGACGCCTGGCTCACCCTGCGGGGCATCAAGACCCTCGGGGTACGCATGGACCGGCACTGCGACAACGCCGAGCGGCTCGCCGCGTACCTCGACGGGCACGCCAAGGTCGCCCAGGTGCTCTACCCGGGGCTGCCCTCGCACCCCGGTCACGAGACGGCCGCCAAGCAGATGCGCCGGTTCGGCGGCATGATCTCGTTCCGCGCCGCCGGTGGTGAGGACCACGCCGTGGACATCTGCAACCGGGCCAAGCTCTTCGTCCTCGCCGAGTCGCTGGGCGGCGTGGAATCCCTGATCGAGCACCCGGGTCGGATGACACACGCAAGTGCTGCCGGCTCGCCGCTTGAAGTTCCCGGCGATCTCGTGCGACTGTCTGTCGGCATCGAGACGGTCGACGACCTACTCGCCGATCTGGAGCAGGCGCTGGGCTGACCGCTGGGGAGGATGGCCGTGCAGGACATCATGGCGACCTGGGTCGGAGCGACCGCCAAACAGATCGCCCGGGGCGTACGCCGAGGTGACGTCTCGGCGACCCAGGTCGTCGCCGACCACCTCGAGTACATCTCCCGGGCCGACCGTGAGCTGGCCGCGTTCCGCGCCGTGCGCGGCGGGGAGGCGATCACCGAGGCGGAGAAGGTCGACGAGCAGGAAGACCTGGCCAACCTGCCGTTGGCCGGGGTTCCGGTGGCGGTCAAGGAGAACACCCCGGTCGCCGGCCTGCCCACCTGGAACGGGTCGGCCGCCGCCCGCACCGACGTCGCGGAGGCCGACCACGAGGTGGTGCGTCGGCTGCGCGGCGCCGGCGCGGTGATCCTCGGCGTGACCCGGATGCCGGAGCTGGGGCTGTGGGCACTGACCGACGACGACAGCGCGGTGACCCGTAACCCGTGGGACAGCACGCGTACCCCGGGTGGGTCCTCGGGTGGTGCCGCCGCGGCGGTCGCCGCCGGGCTGGTGCCGATCGCGCACGCCAACGACGGTCTCGGCTCGATCCGGATTCCGGCGGCCTGCTGCGGGCTGGTCGGGCTCAAGCCCGGTCGGGGTGTGGTCCCCTGCCAGCTCGGGGCGGACGACTGGTTCGGCCTCACCGAGCACGGCATGTTGACCAGCACGGTCGCCGACGCGGCGGTCGGCTTCTCGGTGCTCGCCGGCCGGCGTCCCGAGAAACTGGTCCCCCCGCAGCGCCTGCGGGTGGGCGTCTCACTGCGCTCCCCGGTGCGCGGTGTCGCACCGGACGCGCCCAACCGGGACGCGGTCGCCGCCGCCGGCCGGCTCCTCGCCACCGCTGGGCACGACACGGTGCCGGCCGATCCGGTCTACCCCACCGCGCTCGGCCTCCAGGGCATCGCCACCTGGTTCGCCGCGGCCGCCACCGACGTCCGGGCCGCCGGTCTGGACCGGCGCGGGCTGCAACGGCGTACCCGGCGGCACGTCGCGCTGGGCGAGTGGGCGCAGCGTCGCGGCTACGTGCGGGAGGCGGACCGGGCCGCCTGGCGGCAACGGTCGGTCGACTTCTTCACCGACCACTCGGTCGACCTGCTGCTCACCCCGGCGCTGGCCAGCGCGCCACCGGAGGCGGCCCGTTGGTCGGAGCGGTCCTGGCGGGCGAACATGACAGCCAACATCCGGTACGCCCCGTACGCCGCACCCTGGAACATCGCCGGCCTGCCGGCGGTCGTCGTGCCGGTCGGCCGCCGCCCGGATGGCCTGCCGGTCGCCGTGCAGCTGGTCGGCCCGCCCGGCTCGGAGCTGCTGCTGCTCGGTGTGGCCGGCCAGTTCGAGATGGCCGCCCCCTGGACGCGCCACGCTCCCGGCTACCCCCGGGTCGGCACGGGGTCGCCGGCCACCGCCTGACCGTCGACCGCGTGCGCGGCGTCGTGCCCCCGGTGTCGCCGCCGAGGGCTCCGGAGTCGGGTGGCACGATCGGGGCATGACGGAACTGGTCGGTCTCGACGACGTGCGGGCCGCACGGGAGTTGCTCGCTGGCGTCATCCGCACCACCCCGCTGGAGCCCTCCCGGCCCCTCAGCGCGGCGCTGGGCGGGCCGACGTGGCTCAAGTGCGAGAACGTGCAGCGCGCCGGCTCGTACAAGGTGCGGGGCGCGTACGTGCGGATCTCCCGGTTGTCGGCGGCGGAGCGGGAGCGCGGTGTGGTCGCGGCGAGCGCGGGCAACCACGCGCAGGGCGTGGCCCTCGCCGCCGGCCTGGTCGGCACGCACGCCACCGTCTTCATGCCGGTCAACGCGCCGCTGCCGAAGGTGGCCGCCACCAAGGGGTACGGCGCACAGGTCGAGTTGGCCGGAAACACGGTCGACGAGTCGCTGGTGGCCGCGCACACGTACGCCGAGCGCACCGGCGCGGTGCTGATCCACCCGTTCGACCACCCCGATGTGATCGCCGGGCAGGGCACGGTGGCGCTGGAGATCCTCGAACAGTGTTCGGACGTGAAGACGATCATCACCGGGGTGGGTGGCGGCGGTCTGATCTCGGGCATGGCGGTGGCCGTGAAGGCGTTGCGACCGGACGTCCGGATCATCGGCGTGCAGGCGGCCGGCGCGGCGGCGTTCCCGCCCTCACTGGTCGCCGGAGAACCGGTGCGGCTGCCCGTCTTCTCCACCATCGCCGACGGCATCGCGGTCGGCCGACCGGGCGAGATCACCTTCAACCACGTGCGCAAATTGGTCGACGAGATCGTCACGGTCTCCGAGGAGGACATCTCCCGGGCCCTGCTGATGCTGCTGGAGCGCGGCAAGCAGGTGGTCGAGCCGGCCGGGGCGGTCGGTGTCGCCGCGCTGCTGGCCGGCGTGGTCGAGGTGGAGACGCCGGTCGTCGCGGTGCTCTCCGGCGGCAACATCGACCCGTTGCTGATGTTGCGGGTGATCGAGCACGGGCTGGCCGCGGCGGGTCGCTACCTGCGGGTGACCGTCCGCTGTTCGGACCGGCCGGGGCAGCTCGCGTCGTTGCTCAGCCAGATTGCCGAGCACCGGGCCAACGTGGTGGACGTGGAGCACCAGCGGGCCAACCCGCACCTCAGCCTCGGCGAGGTGGAGGTGGCGCTGTCGGTGGAGACCCGGGGCGTCGAGCACTCGGACACCCTGATCAGCGCCCTGCGGGCCAGCGGCTATCAGGTGGTCTTCGCGGCCGAGGCGTGACACCGGTGGGTGCCACGCCTCGGATGCGTGTGTTTCGGCAGTGGGTGCCGGCGTCGGTCAGCCCGGCCGGCAGCGGGTGACGCGGTCGGCGACGGTCAGCCGGAGAACGGCTCGAAGCTGACCACTGTCACCTTGATGTCGGCGCCGCTCGGCGCCGTGTAGGTGCAGGTCTGCCCGGGTCGACCACCCAGGATCGCCTTGCCCAGCGCGGACTCGGGGCTGTAGACGGTCAGGTCGGTCGTGGCCGCGATCTCCCGAGAACCGAGCAGGAAGGTCTCGGTGTCGTTGGTGTCGTCGTCGAAGTAGATCGTCACGACCATGCCCGGCGACACCGCGTCGGCGGTCGGTGCCTCGCCGACCTTCGCGGTGCGCAGCAGCTCCTGCAGGTAGCGGATGCGACCCTCGGCCTTGCCCTGCTCCTCGCGGGCGGCGTGGTAGCCGCCGTTCTCCCGCAGGTCGCCCTCCTCGCGCCGAGCGTTGATCTCGGCTGCGATCGCCGGACGGTTGGCGATGTGCTCGTCGAGCTCGGCCTGGAGGCGGTCGTACGCGTCCTGCGACAGCCAGGTGGCGGGCGCCTCGTTGCCAGTGGACACAGGCGTTCTCCTCAGTTGTGCGTGGCTGGCTGACAGGTGAACTACCAAGTTACCAGTGTGGTACGACACAGCGTGTCGGCCATCACCGCCGGTGTCCGGATCCGACACCCGCGGTAGGCGCTCGGTCGACCCGGTTTCCGGTGCTGTTTGGGCAGCTCAGGACGGTGGTCGGCAGCGCAGAACCTCGCCGATGAACGGGCGCGCGGTGGTGGCCAGGCGGTGCCGGGTGGTGACGTGCCGGTCTCCGGGACCGGCGGTCACGGTGACCTGTTCGCGGGCCACCTCGGCGCCGGAACGGTCCCGGGCTCGCAGCACGCAGACCGCTGATCCACCCGGCGGGACGGTCACCCGAAAGTCGACAAGCACCTGCTTGTCCGTGATGTCGGTGTACGTGATCACCTGGGCGTCGTAGACCGGGTCGCCGTACTGGCGGTAGAGCCGGACCGAGATCACGGTCAGCGTCGCCACGAGCGCCAACAGCGCCAGCGCGGCCAGCAGCGTACGGCGGCGCTTTCCGCCCGGTGCCCGACGGCGGCCGTAGCGCCCGGCCGGGAATACCGGCGCGCCTGCTGAAATTGTGGCGTGCGTCTCGGTCACCGGCGGGTATCTCCTGGCGTTGTTGTCGGCGGCATCGGCAAGAATGGCAGAGCCCCATCCTCCCACCCGGTCCAGCGGCAGGAATAGCAGGTCATGCGCGGCGCTGGTGGCCGGCGGCAGGGTGCGGTGAGGAAAGATCCCGGCAGGTCAGCCGGTCGAGCCCGGTCGGGTCCACCGTCCGGCACAGACGAGGAGCGCCGAAGTTGGCAGAGCAACTGCGTCTCATGGCCGTGCACGCGCACCCGGACGACGAGTCGAGCAAGGGCGCGGCGACGACGGCGAAGTATGTCGCCCAGGGGGTGGACGTCCTGGTCGTGACGTGCACCGGCGGCGAGCGCGGGAGCGTGCTCAACCCCAAGCTTGACCGGCCCGACGTGTGGGCCAACATCGGCGAGATCCGGCGGGCCGAGATGGACGCCGCGCGGGCGATCCTCGGCGTCGACCAGGCCTGGCTGGGCTTCGTCGACTCGGGCCTGCCCGAGGGTGATCCGCTGCCGCCGCTGCCCGAGGGCTGTTTCGCCCTCCAGGACGTCGAGGTCGCCGCGGGCCCGCTGGTGCGGCTGATGCGCGAGTTCCGTCCGCACGTGGTTACCACGTACGACGAAGAGGGCGGCTACCCGCACCCGGACCACATCATGTGCCACAAGGTGAGCGTGGCCGCGTTCGAGGCCGCCGGTGACCCGGAGCGCTACCCGGAGCTGGGCGCGCCCTGGCAGCCGCTGAAGCTCTACTACGACATCGGCTTCTCCAAGGGCAAGATCATGGCCTTGCACGAGGGCATGCTGGCCGCCGGTCTGGAGTCGCCCTACGAGGAGTGGCTCAAGCGGTGGGAGGATCGGCCCGACAAGGGCCCCCGGATCACCACCCGGGTGGAGTGCGCCGAATACTTCCCGGTCCGCGATGACGCGCTGCGCGCCCACGCCACCCAGGTCGACCCGGACGGCTTCTGGTTCCATGTGCCGATGGAGCTCCAGAAGAGCGCCTGGCCGACCGAGGACTACGAGTTGGCCCGCTCGATGGTCGACAGCCCGCTGCCCGAGTCCGATCTCTTCGCGGGAGTGCGGGAGACGGCGCACGCGCGCTGATTCCCGGCGGGGCTACCCTGGTTACCAACCGCACATCGGAGGAACGCCATGCTGACCGCTGCCCAGGTGCTCGCGGAGAACAACTTCGGGGACACCCGCACGGGTGGTCTGGCCGGGCCGATGGGCCTCTTCCTCATCCTGCTGCTGGCCACCGCGACCATCCTGCTGATCCGCAACATGAACGCTCGGCTGCGCCGCCTGCCGGACCGTTTTCCCCAGCAGTCCGGCTCGACCGACCCGACCAGGGCCGATGCGGCAGTCGTCGATCCGACAGACGGGACCGGGGGCGTGATTCATCCACGCCCGCTCCCAACGGGCACCAGCAGCACCTGAACGGGTAGTCCGCGCATGAATCACGCCGAACCGGTTGGTCGCCCCCTGTTGCGGCCACCCGGTTTGGCTTAGCCTTCCGCCGGGGGGACCAAAAGTCTCCGAGCCGTGTGCGGGAGGGGGCGCCGATGACCAGCACAGCACCGGCCGCCCGCCGCGACGTCGGTCGGTCGGCTGACGGGGGAGGTCGATGACCTCCGGTCCGGCCGACGACCCGTTCGATCGGCTCGGGGTGCGTGGCACACCGGGCCGGCTGCTGGTGCTCACCGCCGCCGTCACGCTGACCGCCCTGGCCGCCGCCGCGGTCGGGTTGACCCTTCCGGTCCGGCTGCCGGCCGACGACCCCCTCGGCGGTCCGGCCCGCTTCGGCATCGCCGTCGCCGTCCTGGCCCTCGCCCAACTCGCCCGGCTGCGGTTCCGCTCGGCTGCGGGCATGGTCAGCATCACCTGGGGCGAGGCGGCCCTGATCGTCTGCCTCTACCTGACTCCGGCCGGCTGGCTCCCGGCCGCCACGCTGCTCGGCACCGGGCTGGCCTGGACGATGCTGTCACTGCACAACGACCGCCGTCCGGCCCTGGAGATCGTCCGGATCGCCGCCTCGTTGGCCGCCGCGTCGGCGCTGGCCGTCTCCGTGACCACCGCGCTCGGTCGGCCGCTGCTCTCTCCGCCCACCCCGATGCTGGCGCTGGCCGTGATCGCCGGTTCGGTGACGTACCTCCTGGTGACCGCCTGGTTGGGCGGCGTGACGCTGGGTCTGCGACACGGGCTGCCGATCGGGCCACCGCTGCTCGCCGCGCTCCGCGGCAAGCTGCTGATGTTCGTCGGCAACGTGGCGGTCGGCCTCGTGGTGGTCGCACTGCTGGAGCTGGACCCGCGCTGGTTGCTGTTGCTGCCGCCGCTGCTGTGGCTGCTGCAGCAGACCTACCGTTACCGGCTGCGCTCCGATCAGGAGCGCCGCACCTGGCGCGCCTTCGCCGAGGCCACCGCGGCCCTCAACCAGCTCGACGAGCGGGGCGTGGCCAGCGCGGCGGTCACCGGGGCGCTGACGCTGTTCAACGCCGAACTGGTGGACGTCGACGTGGCCCGGGCCGACGGGCGGTGGCACCGCTACCGGGGCGACGCCAGCGGTCAACTGGTCGACCGGGAGACCGGCCCACCGGACCAGGCGGAGCCGGACGAGCACGAGCTGAGCCGGGCGCTGTCGGTCGGCGCCGCGCCGGTCGGTCGGCTGCGGGTGCGGTTCCCCCGCTCGGCCCCGCCCTCGGCCCGGGAACACGACGCGGTGGCCGCGTTCGGCGACGCGCTCGCCGCCGCGCTGCACGACGCCGCGACCCACCACGAGCTGCGGCTGGTGACCGCCCGTTCGTCGTACGAAGCGGTGCACGACCCGCTCACCGGGCTGGCCAACCGGGCGGCGATGCTGAGCAAGGGCGACCAGTCGCTGCGACAACTCAGCCACGATCACCCGGTGGCGCTGCTGCTGCTGGACATCAACCAGTTCAAGGAAGTCAACGACACCCTCGGCCACGCGGCGGGTGACCAGCTGCTGCGGCTGACCGCGAACCGACTCAACGCGCTGGTCCGCAGCGGCGACCTGCTCGGCCGACTCGGCGGCGACGAGTTCGCGCTGCTACTCACGGCGGTGCCGGTCCTCGGTGACCGGGCCGCCCCGATGGCCCACGCGTTGCGCCAGGCCCGCGAGATCGCCGAGCGGCTGGCCGCGCCGACCGAGGTGGCCGGCGTCCGGATGTCCATCGAGGTCTCGGTCGGGGTGGTGGTGGCCACCGCTGGCACCGCGGACCTGACCGAGCTGCTGCGTCGGGCCGACATCGCGATGTACCAGGCCAAGGAGGGTGGTGGCAACGTCGCCGCGTACGACGGCGCGCGCGATGCGGCCAGCACCGACCAGCTCGCCCTCCTGGCTGAGCTGCGTGAGGCGTTGAAGGTCGACGACCAGCTGGTGTTGGCACTGCAACCGGCGGTCGACCTGGCCACGGGTGCGCCTACCGGGGTGGAGGCGCTGATCCGTTGGCAGCACCCCCGGCGGGGGTGGCTGAACCCGGCCGACTTCATCCGGCCGGTGGAGAACAGCGAGCAGCTCGGCACCTTCACCCGCTACGTGCTGAACAAGGCGCTCAGCGTGGCCGCCAGTTGGGCCCGGGACGGGTTGGACGTCCCGATCTCGGTCAACCTCTCGGCGCGCAGCCTGCTCGACCCCCGGCTCCCGGCGGAGATCGCCGAAGCGTTGCGCCGCCACCAGGTGCCCCCGCACCGGCTCGTCCTGGAGATCACCGAGACGGTGGTGATGAGCGAGCTGGAGGTCATCGACGAGGTGTTGGCGACGCTCCGCTCGATGGGCGTGCAACTCGCGGTCGACGACTTCGGCACCGGCTTCTCGTCGCTGACCTTCCTCACCCGGATCGCGGTGGACGAGTTGAAGGTGGACCGCTCGTTCGTCATCCGGATGGCCGACTCGCCCGAGGCCGCCGCGATCGTCCGGACGACCGTGGGCCTCGCCCACGAGTTGGGGCTGCGGGTGGTCGCCGAAGGCGTGGAGACCGCCGAACAGCGGATGGCCCTGGCCGAGCTGGGTTGCACCTCCGCGCAGGGCTACCACTTCTTCAAGCCGATGCCGGCGGACAAGATCGGCGCCGTGCTGGGGTCGCTGCGCGACTCGGCGGAGTCGAACGTGTTCCGGCTCCGCGCCGACGGCGCGTCCTGACCGTCCGGGTGGAGCCCGCGCGGTCCGTGCCGGGGCTGGCTATGGTCGTCAGGTGAACCGACTCGTCGACGCCACCAGCCCGTACCTGCTTCAGCACGCCGATAACCCGGTCGACTGGTGGCCCTGGTCGGACGAGGCGTTCGCCGAGGCGAAGCGGCGGGACGTTCCGGTGCTCATCTCGGTGGGCTACGCGGCCTGCCACTGGTGCCACGTCATGGCGCACGAGTCGTTCGAGAACGCGCAGGTCGGCGCCCTGATGAACGACAACTTCGTGTCGATCAAGGTGGATCGTGAGGAGCGCCCGGACGTGGACGCGGTCTACATGACCGCGACCCAGGCGATGACCGGCCAGGGCGGCTGGCCGATGACCGTCTTCGCCACCCCGGACGGCACCCCGTTCTTCTGCGGCACCTACTTCCCGCGACCCAACTTCGTCCAGTTGCTCCAGTCGGTCGCCACCGCCTGGCGGGAGCAGCGCGAGGCGGTGCTGAGCCAGGGCGCCGCCGTGGTCGAGGCGATCGGCGGCGCGCAGGCCGTGGGCGGCCCCACCGCCCCGTTGGACGCGACGTTGCTCGACGAGGCGGCCGCCAAGCTCGCCAGCGAGCACGACTCGACGAACGGCGGGTTCGGTGGCGCCCCGAAGTTTCCGCCACACATGAACCTGCTCTTCCTGCTGCGCCACCACCAGCGCACCGGCGACCCGGCCAGCCTGGAGATCACCCGACACACCGCCGAGGCGATGGCCCGGGGCGGCATCTACGACCAGCTCGCGGGCGGCTTCGCCCGGTATTCGGTGGACGCGCACTGGACGGTGCCGCACTTCGAGAAGATGCTCTACGACAACGCGCTGCTGCTGCGGGTCTACACCCAGCTGTGGCGACTCACCGGCGACCCGCTGGCCCGCCGGGTGGCCCGGGACACCGCCCGGTTCCTCGCCGACGAGCTGCACCGGCCGGGGCAGGGGTTCGCGTCGGCGCTGGACGCCGACACCGAGGGTGTCGAGGGGCTCACCTACGCCTGGACGCCGCCCCAACTCGTCGAGGCGCTCGGCGAGGAGGACGGCCGGTTCGCCGCCGACCTGTTCACCGTCACCGACCAGGGCACCTTTGAGCACGGCATGAGCGTGCTCAAGCTCGCCCGGGACGTGGACGATGCCGCGCCCGAGGTACGCGCCCGCTGGCAGCAGGTGGTCGGGCGGCTGCTCGCGGCCCGGGACACCCGCCCGCAGCCGGCCCTCGACGACAAGGTGGTGGCCGCCTGGAACGGCCTGGCGATCACCGCCATCGCCGAGTTCCAGCAGGTCGCCGCCGTGTACGCGTCCCCGCAGGACGAGGATGCCAACCTGATGGACGGCGTCACCATCGTCGCCGAGGGGGCGATGCGCCAGGCCGCCGAGCACCTGGCCACCGTGCACCTGGTGGACGGCCGGCTGCGCCGGGTCTCCCGGAATGGCAAGGTCGGCGAGCCGGCCGGCGTCCTGGAGGACTACGGCTGTGTGGCCGAGGCCTTCTGCGCGCTGCACCAGCTCACCGGAGAGGGTCGCTGGCTCACCCTGGCCGGCGAGCTGCTGGACACCGCGCTGGCGCACTTCGCCGCGCCCGGTGGCGCCTTCTACGACACCGCCGACGACGCGGAGCGGCTCGTCGCCCGCCCCGCCGACCCGACCGACAACGCCACCCCGTCCGGCCGGTCGGCGTTGATCGCCGGGCTGGTGGCGTACACGGCGCTGACCGGGGAGACGCGCTACCGGGAAGCCGCCGAAGCGGCCCTCGGCACGGTCGCGCCGATCGTCGGTAAGCACCCCCGGTTCACCGGGTACGCGGCCATGGTCGGCGAGGCGTTGCTCTCCGGGCCGTACGAGATCGCCGTGGTCACCGACGACCCGGCCGGTGATCCCCTGGTGGCCGCCGCCCGCCGGCACGCCCCGCCCGGAGCGGTGGTCGTCGCCGGGCGTCCGGACCAGCCGGGTGTGCCGCTGCTCGCTGACCGTCCGCTGGTCGAGGGGCGGTCCGCCGCGTACGTCTGCCGGGGTTTCGTCTGCCAGCGGCCGGTCACCTCGGTCGAGGAGCTGGTCGCCGAGTTGGGCTGAACGCACGGCCACGCCCGGTAGTCGCCCACGCGGCACGGCGGGTGCTCCCTCCAGCGCCTTCGAGGCGGGTCGCCGGCCCTCCCGGTGGGCCCGTCGGCGGCCCGGATAGGCTGGCCGCGCTATGGATTCCCGTACCGGTCTGCCAGTTGTCGGCATGGTGGGTGGCGGCCAGTTGGCCCGCATGACCCACCAGGCCGCGATCGCCCTCGGCCAGTCACTGCGTGTGCTCGCGACCGCCCCCGACGACGGCGCGGCGCTGGTCGCCGCCGACGTCCAGTACGGCGACCACACCGACCTGGCCGCCCTGCGCACCTTCGCCAAGGGCTGCGACGTCGTCACCTTCGACCACGAGCACGTGCCCTCCGGGCACATCCGCACGCTGGCGGCGGAAGGGGTGCCCCTGTACCCGCCGGCGGACGCGCTGCTGCACGCCCAGGACAAGCAGGTCATGCGGGAACGCCTGACCGAGCTGGGTGCGCCCAACCCGGCCTGGCGCCCGGTCGGCGAGCCCGCGGACCTCGTCGGCTTCGGCGAGCAGGTCGGCTGGCCGGTGGTGCTCAAGGCGGCCCGGGGCGGCTACGACGGCCGGGGCGTCTGGATGGTCGACGACGCCGCTCAGGCCACCGAGCTGGCGACCACGCTGCTCGCCGGCGGCACCCGGCTGATCGTCGAGGAGCGGGTGCCGCTGCGACGGGAGTTGGCCGTGCAGGTGGCCCGTTCGCCGTTCGGTCAGGTGGCCGCGTACCCGGTGGTCGAGACGGTGCAGCGCGACGGCATCAACGTGGAGGTGCTGGCCCCGGCGCCCGGCCTGGACGAGGAGTTGGCGGTCTCCGCTCAGCAGCTCGCCATCGACCTGGCCACCGCGCTCGGTGTGATCGGCCTGCTGGCCGTGGAGCTGTTCGAGGTACGCGACGACGCCGGCCGGCCCGCGATCGTGGTCAACGAGCTGGCGATGCGTCCGCACAACTCCGGGCACTGGACCATCGAGGGTGCCCGGACCTCGCAGTTCGAGCAGCACCTACGGGCCGTGCTGGACTACCCGATGGGTGACACCGCGCTGACCGCCCCGGTGGTGGTGTCGGCGAACGTGCTCGGCGGTGAGCCGGGCGGAATGTCGATCGACGAGCGGTTGCACCACCTCTTCGCTGCCGAGCCGGGTGCCAAGGTGCACCTGTACGGCAAGCAGGTACGACCTGGCCGCAAGATCGGGCACGTCACGGTGCTCGGCGACGACCTGGACGACCTGCGGGCCCGGGCCGCACGGGCCGCGCGCTGGCTGCGCGAGGGCCACGAGTGAGCCACGGTTCCGGAAACGACGAAAGGGCCGCAGTGAGCACGGTTGGCTTGATCATGGGCAGCGACTCGGACTGGCCGACCATGCGGGCCGCCGCCGAGGTGTTGGACGACTTCGGCGTGGCGTACGAGGTGCGGGTGATCTCGGCGCACCGGACTCCGGTCGCGATGATCGAGTACGGGCGCGACGCCGCCGACCGGGGCCTCAAGGTGATCATCGCGGGGGCCGGGGGTGCCGCCGCGCTGCCCGGCATGGTCGCCTCGGTGACGCCGCTGCCGGTGATCGGTGTGCCGGTGCCGTTGAAGCACCTCGACGGCATGGACTCGCTGCTGTCCATCGTGCAGATGCCGGCCGGGATCCCGGTCGCCACCGTGTCGATCGGCAACGCCCGCAACGCCGGCCTGCTCGCCGTACGGATCCTCGGTGCCGGCGACGAGGGCCTGCGCGCCAAGATGGCGACCTACCAGCAGGACCTGGAGAAGCTGGTAGCCACCAAGGAAGCCGCCCTCCAGGCAACCCTGCGCTAGCCCACCCGGGCCCCCTCAACGGGGTCGATCATGCAGTTGTGGTGCCCGGAAGAGGGCGCTTCTTGCCTTTTGTGCCCCACCACAACTCCATGATCGACGCGCCCGGCCCCCCCCACAGCCGGCACCGGCCCGCGAACCCGGCCCAGTCACCGTCCCCACTCACCCACGCCGCAGGGACCCTCCGGTTTATCTCATGCCGCGCAGGGCGGTCTGTAGGCGCTCCTGGGCGCGGCGGCGGCGTTCGTTGCTCGCGCCGAGCACCAGTAGCAGGATGCCCACCGGGATCAGCGCCAGCCACGGGCCCAGGCTGAACAGGGCGTGGATCGCCGCGATCGCGGTGACCGACGCGCCGACGATCACCGGCGCCTGCTGCCGACTGGACGAGCCGAAGACCAGCACCCCGACCGCGCCGAGCAGCAGCAGCATCTGCCGCATCGTGCTGGACTCGGTGGCCAGCACGATGGCCAGCGTCGGCACGAAGGCCGCGACCAGCGCCGGCCCGTACGCCACCCAACTGCTCATGTCGGGTCGGTGGCGCAGCTCCAGGACGCCGACGAGGAGGGCCAACGCGGCGAACGGCAGCGTGTACGCCTCGGGCAGCGCCACGTCGGCGACTCGCATCAGGATCCACCACGCGGTGATCTCACAGACCACCACCGACCAGAACAGGATCCGGCGTTCCACCGGTCGGCGGCCGGGTCGGGTCGCCGCCACCCCGAGGACCGCGCCCCAGGCGGCCAGCAGGGCGGCGATGTGTCGGGGCGAGTCGAAGGCGAGGGCCAGGGCGATCAGCGCGGCAGCGTACCCGGTCCATTCCACGGTGGAGGCTTCCCGCTGCGCCTCGGGGCGGCGCAGCCGGGGCAGGGTCGCGGCGAGCACCTGTAGGACCGCGCCGACGGCCAGCACCCCGAACGCGGACCAGACCGCCGCCAGCCCGGCGACCAGGCCGGCGGTGAGCACGAAGAGTTGCGCCATGAGTGAGGCGAAGAGCCAGCCGAGGATGCGCGCCCGCTGGGTGGTGCCGAACAGCGCCGCCACCGCGCCCACCCCGACCGCGCTGCCGAGGGTGAACAGGGTCATCTGCCGGTCGGCCAGGCTCCCGGCGAGCCCGGCGCTGCCACCGGCCAGACCGATGGCGAACACCAGCACCCGGGCCAGCCGTAGCGAGCGGGCCCGCTCGACCAGCGGCGGCGGTGGGGTCAGTGCGAGACCGAGCATCGCGATGGTGAAGACGGAGAGCGCGGCGACGGTGCTGGCGGGCCAGCCCTGGCCCAGCGCGATCGGTGCGATCAGCAGCGTGACGGCTGCCCCGGGCAGCACCACCGGCACGGCCCGGGACCGCCGTCCGCCGCTGAAACCGGTGGCGGCCAGGGCGGCGGTCGCGGTGAGCAGCAACGCCGTCAGCACGTGGGTCGGGTTGACCACGTCCGCCGGTGGGGTGAGCAGTTCCGGCGGCGGGCCCTGCCAGATCCGGGTCAGGGTGCGGTGCGGCTCGACCAGGGCGGTGACCAGCGCGGGTGCGATCGAGGCGAGGGCCAGGGCGGTCGGAAGCGCCGCCGCGGCCAACGCACCCGCGGCCGGGTTGACCCGCCACCGTCGTCGCTCCGGATCGTCCGGCAGCCGCCGCAGGGCGCCGTCGAGTCGTACCGCCCAGCGCCGGACCGGCTGGGCTGCGCCGGTGGGCGGCACGGTGGCCGCGCGGATCAACTCGGCCAGTACGCCGAGCAGGGCGGCGGCGGCCGCGTAGACGCCGGCGGCGAGGCCGGTGGGGATGGCGGCGAGGGCGCTGATGGTGGCCCCGCCGACCACCGCCACGCTGACCCAGGGCAGATATTGCGGCACCTGCCGACGGACCGCGGCCACGGCGGCCAGGCCGAGGCTGGTCGCGGCCAACGCGGCGGTCAGCACCACCTGCGCCGAGTGTTCGAACTCGGCGGCCAGTGCCGCCACCGAACCGGGGAGGGCCAGCAGGGCGGCACCGATCGCCGCGCCACCGATCTGCGCCAGGTGCGGAGGCATCCCCTCGGTGTCGATGTCGGTGACCTGCGGGCCGGCGAGGACACGGCCCAGCGTGGCCACCACCACGCCGATCAGAGCGATGCTGCCCAACGCCAGGGCGGTGGTCCACGGGCGGACCAGTCCGGCTCCGGCGGCGTGCAGCGCGACGACCCCGGCCACGGTGGCCCGGGACAGCCCGGCGCGCGCCTCCTCAGTGGCCACCGCGGCCATGCCGAACACGGTGGCGACCATTCCGCCGACCAGCACCGGCGACCACCAGGCCAGGTCGAATGCGGCCGGCGCGCCGATCGTGGCGAGCACCACCGCCACGCCGGACACGTCCCAGCGCCAGGGCGGCGGGAGCAGGATGCCGGCGGCGAGGGCCAGCAGCGCCAGCGCGACCGGGGCCTGCCAGGTGGCGCCGCCGACGGGGGCGGCCGGCCAGCCGCTCAGGTCGCCCCGCCAGATCGGGCCCGGGGTGGCCAGCACGCCGACCCCACCACGCACCGCCGACCAGCCGGCGAGGACGCCGATCAGGGCACCGCCGACGGTGAGGCCGAGGATCGGCCCGCGTCGCCACTCCTCTGGCATGCTGCGGGCGGCCACGGCGACCACCAGAAGCAGGGCGGCGGCCACCGCCAGTTGCCCGCCCGGGGCGAGGACCGCCCCGATCCGTACCAGGGTGGCGATCAGGGCGGTGGTGACCGCCGCGGCGGCCAGGTCCGAGCCGTCGAGGGTGAGGTCGGCTCGCCGGCCGGCGTCGATGGAGGGAGCCAGGAAGAGCAGCACCGCCGCGACCAGTAGCAGCGCGCCCACCCAGGCGTCGGCGACGGTCGCGCCGGGCGCCCCGAACGCGGCGGCGGTGACCACAAGCGCGCCCAGCCCCGTGCCGACCGACAGCGGCGCGGGGATGTGGCGCTGGGAGACCTGCACGACGGCGGCGTAGCCGAGGGTCACGCAGACCGCCAGGAAGCTGGCCGCCAGGACCGGGACGGTCACCTCACGCAGGCTCGCCGGGGTGGGGGTCGGGTCGCTCGGCATGGTGGCGGCCACGAACGCGGCCACCGCCCCGGGCAGCGCGAACGCGGCGCCACCGGCGGCCCAGGCGGTGACCGTGTCGGAGGCGGCCGAGGCGATCCGGATCCGGGGCGCCAGCGCGACAAGCGTGCCGGCCACGAACAGAGTGATCAGGACCGCGGCCGTGAGGGTGGGGCTGGACAGGCTGGCACCCGCCCCGAACAGACCGACCACGGCCGCCCCGATGGCGTGCGCCACGGCGGCCCGGTCGGTGCGGGCGGAGAGCCCGATGACCCCGATGGCGATCGCGGTGACCACCATCGGCCAGGGCGCCGTCGCCCAGCCGAGACCGAACGAGGCCGGGACGGCGAGCGCGGTCAACGCCGCGCCGGCGACCGCGAACTCCCGGCGGATCTCGCTGGGCAGCGCCAGCACCGCCGCGATGGTGAGCAGGAACGCGGCACCCGCGAGCTGCCAGGTGGTCGGCCCGACCGCGGCGGCCAACTCGCCCGGGTACCGGCTGAGGTCGGGGTCCCAGGCGGGCAGTGCGGCCCGGACCGGTGCCACCCCGGCGCGTAGCGCACCGCCGGCGACCACCAGACCGCTGACGGTCAGCGCCACCGCCGAGGCGATCTGTGGGCCACGTCGGGCCGCTTCCGGGACCGCGCGCACCGCCAGCCCGGTCACCGTGATGACCGCCGCGATCAGCAGCAGCGCCCGGCCGGGAAGTGCCACCGAGGCGATGCGGCTGAGCGCGCCGATCACGGCCAGGGTGACGATGCCGGCCGCGACGTCGGGCAGCGGCGGGCGACGCAGCACCAGCGCGCCGGCCAGCCCGATCACGGCGGCCAGCAGCAGCACCACCCCGGCGCCGGTCGCGGTCGGCACGGTCTGTGCCCGGAGCAGGGCGGTGACCGCGTACGCCAGCGAGACGGCGACCGCCAGGGCGTGCAGCAGCCAGGTCAGCTCACGCAGGCCGGGCACCGGGCGGGTCGGCCGGGGTTCGGCGGTGCCGGCGCTGGCGTCGATCAGCTCGGCGGCCTCCTCCGGGTCGCCCTCCGGCCGGCTCTCGGCGTCGCGTTGGCGGGGTGCCGACGGCGCGCCCGGCGTTGGCAGGTCCTGCCGGACGGGCCGTTCGACTGTCACTCCGGAGCGGGCCAGGCCGAGGTTGACGAGGGCGACCAGGGCCAGCACCAGCGCCCAACCGCCCGGACCGGTGATCTGGTCGTACGCCAGCAGAGGCAGCACCGGCTGCGCGGCGAGCACGGTGGCGAAGCGGGGCGCGCGCAGGCCCGTCCAACCGGCGTACCCGAAGGCGACGGCGGCGGTGACCGCGAAGATCACCCCGGCGAAGACCGTGCCGGAGCCACCGCCGGTGCCGATCCGGTCCACCGCCCAGAGCGCGTTGCCGGCGAGCGGCACCAGCAGCAGGCCGACCGCGGCGATGGTCTCGGCGGTCGAGGTGAGCCCACGCCGGGCCAGTGCCGGCGGAGCGAGCAGCATCAGCACGGTGGCCAGGAGCAGGATGCCGAGCCGGGCCAGCGCGTCCATCGAGCTGGTGGCCACCGCGGCGAAGACCACCGCGGCCACCGCGAGCAGCAGCGCGCCCAACCCGAGAGGGATGTTCTGCACCTCGCGCGAGGACGCCTCCGGCGGGTGCTCCGGGTCGTCCGCGTCCAGCCAGCTGGGGCGGGGCGGGGGCGGCGGCGGATCCTCCGGGGCGGGCGGGGTGCCCTGGCGGGGCACCCGGGGCGGCGTTCCCATGGTGGCGTTCGGTGGCCGCCGGCCGGGGCGGCGGCGGAGCACCCGGCGTGGCCGGGTGGCCTGCTTGATCCGCTCCTCGCCGGCGTGGGCGAGGATGTCCCGCTGAAAGAGCGCGGCCTGCATCTTGGCGGCGATCTGCCGCTGTTCACGAGCGATGGCGGCGTCGCGCGCCTTCATCTCCGCGATCGAACGCTCAATGTCGGCCAGGTGCTCGACCCACTGTGGTTGATCTGCCCCACAGTGCGGGCATCGAACGGCCGGCTTGATCTCCCGGCCGCACGAGGAGCATTGAAAGGTCGCCACGACACCCCTCCACCCGCACTGTGGACTCCCACTGTCGCAGCATGCCCAAAGCTGGCGCGGATTTCGACTCTTGTCGGCGGGTCCCGGGCAAACAACGACACCGGCCGGCCATCGAGATGCTCGATGACCGGCCGGTGGGCGTCGGTTTCGTCAGGGGCGACCCATGCCCCGGTACTCCCAGCCCGCCTGGGTCCACAGTGCCGGGTCGAGGCAGTTGCGGCCGTCGACGACCTTGCGGCCCTTGACCAACTCGCCGAGGGCGACCGGGTCGGCGTTGCGGAAGTCGGCCCACTCGGTGAGGACGCAGACCAGGTCGGCGTCGCTGACCGCCTCGTTCATGCCGCTCTCGTAGGTCAACTCGGGAACCGCGCGGCGGGCGTTCTCGGTGCCCTGCGGGTCGTACACGTGCACGTCGGCGCCGGCCTTCTGCAACAGCGCGGCGACGGCGAGCGCCGGGGCGTCGCGGACGTCGTCGGTGTTGGGCTTGAAGGTGGCGCCGAGCACGGCGATCCGGGTGCCGGAGAAGTCCGGGCCGGCCGGGCCGGAGCGGCGGCCCAGCAGGTCCGCGGCGAGCTGGAGCACCCGGGTACGACGGCGCAGGTTGATCAGGTCGACCTCGTGCAGGAAGCGCAGCGCCTCGCCGGCCCCCAGCTCCTGGGCGCGGGCCTGGAAGGCCCGGATGTCCTTGGGCAGGCAGGCGCCTCCGAAGCCGAGGCCGGCCTGGAGGAACCGGTTGCCGATCCGCGGGTCGTAGCCGATCGCGCGGGCCAGCTGGGTGACGTCGCCACCGGAGGCCTCGCAGACCTCGGCCATCGCGTTGATGAAGGAGATCTTGGTGGCCAGGAAGGCGTTCGCGGCGACCTTGACCAGCTCGGCGGTGGAGAAGTCGGTGACCACCAGGGGCACCTCGCGGTCCTCCGTGGCGGCCAGGTCGAACACACCCTTGTGCGCCGCGTAGAGCATGCCGTTGGCCCACTCGCTCTTGACGCCGACCACGATCCGGTTGGGGCGCAGGACATCGTCGACGGCGAAGCCCTCCTGGAGGAACTCGGGGCTCCACGCCACCTCGACGTCCAGGTCGTGGGGGGTGTGCTTGCCGACGAGCTGCTCGACCCACTCGGCGGTGCCGACCGGCACGGTGGACTTGCCGACGATCAACGCCTTGCGGGTCAGGTGCTGCGCGAGGCTGGTGACAGACGCCTCGACGTACGACAGGTCGGCGCCCATGCCGTCGGCGCGCTGGGGGGTGCCGACGCAGATGAAGTGCACGTCACCGAACTCGGCGGTCTCGGCGATGTCGGTGCTGAACCGGAGGCGGCCGGCGGCGAGGTTGCGCCGGAGCAGCTCGTCCAGGCCGGGCTCGTGGATCGGCACCTGACCGGCGTTCAGCATCGCGATCTTGTCGGCGTCGACGTCGAACCCGAGTACCTCGTAGCCCAGTTCGGCGTAGCAGATGGCGTACGTCGCACCGAGGTAACCAGTCCCCAGGAACGTCACCCGCGGCCGGGGTGCGCCTGAGGGCGGTGTCACCGCGGCGATGGCGGGGGTCGGCTGGATGGTGGGGTAGGGGATCGTCACGCCTGTCTTCTCCGCTCGCACTGGCGTCGCGTCGTCGCGTCGCATTCTGCTGCGGCGCCTGGGCGGGGCACCGGAGGGTGGCTCACTGTCTCGGTCTCCATCATCGCCCAGCGCGTTAGGTGCACCATCTTGCCCATACCTACGCGCCGGTAACATCACCTGAACTGCAGTCGCTAGTCTTCAGTCTGCGCGGTCGGCGGTCAGGAGTCGTCACAGACTGCGCATGATAGTGGTGAAGGGGAGGGCCGAGATGGCCGCAGGGGAGTCGTTCGACGTCTACCGGTTGCCCGAGGAGCACCAGGCGATCCGGGAAGCGGTGCGTGAGGTGTGCGCCGCGAAGGTGGCTCCGCACGCCGCGGAGGCCGACGAATCCGGGGAGTTCCCCAAGGCGTCCTACGACGCGCTGCGGGCGGCTGACTTCCACGCCCCGCACATCCCCGAGGAGTACGGCGGCGCGGGCGCGGACGCGCTGGCCACCGCCATCGTGATCGAGGAGGTGGCCCGCGCCTGCGCGTCCTCCTCGCTGATCCCGGCGGTGAACAAACTCGGCACGATGCCACTGCTTTTGTCCGGTTCCGCTGACCTGAAGAGTCGCTACCTGACGCCGGTCGCGGCCGGTGACGCGATGTTCTCGTACTGCCTCTCCGAGCCGGAGGCGGGCAGCGACGCCGCGTCGATGACCACCAGGGCCGTACGTGACGGGGATCACTGGGTGCTCAACGGCGTGAAGCGCTGGATCACGAACGCCGGCGTGTCCGAGTTCTACACCGTCTTCGCCGTCACCGACCCGGCCGCCCGGTCCCGGGGCATCTCGGCCTTCGTGGTCGAGAAGTCCGACGCCGGGGTGAGCTTCGGCGCGCCGGAGAAGAAGCTCGGCATCAAGGGCTCGCCCACCCGCGAGGTCTACCTCGACAACGTGCGGATCCCGGCCGACCGGATGATCGGCGCGGAGGGCACCGGCTTCGCGACCGCCATGAAGACCCTGGATCACACCCGGGTCACCATCGCCGCGCAGGCCGTCGGGATCGCGCAGGGCGCGCTCGACTACGCGAAGGGGTACGTGACCGAACGTCGACAGTTCGGCAAGGCGGTCGCCGAGTTCCAGGGCATCCAGTTCATGCTCGCCGACATGGGCATGAAGCTGGAGGCGGCCCGGCAGCTCACGTACGCGGCTGCCGGCAAGTCGGAGCGTGGCGACGCGGATCTCACCTACTTCGGTGCGGCGGCGAAGTGCTTCGCCTCCGACGCCGCCATGGAGATCACCACCGACGCGGTGCAGCTGCTCGGTGGCTACGGCTACACGCGGGACTACCCGGTCGAGCGGATGATGCGGGACGCCAAGATCACTCAGATCTACGAGGGCACCAACCAGGTGCAGCGGATCGTGATGGCGCGGGAGCTCCTGAAGGGCTGATTCGGGGCTTCGTGGCAGCTCAGGGCCGGTGGGGTAGGGCCTACCCCACCGGTCATCGTCCCGCTCACCGGCTGTCACCCGGACAGGCGACTTCATACGGTCACAGGAAGTCACCGACCACTTTCCTGTCCGTACCGGAGGTTGTCCCGTGAGCCACTCCATCAAGGACCCGCCCGTCGAGAGCCGAGCGTCGTCCGGGACGCAGTCCCGGATCGTCGACGTCGACGCGTTGCGCGCCGTGGCGCTGCTCCTCATCCTGTTCGTCAACATCGCCTTCTTCGCCTCCGGCTATCCCTTCCAGCTGGTTCCGGATCCCGCGCACGACTCGTGGGGCGACCAATCGGTCCTGTGGCTGGTCGAGCTGCTCTTCACGATGAAGGCGTACCTGCTCTTCTCCTTCCTGTTCGGCTACAGCTTCACGCTGCAGCTCGATTCCGCCGCGCGGCGCGGCGTCGACGTCGCCCCACGGTTCCGGCGACGGCTGGCCGGGCTCTTCGTGCTCGGCATCCTGCACGCGGTGCTGCTGTTCCAGGGCGACATCCTGACCACGTACGCGTTGCTCGGTCTGGTCCTGCTCGCCATGCGGGGTGTCCGCGTCGGCACCGCGCTGCGCGTCGCCGTACTGCTGACCGCCGGGATCGGCTTCGTCCTCGCGCTCGCCGCCACGAGCGGGGCCCAACTGGTCACCGATCCGGCGGCGGCACTGGCGGCGGGGCAGCGGTCCACCGAGGCACTACAGGGTGGGATCGGCTCACTGGTCACCGAGCACGTACGCCAGTTGCCGGCGATGTTCGGCACGCTCCTCGTGCAGGGGCCGCTCGCCCTCTCGGCCTTCCTCTTCGGTTACGCGGCCGGGCGACGCCGGCTGCTCACCGACATCGCCGGGAACCGGCAGCTCCTGCGCCGGGTGCAGCGGCTGGGCTATCCGATCGGCCTGGCCGGTGCGGTGATCTTCGCATCGGGCGGGGGCACCGCCAACCTCACCGGGCTGACGGCGGGCGTGCTCACCGCGCCGCTGCTCGCGGCCGCGTACGCCGCCACCCTGCTGCAGTTCTTCCAGACCGACCGGGGGCGGCGGGTCGTCGCCGTACTCGCGCCGGCCGGCCGGATGTCCCTGACGAACTACCTGGGCCAGTCGTTGCTCTGCGTGCTGGTCTTCACAGGCGTCGGGTTGGGCCTCGCCGGTGCCGTCGCGCCTGCGGTCGTCGTCCTCATCGCGGTCGCGATCTATTGTGTGCAGCTCGCCGCGAGCGCGGCGTGGATGGCCCGCTTCCAGTACGGGCCGTTGGAGTGGCTGTTGCGGGCCTGGACCGAGCAGCGGTGGCCACGGCTGCGGGCCGCGGACCCGGCATAGTTCGGCAGTGAACGTCCCTGGACGGCACGTCCGGGGCGGGTTCCGGTGCTCCGGGATCCCGGAGCACCGGAGCGGCCGTCACCGGTCGGGGGCGGTCTCGCTCACCGGCCGCACGGGGCAACCCCGCAGGGCGTACGCGAGCAGACCGGTCACCGCCAGGATCGCGGCGCAGGCGGTTGCGGCGGTGGTCCCGGCGGGTTGGATCAACCATCCGGCGACCTGCATCTTCAGATCCTGACTGGGCCCCATCATCGGCAGCACCGCGATGAGGGTCCAGGTCAGCGGGGCGATCCAGGCCAGGGCGGCACCCAGCACCGTGGCGCCGAGCGCGGTGAGCCCGAGCAGCCCCGCGGTGTTGCGCAGCATGAGGGCGAACGGCTCGTAGCGCGTGTCCGTGATCATGCTGAGGGACAGCAGCGCGGTGATCGTGGCGGCGGCGAGTAGCAGGTGCCCGCCGCGGCGGAGCGGCCAGTTGACCGCCATGGTGTGGTCGAGGGCGTCGTCGGCGCCGTTGAGGGTGGTGCCGACCGCGACCACCGCCAGCATGATGGCGAGGCTGGCGGTCCGGGCGCTGATGGTCGGCGAGTCGGTGTAGGCCAGCGACAGCGCCCACGCCAGCACGATCAGGGCGGTCACGGTGACCATGGCGAGGGGGACCCGGCGGGAGCGCAGGTGCAGCTGGAGCCACCTCACGGCCGATCCTTCGACATGATCGCCACCAGCTCGTCGTCCCGGCAGGCCAGTACGCCCTCGCGTGCCGTTGCCATCCGACGTCGTTGCTCGGCCTCCGGCAGGCTCACCAGCGCCTGGTACGCACTCTCCAGCAGCGCCATCTCCTCGGGTGCCCATCTCGGCTGCGGGGCCGGTGGCCGACCGGTCAGCCAGGCGGCGGCGACCATCCGGGCTCGGTACACGTCGCCCAGAACCGGCTGGTCGCCGCACTCCTGCTGCCAGGCGGCCTCCAGCAGGGACGGCAGGAAGTAGTCGCCGGACAGGTCGGCCCGCCCGAGGCGGTTGATCGTGGGAGTGTCGAAGACGATCGTGTCGGCGGCGTGCCGGGCCGGTGCCGTTTCCCGGTCCGGCCGCGCCCAGAAGGTGACCTGTTGGGTCTGCACCGCCCGGACCGGTGCGTCGGGCAGCTTCGCCGCCATCATTCCGAGCGCCTGGCGGGCGGGGCCGACGACGTCGGGCAGCAGCCCGGCGTGCACTCGCCGCACGCAGACCTGCGGGCCGTCGTTGTCGCAGACCAGCTCGATGGCGACCGGGTCGACGACCGCCGCACCGCGGGCTCCGCCGACGGGCAGGAGCGGTAGGGCGACCGCGACGCCGAGCACCGCGGGGAGCACGGCGAACGCGATGGCGCGGCGACGGACCGCGCTGAGCAGCAGCAGGCCGGTCGCGGCGAGGGACACCAGCCACAGCGCCTGGAGCAGGCTGACCCGCGTCATGATCGTCTGGAAGTCGTCCAGGCCGTTGATCGTCGGTAGGAGCAACATCGCTGCCGGTTCCGGCCGGAACCGCGCGATCTCCGCGCCGGTGTCGGGTGCCATGGCCAACTCCGGAGCCAACCCCACCAGGACGAATCCGACCACGGCGAGGACCGGTGCGGTGATCACGCGGGGTACGGCCCGGCCGGCGGCCATGCCCAGCCAACCCGCGGCGATCAGCGCCGGAACGCCGACCGCGGTGACGACGATCGACGCGCTCGGGAAGTATCCCGACGTCGGCACCACCCATCCGGCCGCGATCACAAAGACCAGGACGTACGCGGTCACCACCGTGACCGCGAGAGCGCCGGCGGTCGGGACGACACGCTGCCACCGCGGCCGGACGGTGCTGGCGAACAACTCGCCGACCCGGTGGCGCGCGTCGCGCCGGCCCATCCACGCCCCGCCGGCCAGCGCGAGTGGCAGCAGCACCATCAGAATCGACCGGGCGAGCACCGCCAACTGCATCCACCGCCCCGCGAAGAACTCGGTGGACGACAGCAGCAACGCCGCGCCGGTCACCAGCAACAACACGCCGATGCCCAGCGCCGCCGAGCGGCGCAGCTCGATGCGGAAAATGCGTGCCGTCATGCCGACACCCGCCCCCGGTGAGCGCGCAGCAGCGACGAGTATCCGCGTTCGATGGCGCTGTCCCCGACGTCGCCGGTGCCACCCTGCTCGATGAGCTGCCCGGTGGTGCCCTGCCACACCAACCGGCCCTCGCTGAGCAGCACCACGTCGGAGCAGGCCACCGCGACGTCCTCGACCAGATGGGTGGAGACGAGTACGCAGCTGTCCAGGCCGATCTCCCGCAGCAGCTCGCGGAAGTCGAGGCGCTGCTCCGGGTCCAGGCCGACGGTCGGCTCGTCGAGCAGCAGCACCGCCGGGTCGTTGACGATCGCCTGGGCGATGCCGGCGCGGCGCAGCATCCCGCCGGACAGCGTCTTCATCCGCGAGTCGGCGCGGTCCGCCAGACCCACCCGTTCGACGGCCCGCTGCACCGCGCCCGGGATGACCGCCTTCGGCATCTCCTTGAGCCAGGCGACGTACTCGACGAACTCCCGGACGGTGAAGCGCGGGTAGAAGCCGAAGTGCTGCGGCAGGTAGCCAAGGCCGCGGCGTACCTGGCGGAGGTCGGCGTTGCCGGTGACCTCGCCGCCGAGCAGGGTCAGCCGCCCACCGGCCGGCTTCAGCACTGTGGCCAGGGCTCGCATCAACGTCGTCTTTCCGGCGCCGTTGGGGCCGAGCAGCCCGTGCACACCGGTGCCCAACCTCAGGTCGAGTTCGTTGACCGCGAGGTGTCGGCCGGCCCGGACCTGCAACATCTCGGCGTGCACCGCCCACGCACAGGTGGACGGCGCGGTCTCCGCCACGCTGACCGTACGCATCATGATCTCTCCATTCGGCCCTGGCTCGGTGTCGTCATCGGTGCAGAAGGTTCTGGTGCGGGTCGTGCGGCCTTCTCCGGGCCTGGACGAGCGCGACGGCCGTCAACGCCACGGTGGTGAGCGCCCAGCCCGGCAGGCTGCCGCCCGCGAGGATCGCCGGGAGTCGCCCGTCGGCGAGGCTCGGTACGACCACACCGGCGGACCAGGCGACGGCCAACGCGAGTGCTGCCCGGTCGACCCCCACCACCGTGCCCAATGCCAACGCGCCGGCGGTGAACCCCAGGACGGGCAGCAACCAGAGCCCCGGGGAGTGCCCGGTGACCCAACCCGCCACCGCCAGCACCGGTAGGACCGCCGACAGCACCCCCAACGTGCGGCGCATCAGCAGCGGCAGGCCGGTACGGGGCATGGTGGCCGTCAGCTCCCAGGCGGGGTCGAGGCGTCGACTCCAGACCGCGGCCACCGGCAGCAGCGGCGCCACGGGCGCGATCAGCAGCACCAGCGACGGCAGACTGTCGAACGTCCACTCGAACAGGGCCGCGGCCAGCATCAGCCCGGTGGCGGTGACCAACCAGGGCAGGACCCGGGCGGCGACCCCGGTACGCCGCAGCCGGTGTCGGCGTACCGGACCTGGGCCGGCGGCGATTCCGGCGGCGATCCCGTCCGCCACCCGCTCCAGCAGGTCCTGCGTGCCCGGGTCGACGGCGTCAGTCAGCACCGCTCGGCAGGCGGCGCAGGTCTCCAGGTGCGCCTCGACCGCCCAGATGGTCGTGTCGTCGACGTCGGCTCCACCGGAGGCGTACTGGGAGATGAGGGCGGGCGTCGGGTGAGTGGTCATGACAGCGCCTCCCGGAGGGCGATTCGGGCCCGTCGGGCACGCGTTTTCACGGTCCCCTCCGGCATGCCGAGCAGAAGTGCGGTCTCCCGCGCGGTCAACCCGTCGAGGACCATCGAGCGCAGCACCTGACGGAGTTCCGCCGGTAGCTCGTGCAGGGCCCGCTCCAGGTTGGCGTCCATCCCGCCGGCCAGCGCCTCGTCCTCGGCGGCCGGGGCCACCGTCTCGAAGGTCCGCACCGACGGGATCCGCTCCCGTCGGGCCCGGTGGCGGAACGCGTCGATCAGCCGGTGGGCGGCGATGGTCCACAACCAACCCACGGCGCTGCCTGAGGCGGAGGACTGCGCCTGGCTGCCGGCCGACCGCCAGACCGCCAGGTACGTCTCCTGCAGCACCTCGGCCACCACGTCCTCGTCCGCGCAGCGCCGGCGCAGTCGCGCGGTCAACCAGGGGGAGGTACGCCGGTACAACGCGTCGAACGCCCGCCGGTCGCCCCGCCCGACGCGGCGAAGGAGTTCGCCCTCGTCGAGCCCGTCCAGACTTCGTTTCACACCAGGCAAGACGACGCGTACCCCGGCCCCGGTTCTGCTCCTGCTGTGACTCCGGTCACAGTCGTCCCTGACGGACGGGACGGGTGACTCCCCACACACCGGGAACGTCAACCGGCGCCGAGGTGTTGCCGAGCGAGAGAATCACCCTCGGATGATCGCCCCACCCGGCCACCCCCGCCACGACCCCTGCCTCGTCACATCCACGCTGCCCACCGCCGGGCACGCACACCGTGCCGCCGCGTCCCCGCGGTTCCGGTGCCGCCCCGCGCCGCCGCTCGTGACGACGCACCAGCTTCCGCAGAGAGATCGAGATGATGAAGCAGTTGGTGGAGAAGACCGGCCCCGATTCCGCCGTCGCGCAAGAGGTACTGCCCGGCGACCTGATGACCAACCGTCAGCGGGCGCAGCTCGTCCTCGTGCTGGGGGCGTTGATCGCGATCGGGCCGTTGACCATCGACATGTACCTGCCCGCGCTGCCCGCCATCACGGCGGGCCTGCAGACCACCGAGACGGCGGTGCAGTTGACGCTGACCGGCACGCTGGTCGGCCTCGCGCTGGGCCAGTTGCTGATCGGGCCGCTCTCCGACGTGGTCGGGCGGCGGGTGCCGCTGCTGGCCGGGTTGGCCGCGCACATCGTGGCCTCCGTGCTGTGTGTCTTCGCACCCAACATCGCGGTGCTCGGCGGGCTGCGCGTACTCCAGGGGCTCGGTGTCGCGGCCGCCACCGTCGTCGCGACGGCCGTGGTCCGCGACCTGTTCAGCGGTGCCTCCTTCGCCCGGATCTTCTCCCGGCTGATGCTCGTCATGGGCCTGGCGCCCATCCTCGCGCCGACGCTGGGCAGCGGCCTGCTGAGCTGGACCGACTGGCGGGGCGTCTTCGCGGCGCTGGCGGTGCTGGGCGCGCTGCTGATCGTCGTGGCCGCGTTCCGGCTCCCGGAGACCCTTCCGGTGGCGCGCCGGCGGCACGGCGGGGTGAGCGCCACCCTGCGCGACTACCGGGGGTTGGTCAACGACCGGGCATTCGTCGGCCTGGTGCTGGTCGCCGGGCTCGCGATGGCGGCCCTGTTCGCGTACGTCTCGGGTTCGTCGTTCGTGCTCCAGCAGGAGTACGGCCTCGACGAGCAGCAGTTCGGCATCGCCTTCGGGGCCGGCGCGGTCGGTCTGATCGGGGCCACCCAGTTCAACGTGCGGCTGCTGCGCCGCTGCACCCCGCAGCAGATCCTGGTCAGCGCCCTGATCGCCGGAACGGCGGCCGGCCTGCTGCTGGTCATGTTCGCGGCGACCGGCTTCGGCGGCCTGGGCACCCTGCTCGCGGCACTGTGGCTGGTCCTGGCCGCCGCCGGCCTCGCCCTGCCGAACGCGCCGGCACTGGCCATGAGCCGGCACAGTGAGGCCGCTGGCACCGCCGCGGCGTTGCTCGGCGCGGTGCAGTTCGGCATCGGCGCGGTGTCCGCCCCACTGGCCGGCCTGTTCGGCACCGGGAGCGTACCGATGGCGATCGTCATCGCGGGCGGCATGGCCGCCGCGCTGATCGTCATGCTCCTCGTCGTGCCCCGCGCCAGCCTCGGCACGGTCGACCCGGACCTGGCGGTCGCGCTGCACTAGCCCGGAAGAGACGAAAGGGGCGGGCCGGTCTCCCGGCCCGCCCCGACGATCAGCGGCTCTCGGTGGTGTCCTCGGGGCGCGGCTGACCGCGCGGCGGGGCGGACCAGGGTGATTCGCCACCCACCCGGCGGGGCAGCGGCTCGGTCGGTGTCGAGTCGGCCGGGTAACCCAGAGTGAGGGGCGCGGTGTCGCGCTCGGCGGGCGCGGGGGCCGGCCAGTCGGTCAACGTGAAGTCGTCGCTGTGGGGGCCTCCGTCCGCCGCGGGGGTGGGTGCCGTGGTCGGCTCGGTCGCCGGACTCGGCCACTGCCGCCAACGCTGTTGGCTGAAGGTCGCCATCAACAGCAGCAGGCCGATCAGGAAGAGCGTTCCGTTCTCCACGGGCAGCCGCAGCGGCAACGGGTCGCCGAACACCTTCCACTCGTGCGGGATCGCGTCGCGCACCGAGAAGGGCGCCACGAACATCCCGATGTACGGGGTGACCAGCAGCGCCCCGGCCACCAACGGGCCCAGCGGCGAGAAGCGCAGCGTGCCGAGCAGGCCCAGCAGGACACCGCCGACACCGAGGTACACGGCCGGCTCGATCAGGTTGGCGGTGTTGAAGGTGCCGGTCTCCACCCAGCGGTCGACCGTCCGGCTCGACCCGTCCTGCCCCAGTGTGACCAGCACCCAGGTGATGGGCGCCACCACCAGCCCGGCGAGGAAGCTCCAGAGATGTCGCATCCGCGCACCGTACCGTTTTCGACATGACTGAGCACCTCTCCGCCGCTCCGATCGGCAAGCCGACGTCGTACTCGCGCGTCACTCTCAGCAAGATCATGACCGCGGTGGACGTGAACCTCTACGGCACCGTGCACGGCGGGGTTCTGATGAAGTTCGTCGACGACGTGGCCGGGGCCGCTGCCGCCCGACACAGCGGCGGGACCGCGGTGACCGCGGCGATCGACGAGATCGTCTTCTCCGAGGCGGTCCGGGTCGGCGACCTCGTGCACGCGCACGCCCAGGTCAACTGGACCGGCCAGACCTCGATGGAGGTGGGCGTGCGGGTGGTGGCCGAACGGTGGGACTCGGCCGAGGACGCGCCGGTCCGGGTCGCCACCGCGTACCTGGTGTTCGTCGGTGTGGACGTGGGTGGGGCGCCGCGGGCCGTTCGCCCGGTGCTGCCGGAGACCGCGGAGGACGAGCGCCGCTACAAGGAGGCGGAGATCCGCCGAGCGCACCGGCTCGCCCGTCGCCGCGCCATCCAGGCCCACCGCGCTGGCTGACCCACATGAGATGGCGGGGTGGAGTGTGGGACGGGCACGCGTCGGTCGGCCGACCCGGTGCGCAGAATGGCGCTTCGAGGTAGGGCAAGATGGCGCCACGGCCCAGTCACAGTGTCGTGTCGGGCCAGGGGGAGGGTGGAGCAGTGGGTGACATGCTGTGGGCGCCGCCGGCGGACGTACGCGAGCGGTCCCGGATCGGCGCCTACCTGCGCTGGCTGCGGGAGCACCGCGGGTTGGACTTCGCCGACTACGACGCGCTGTGGCGCTGGTCCACCACCGACCTGGACGGGTTCTGGCGCTCTGTCTGGGACCACTTCGAGGTGATCGCGCACACTCCGCCGACCGCCACCCTGGCCGAGCGGCGGATGCCCGGCGCCCGTTGGTTCCCGGACGCCACGCTCAACTACGCCGAGAACGTGCTGCGGATGCCGGGGCGGGCCGACGATGACCATGTGGTGATCTCCCACGGGCAGACCCGGCCGCCGGTCACGCTGACCGCCGGGGAGTTGCGCGAGCAGGTCCGCCGGGTGTCGGCCGGGCTGCGCCAGCTCGGCGTCACCGCCGGTGACCGGGTGGCGGCGTACGCCCCGAACATCGCCGAGACGTACGTCCTGCTGCTGGCCAGCGCCAGCCTGGGCGCGATCTTCTCGTCCTGCGCGCCAGAGTTCGGCACCCGCAGTGTCACCGACCGCTGGCTGCAGATCGAACCGACCGTGCTGGTCGCCGTGGACGGCTACCGGTACGGCGACAAGCCGGTGGACCGGCGTGCCGAGGTGGCCGC
This sequence comes from Micromonospora sp. NPDC050784, assembly GCF_044456765.1. Lineage (NCBI taxonomy): Bacteria > Bacillati > Actinomycetota > Actinomycetes > Micromonosporales > Micromonosporaceae > Micromonospora > Micromonospora sp. NPDC050784. Next base: position 243,082 of record NZ_JBITGG010000005.1, on the reverse strand, counting down.
GATCCGGGCCGCCCTGCCGTCGCTGCGCCACACCGTCAGCATCGGCTACCTCGACCCGACCGGCTCCGTGCCCGAGGGCGCGCTGGGCTGGGCCGAGCTGGCCGCGCCCACCGACGAGCCGTTGACGTTCACGCCGGTGCCGTTCGACCACCCGCTCTACGTGCTCTACTCCTCGGGCACCACCGGGCTGCCGAAGCCGATCGTGCACGGCCACGGCGGCATCCTGCTGGAGCACCTGAAGATGCTCGCCCTGCACCACGACCTGGGCCCGGCCGACCGGTTCTTCTGGTTCACCACCACCGGCTGGATGATGTGGAACTTCCTGGTCTCCGGCCCGGCGGTGGGCGCGACCATCGTGCTCTTCGACGGCAACCCAGGCCACCCTGACCTCGGCGGGCTGTGGCGGCTGGCGGCGGAGACCGGCACCACGTACTTCGGCACCTCCGCGCCGTACCTGTTGGCCTGCCGCAAGGCCGGGTTGGTCCCCCGGGACGTCGCCGACCTGTCGGCCCTGCGCGGCGTGGGTTCCACAGGTGCGCCGCTGCCCGCCGAGGGCTTCCGCTGGGTGTACGAGACCGTCGGCGACCACCTCCAACTCCAGTCGCTCTCCGGTGGCACCGACGTGTGCACCGGCTTCGTCGGTGGGGTGCCGCTGCTGCCGGTGTACGCCGGTGAGATCGCCTGCCGGGCGTTGGGCGCGAAGGTCGAGGCCCGTTCCGCCGACGGCACGCCGGCCATCGGTGAACTGGGCGAGCTGGTGATCACCGAGCCGATGCCGAGCATGCCGGTGGGCTTCTGGAACGACCCGGACGGCACCCGCTACGCCGAGGCGTACTTCGACGTCTACCCGGGCGTCTGGCGGCACGGTGACTGGATCACCATCAACGAGCGGGGTGGCTGCGTGATCACCGGGCGCTCCGACGCCACCCTCAACCGCGGCGGGGTACGACTCGGCACCGCCGAGTTCTACTCGGTGGTGGAAGGGCTCGACGAGGTGCTCGACTCGGTCGTCGTCCACCTGGAGGACGACGAGGGCGGCGCCGGTGAGCTGCTGCTCTTCGTGGTGCTGGCCGAGGGTCTGGAGTTGGACGACCCGATGCGCGCGAAGATCTGCCGCGAACTGCGCACGGCGCTCTCACCCCGGCACGTGCCCGACGAGATCCACCAGGTGCGTTCGGTGCCCCGCACCCTCTCGGCGAAGAAACTGGAGGTGCCGGTCAAGAAGATCCTCACCGGTACCCCGGTCGACCAGGCCGCGGCCAAGGGCGCCCTGGCCAACCCCGAGTCCCTAACGGCCTTCGCCGCCCTGGCCCAACGCCGAGCCACCGACAACACCCCCGCCTGACAGTTCCCCGCCCAGCCCGCCCGGCCCCGCCCGGGCCGCCCTCCGCTCGCGTCGATCATGGAGGTGTGGTGCCCCACAGAACGGGCATCGGCGCATCAACTGCCCACCACGACTCCATGATCGACCCCAAGTCGACCCGGGTGCGGCGGGCCGGTCACGGGAGGGTGTGGGTGACCTTTTCGGTGGCCTGGCGGCTGGACATTCGGGCCGGGTCGAGGTTGGCGCAGAGGACCACGGTTGCGGCCCGGGTCAGCGGGGCCAGCAGCCAGTCGACCGGGTCGGGGTGCCGCGCGGCGTCGATGAGGACCCGTGCGCCGGGCTCGATGCCCATTTCGACGGCGCGGGCCTCGGCGCGGCCCAGCAGGTGCGCGTCGGTGGGGCCCGAACCTGATTGCGGCGTGAAGTGGTCGCCGTGGCCGCGTACCTCGACGACGTAGTCGGCGAACCCGGGCGGCACCTGCCGTAGCGGGGCGGCGAGCGGGGCCAGCCCGAGGGCGTACCGCTCGTCGGCGGGCCAGGACTGCGCCTCGTCGAACCGGTCGGCGGCGGCGAAGAGCACCCCCACGTCGCCCGGTGTGTCGACCACGCTCAGCTTGGCCGACCAGCAGCCCAGCAGCACCGCCGCGGTCTGCCAGTGTGGCGGCAGCAGCACCCCGGCCGGGGTACCCGGGGCGAGGCCGACCTCGTCGACCAGAAGGTTGGCGGTCTTCGCCACCCAGTTCGCCAGAGTGACGCCGGAGAGTTCGGTGCGGTCACCGGTGGCGTCGTCGTACCAGGTGAGCAGCGGTCGGGTCGGGTCGGTCGCGATCGCGTCGGCGAACACCCGGGCAATGTTGTCGGCCATCGGCGCGAACGATACGCCTCTGCGGGCCGTACTCGATGACGATGACAAGTCGGCGTACCGTCGGGTCGCAGTCAGCGTCGGCCCCGCGCCCCGGCGTAGGCTTGACCCCCGGAGTGTTGTTTCCCACAGACCCGCCATTACAAGGAGTCGCCCCGTGACCGCCGGTCGCCCGCCCCGCGTGCTCATCGACGCCACGAGTGTCCCCGCCGACCGTGGTGGTGTCGGTCGATACGTCGACGGTCTACTCGGTGCCCTCGGCAAGGTGTGCGGGTCGGGGGTGGAGCTGGCGGTGGTCAGTCTCCGCACCGATCTGGAGCGCTACACCCGCATGCTGCCCGGCGCGGAGATCATTCCCGCCCCGGCCGCCGTGGCGCACCGCCCGGCCCGGCTAGCCTGGGAGCAGACCGGCCTGCCGCTGCTCGCCCAGCAGGTGGGCGCGCAGGTGCTGCACTCGCCCTTCTACACCTGCCCGCTGCGGGCCGGGTGTCCGGTCACGGTCACCGTGCACGACGCAACGTTCTTCACCGAGCCGGAGCATTACGACAAGTCCCGCCGCACGTTCTTCCGCAGCGCCATCAAGACCTCGATGCGCCGCGCCAACCGCGTGATCGTGCCCAGCAAGGCCACCCGCGACGAGCTGATCCGGCTGCTCGACGCCGACCCGACGCGCATCGACGTGGCCTACCACGGTGTCGACCAGGCTGCCTTCCACGCCCCGAGCGAGGAGGAGAAGGCCCGCGTACGCGCGCGGCTGGGGCTGGGCAACAGCAGCTACGTCGCCTTCCTCGGTGCCAAGGAGCCACGCAAGAACGTGCCCAACCTGATCCGTGGGTGGGCGCGGGCGGTGGCTGACCGGGTCGACCCGCCGGCCCTGGTGATCGCCGGTGGGCAGGGGCACGACGAGGACATCGACCGGGCCGTGGCCGAGGTTCCGTCGCACCTGCGTCTGCTGCGCCCTGGCTACCTGCGCTACGCCGACCTGCCGGGCTTCCTCGGCGGCGCCCTGGTCGCCGCGTACCCGTCCTACGGCGAGGGGTTCGGGCTGCCGATCCTGGAGGCGATGGCGTGCGCCGCCCCGGTGCTGACCACCCCCCGGCTCTCGCTGCCCGAGGTGGGCGGCGACGCCGTCGCGTACACCTCGGAGGACCCGGAGCAGATCGCCACCGACCTGGCCGCCCTGCTCGACGACGAGCAGCGGCGGTTGTCGTTGGCGAAGGCGGGGTTCGACCGGGCCAAGGAGTTCACCTGGGAGTCCAGCGCCGAGGTGCACATCGCCGCGTGGAGTCGCGCCCGCTCCTGATCCTCCGGGCCGCTGCGGGTGACCCGTGCCACTTCGGGCAGGTCCGTCGGGCATGATGTGCGGATGCTCTATGCGGTCATTCCGGCAGGTGGCAGCGGCACGAGGTTGTGGCCGTTGTCCCGCGCTGGCCATCCCAAGTTCCTCCACCCGCTGACCGGCACCAGCGCCTCGCTGCTCCAGGCGACCGTGGAACGGCTCGCGCCGCTGACCACACCGGATCGGACCCTTGTGGTCACCGGTGCCGCGCACGTCACGGCGGTGGCGCGGCAGCTGACCGTGCTGCCGGAGGAGAACATCCTGGTCGAGCCCTCTCCCCGGGACTCCTGCGCGGCGATCGCGTTGGCCGCCGCGGTGATCGCGACGCGCGACCCGGACGCGGTGATGGGCAGCTTCGCGGCCGACCACCTGATCCGCGACCCGGACAGCTGGGTCTGCACCGTGCAGGAGGCGGTCCGCGGAGCCGAGCAGGGCATGCTGATGACCGTCGGCATCACCCCGACCCGCCCGGAGACCGGCTACGGCTACCTGGAGACCGGCGATCCCACCGAGGGTGTGCCGTGGCGACCGGTGGCCGAGTTCAAGGAGAAGCCGGCCGCCGAGGTCGCCGAGGCGTACGTCCAATCGGGCCGGCACCTGTGGAACGCGAGCATGTTCGTGTGGCGGGTGGACGTCTTCCTCGCCGAGTTGGCCCGCCAGCAGCCGGCGCTGCACGCCGGCGTCGCCGCGATCGCCGCCGCCTGGGGCACCCCGGAGCAGGACGAGGTCCTGGGCGCGATCTGGCCGACCCTGCCGAAGATCTCCGTCGACTACGCGGTGATGGAGGGCGCGGCCACCGCGGGCCGAGTCGCGACGGTGCCCGGCGACTTCGGCTGGAACGACGTCGGTGACTTCCACACCCTGGGCGACGTGCTGCCGGCCGACGAGGCGGGCAACGTGGTGCTCGGCACGGAAGCCAAGCCGGGCGTGCTGCTGCGGGACAGCAGCAACCTCGTGGTCGTTCCGCAGTCGGGTCGGTTGGTGGCCGTCCTCGGTCTGCGCGACCTGATCGTGGTGGACACCCCGGACGCGGTGCTGGTCTGCCCGCGCGACCGGGCGCAGGACGTCAAGGCCCTGGTCGACGAGCTCAAGGAGCGAGGCGAAGAGGGCTACGTCTGAGGGCGGCGAGGGCCGGTGCGACCAGTTGGACGGTCCCGCCGGCCAGCGGCTCGGGCAGCTGGTCCGGTGGGAACCAGCCCAGCTCCTCGGCCTCGTCGCTGACCTGCTCCACCGCCGCGGGCGGAGCGAGCACGGCGAACCGGACGTCGTAGTGCGCCGAGCCGCCCTGACACTGCACCTGGTGCACGTCCACGTCGATCGGCACCGGGTCGATGCGCAGGCCGGCGATCCCGGACTCCTCGGTGGCCTCGCGGAGCGCGGCGGCGACCAGGGTCTGGTCGGTCGGCTCGCAGTGCCCGCCGAGCTGCACCCAACGCCCGAACTTGCCGTGCAGGCAGAGCAGCACCCGGGAGCCGGTGGAGTCCAGCACCAACGCGCTGGCGGTGACGTGCCCGGGCCGGTGCTGCCGGCTCATCGCGACCGGGCCGGCGGCGAGCAGCGCCAAGGTCCGGTCCCGCGCGCTGGCCGCGTCCGGGCTGGTCGGCTGCCAGCCCTCCAGCAACGCGATGGTGTCGGCGTGCAGCGCCGCGTACGTCTCGGGGTCGGTGGGCGGGGCGGTGATCACGGTGTCGGGCACCCCGCCACTGTACGAGCGTGGGCTCCGTACGCTGGCGCGGTGACCCTGCGACTCGTCGAATTCGTGGTGGCCGGTAACGAGGCCAGTGATCTGTTGCCGGTGCGGTCGGTGGCGCTGCTGCGCGCGTACGGCGCCCGGCGGGGCTTCTGGACGGTGCTGGACGAGGGGCCGGTGGAGCACTGCCTCGCGCTGCTGCTGGAGCGCGAGGACGGCGAGTGGACGGCCCGGCACGTGCGGGCGGATGCCGGTGCGGAGAACGGGCGGACCGAGGATGGTGAGGCGCTCGCCCACCACGACGGCTGGGTGTACGTCTTCGGCTCCCACTTCGGCTCGAAGGCTGGCCCGCTGCGACCTCGGCGCGCCTTCGTGGCCCGGTTCCGCGAGGACGACGCGGCGGCCGGGCCGGTGCCGGTGCACGTGGTGCGCAACTCGTTCCGACTGCACCGGGCGGTGAACGACGCCCTCGCCGCGTCGCCGTTGACCCTCCTGCCGGCGGGGGAACGGGTGCGGGAACGGTTCATCGTGGAGACGCTGGCGCGGGGGACCGTCCGGGAGAAGAGCTGGGTGAGCCGGCTGGCCCCGGACGACCTGCCGTTGAACGTGGAGGCGGCGGCCTTCACCCCGGCCGGCACGGTGCTGCTCGGGCTGCGTTTCCCGGTCACCGACGCCGGTGAGCCGATCCTGGTCGAGGTGGCCGGTGTGCCGGGCATGTTTACGGCCGACCCGGCGTGGCCGCGGGCCTTGGGGGCGTACGTGTTGACCGGGGTGACCCTGCCGGGGCAGCTGACCGGCTTCCGTGCGATCACCCCGACGGTGGACGGCGGGTACGCGGCCGTGGTCGGCTCGATCGACGCGCTGGGCAAGGGGTCGGTCCTGCTCGACGACCATCCGGGCGGGGGTGAGGTCACCTCCCGGCACGTCCGCTTCCGGTTTCCCGGTGCGGAGGCGGGCGACTCGCGCCGGCTCGTCGGGGAGGAGGTGGCGGACCTGGCGCCGTTTCACCACGTCGAGGGGGTGGCCGAGCTGGACGGGCGACCGTTCTACGTCACGGACGAGGACCACCGGGTCGCGCTCTGGGTTGGTTGAGCGGGAGCGGGATGACCGGACGGCACCTCTGCGGAGCAAGGGCCGCAGACCCTCGTGGTGCCGTCCGATCACCGGGGCCTCCCCGGTCCCGGTGCCCCCGGCAGCGCGGGCGTCGAGGACGCGCGGCGCCGTGTTCGGGCATTGGAAGCATGCCGAACCGGCCCCGGAGGCGTCGAGGTTTTTCAGTCCAGGCTTAAAGATGGAGATTACTGCCGGGCAGGTAGAGTCGAACGGTCATCCGGCATCCCCCTGCCGGCGACACGGGAGCGCTCCATGCTGAAGATCCACTTTTCTGGGGAGGACATCCTCCGGACCCGGGTGGCGCCGGCGGCGGACCCGGTCTGGGAGCTGGTCCTCAGCCTGCACGTGCTGCGCGGCCGCACCCGCGATCCGCTGACGGCCAACTGGCGGCGCAGCGTGGCCCGGGATCTGCGCCAGGACGCCGCCTCCGAGCAGCTCCGTCTGCTCTTCGCGTTGAACCCGCCGCGCGGTTACTTCCCCGACTTCCTCACCCCGTACGCCAGCGTCGAGGGCTTCGAGGCCGGGTTGGACGCGCTCCGCCGTACGCCCGCCGAGCTGCTGCACCGCGACCTGAGCGTGCTGGCCGCCGAGAACCAGCTGCCCTCCTCGGCCTCCGCGCTGGCCCGGGGCGAGATGTCGGCGCTGCACCACCTGGCCGAGTCGATGGAGCAGTACCGGTCGCTGGCGATCAGCCCGTACTGGAGCCGGATCCAGGCCGCGGTGGCGGCGGACCGCGCGCGGCGGGCGCGAGCCCTGCTCGACGGCGGTGTCGAGGGCCTGCTCACCAGCCTCCGGCCGGCGATGCGCTGGGAGAGCGGGGTGCTGGAGGTCCGCAGCTACCCGCACAGCCGGGAGCTGCACCTGGACGGCCGTGGGCTGCTGCTCGTGCCGTCGTTCTTCTGCGCGGCCACCCCGGTCGCACTGCTCGACCCGGCGCTGCCACCGGTGCTGGTCTACCCGGTGGACCGGCTGGGCGGGCTGGTGGCGGCCGACGCCGGCGGTGCGTCCGCGTCCGGTGCTGCCCGCGACTCACTCGCCGCGCTGCTCGGCCGCACCAGGGCGGCGGTGTTGCAGGCCAGTGACGAGGGCTGCACCACCGGCGAGGTCGCCCGCCAGCTCAACATCTCACCGGCGGCGGCGAGCCAACACGCCACCGTGCTGCGCAACGCTGGCCTGCTGGTCAGCCACCGCGAACGCAACAGCGTGCTGCACACGCTGACCCCGCTGGGCCGGGCCATGCTGGACGCGTGACCCGGCCGTTCACACCGGGCGGAGCCGCGGTGTGTGCCGGGCTTCGGAGCGCGGGCGCGGGCGCGGCGCGCGCCCGGCTTCAGAGCGCGAGGGCGGCGCTCGCCGGGCTGCCGGGCGGTGGCGGCAACAGGGTCGACCCGACGCCCTCGGCGGCCAGGGCGACGCGCAGCCGGTGCAGGTCGGCGCCGAAGCGAACCAGACCGATCGGCTCGACGGGCGTCGGGGCCGAGCCGAGCAGCAGGGTGGCGCCGTCCGGCCACCCGGGCATCTCGGCGACCAGACCGGCGCGTACCTCGGCCTCGTCGACCACTGTGAAGACCGTGCCGGGGGCGACCACGCCGGCGACCGCGTCGATCGCCCGCTGCACCGCGGCCAGGTCGGCCGGCGTTGGACCGGGACCGTCGGCCAGGGTGGCGGCGTCGGACAGCCCGGCGGCGCGGGCCTCGGCGGTACCCAGCGAGAACAGGTCCTGTGCCGCGTCGCGGATCAGCGCCCGCGCGCCACCGGCGTCGTCCGGGTCGGTGGCGGGCAGGTAGCCGCGCACCACCGCGACGGGGACCTGGTCGCACTTGCCCTTGATCAGCTCGCCGGCGCCCGCCAGCTCGTCCACCACGGCCATCTGAGTCAACTGCAACTCGTTGCCGTACGGGTCGACCTCGCCCCGGTGGTCGCGGATGGCCGGCATCCCGGCCACGCCGAGCGCCACGTCGGTGAGCCCGTTGCGCCAGGGCCGGCCCATCGTGTCGCTGATGATCACGGCAACGTCCAGGTCGTAGCGCTCCCGCAGCGCGTCCCGCAGAGCCCGCGCCGAGGCGTCCGGGTCGACCGGCAGCAGCACCAGTTGGGTCTTGTCCACGTTCGACGCGTCGATCCCCGCCGAGGCCATCACGAAGCCGTGGTGGGTCTGCACGATCCGGGTCGGCCCCCGGCTGGCGACCACCCGGGCGGTCTCACCGGCCAGGACCTCGTCCCGTGCGGCCAGCCGTTCCGGCCCGTCCGCCGGCACGTCGACCAGCCGCCCCTCCGCCTTGGAAACGATCTTGCTGGTCACCACCAGCACGTCGCCGTTGCGCAGCCACGGCGCGGCGGTCGCGATCACCGCGGCCAGGTCGTCGCCCTCGGTCACGTGGCCGATGCCGAGCACCGGCAGAATCTCCAGCCTCACGTCAACTCCACCGCGGCGCGGACCATGGCCGCCGTCGCCGCCTCGTCGGTCATCCGCAGCGGCACCGCGCGGACCGTCACCTCGGGCACCACCGTGCCCGCGTCCTCCTCGTCCACCAGCCAGCCGTCGAGCAGGCCACCGCTCGCCCGGCCGCCGTAGAGCCGACCCACCCCCGCCGCGCTGCACTCGACACCGAGCACGGCGAGACAACGGTCGGCCATCCCCCGCACCGGCGCGCCGCCGATGATCGGTGAGACACCCACCACCGGCGCCGGGCCGTCCGCCACGGCCTCGCGCAGCCCGGGTACGGCCAGCACCGGCGCGACACTCACCACCGGGTTGCTCGGCGCGACCAGCACCAGATCGGCCGAGGCGATCGCGTCCAGCACCCCGGGTGCCGGCTTCGCCGTCTCCGCGCCGACGAACACGAAACGGTGCGTGGGGATATCGGCCCGGTACCGTACCCACCACTCCTGGAAGTGGATCGCCCGCTGACCCTGGTCGTCCTCCACCACGGCATGGGTCTCCAGGCGGTCGTCCGTCGCCGGCAACAGGCGTACGCCCGGCTCCCAGCGGCTGGCCAGCGCCTCGGTGACCGCGCTCAACGGGTAACCGCCGTTGAGCATGGTGCTGCGGACCAGGTGGGTGGCGATGTCCTTGTCGCCGAGGCCGAACCAGGTCGGCTGTGCCCCGTACGCGGCCAGCTCCTGCTTGACCGTCCAGCTCTCGCCGACCCGACCCCAGCCCCGTTCCGGGTCGGCGCCCCCACCGAGCGTGTACATGACGCTGTCCAGGTCGGGGCAGATCTTCAACCCGTGTAGCCACAGGTCGTCGCCGACGTTGACCACGGCGGTCACCTCCGCGCCGACGTCACGGGCGTACGCCCGGACCCCGAGCAGGAACCGGGCGCCGCCGATGCCGCCGGCCAGAACCACGATGCGCATGTCGACCATCCTCGCGCACGTGACGCCTCCGATCCGTGGGTGGCCCGCGAGACTAGGCTCACGTGCACCCTGTCCGTTCATGCCCCGAGGGGGAACTCGTGACCAGCCCCGCCGAGCCCGCGTCCTCCGACGCGACGCAGGCCCGCCAGCTGACCAAGCCACTACGGGAGCTCGCCGCGCTCGCGCTGCTTGGTGCCAACGCCGTGTTCCTCTTCGTGGGCCTGCTCCGGTTCATCGTCCCGAACGACTACAGCTCCTTCACCGACCGCGCGGGCAGCGCCTTCTACGCGTTCGTCGGGGTGGAGGCGGTGGGTCTCCCGCTGCTGGCGGTGCTGCTGGCCACGCACATCTCGCCGGTGGTGGCGAAGGCGAAGCTGATCACGCAGGCAGCTCTCATCGAGTACGCGGTCAGCGCCGTGTTCGGCACGCTGACCATGCTGATCTGGACGGTGGGCCGGCTGGCCGAGGCCGAGGTGCTCGATGCGCTGCTCGGCGTGCTCACCCGGTTCGCCTGGATGGTGATCTTCGCCATCGCCGCCTGGTTGGTCTACACCATCTGGCGCGCCCACTACTACGTGCCGCGACCCAAGCCCCAGCCCGGTGTCTACGGCCAGCCGCAAGCGGGCTGGCCGCAGCAGCAGGGCGGTTGGCCGGCCCCGGGCCAGCCCGGCGGACAGCCGCAGGGTGGATGGCCCGCCCCCGGCCAGCCAGGTGGCTACCCGCAGGCCGGCCAGCCGGGTGGCTTCCCGCAGGCTGGCCAGTACGGCCAGCCGTCGCCGCCGTTCCAGGCCCCGCAGTCGGCCCCGCCGTTCCCGCAGTCCGGGCCGCCGCACCCGCAGTCCGCGCCGCCGTTCCAGGCACCGCAGTCCGCCCCGCCCTTCCCGCAGTCCGCGCCCCCGGCGAACCCTGCCCCCCAGGCGGTGCCGCCGTCCCCGGCCGCGCCCCCGTTCGGGCAGCCGCCGTCGGCCGACCCCACGCAGGCCATCCCGCGCCAGTCCGCCGACCCGACCGAGGTCATCTCCCACCCGGCTGACCCGGACACCGACCGCACCCAACACATCAAGCCGAACGACCACCCGGACCAGCCCCGCTGAGTCCGCCAACCCCGCAACCCCCACCGACCCTCGTCGATCATGAAGTTATTGCTCGATCACGCGGCGTGTCGCGGCAATAACTTCATGATCAACCGGGAGGGCGGCCGGGCGGCGCTGCCGGGAGGGGTGGGGGTGGGGCCAGGGGGTGCCGTTTCCCACGGTGCGGGCTGGGACTGGTTGGGTGGCGTCGCGCTGCGCATAGGGTGAGTGGATGGTTGATCGCACCCAATCCGGCCCGAGCGATGCGAGCGTCCGGCGGGCCCTGGGCCGGGCCGCGAACGGGCGGGCGCTGGATGTCGACGAGGCGACCGCGCTGTTGTCCGCTCGCGGAGACGCGCTCGACGAACTGCTCCGGCTGGCCGGTGCGATACGCGACGCCGGGCTGCGGGACGCCGGGCGGCCGGGTGTGGTCACGTACTCGAAGAAGGTCTTCATTCCGCTGACCCGGCTCTGCCGGGACCGCTGCCACTACTGCACCTTCGCGACCGTGCCGCACCGGTTGCCGGCGCCGTTCCTGGACCGCGACGAGGTCCTCGCGATCGCCCGGGCCGGCGCCGCGCTGGGGTGCAAGGAAGCGTTGTTCACCCTGGGTGACCGGCCGGAGGAACGCTGGCCGGCGGCCCGGACCTGGTTGGACGAACGCGGTTACGACTCGACCCTGGACTACCTGCGTGCCTGTGCGGTCGCGGTGCTGGAGGAGACCGGTCTGCTGCCGCACCTCAACCCCGGGGTGCTGTCCTGGTCGGAGCTGCAACGGCTCAAGCCGGTCGCGCCGAGCATGGGCATGATGCTGGAGACGACCGCGACCCGGCTCTGGTCCGAGCCGGGTGGCCCGCACTTCGGCTCACCGGACAAGGAGCCGGCGGTCCGGTTGCGGGTGCTGGAGGACGCGGGCCGGGTCGGGGTGCCGTTCACCACCGGCATCCTGATCGGCATCGGGGAGACCCCTGCGGAGCGGGTGGACGCGCTCTTCGCGATCCGCCGCGCCCACCGGGAGTACGGGCACCTCCAGGAGGTGATCGTGCAGAACTTCCGCGCCAAGCCGGACACGGCGATGCGCGGCATGCCCGACGCGGAGTTGCACGACCTGGCCGCCACGGTGGCGGTGGCCCGGCTGTTGCTCGGCCCGAAGGCCCGGATCCAGGCCCCGCCGAACCTCATCGCCGGCGAGTACGACCTGCTGCTGCGCGCCGGCATCGACGACTGGGGTGGCGTCTCCCCGCTCACCCCCGACCACGTCAACCCGGAGCGCCCCTGGCCGCAGATCGAGGAGTTGGCCCGGCACACCGAGCTGGCCGGGTTCACGCTGCGGGAGCGGTTGACGATCTACCCGGAGTACGTGCGCGCGGGCGACCCGTGGCTCGACCCACGGCTGTTGCCGCACGTCGGTGCCCTGGCCGACCCGTCGACGGGCATGGCGGTCGAGTCGGCGATGCCGCAGGGGCGGCCCTGGCAGGAGCCGGAGGAGGTGTTCGGCGGGCGGGTCGACCTGCACGCCACCATCGACACCACCGGCCGCACCGACGACCGGCGCGGCGACTTCGACAGCGTCTACGGCGACTGGGCGGAGGTCGCCGGCAAGGTCACCCCGGAGGCGACAGCGCGCCGGGCGGGCGTACCCCCGGTGTCGGCCGGGAGCGGTGCGGACCGTGACCTGGCGGCCGGGCTCAAGCTCGCCGCCGACGACCCGGCGGCGCTGCTCGACCCCCGGCACACCGATGCCGCGCTGGCGCTGTTCGGCGCGGACGGGCCGGCGCTCGACGAGCTGTGCCGGCTGGCCGACGACGTGCGCCGCGCGGCGGTCGGCGACGACGTCACCTACGTGGTCAACCGCAACATCAACTTCAGCAATGTCTGCTACGTGGGCTGCCGCTTCTGCGCGTTCGCCCAGCGTGAGCGGGACGCCGACGCGTACCGGCTCTCGGTCGAGCAGGTCGCGGACCGGGCCGAGCAGGCGTGGGCGGTCGGTGCCAGCGAGGTGTGCCTCCAGGGCGGCATCGACCCGAAGATGCCGGTCACCGGGTACGCCGACATCGTGCGCGCCATCAAGGCCCGGGTGCCCGAGATGCACGTGCACGCGTTCTCGCCCATGGAGATCGTCACCGCCGCCGCGAAGGCCGGGGTGCCGATCCGTGAGTGGCTGCTCCAACTGCGCGAGGCCGGGCTGGACACCATCCCGGGCACCGCCGCCGAGATCCTCGACGACGACGTGCGCTGGGTGCTGACCAAGGGCAAACTCCCGGCCTCCGCCTGGGTCGAGGTGGTCAGCACCGCCCACGAGCTGGGCATCCGGTCCAGCTCCACCATGATGTACGGCCACGTCGACCACCCCGGGCAGTGGCTGGCGCACTTCCGGGTGCTGGCCGGGGTGCAGGACCGCACCGGCGGGTTCACCGAGTTCGTGGCACTGCCGTTCGTGCACACCAATGCGCCGATCTATCTGGCGGGTATCGCCCGACCCGGGCCGACCTGGCGGGAGAACCGGGTGGTGCACGCGATGTCCCGGTTGCTGCTGCACGGCCGGATCGACAACATCCAGTGCTCCTGGGTGAAGCTCGGGGACGAGGGCACGGTCGCGATGCTCCAGGGTGGCTGCAACGACCTCGGCGGCACGCTGATGGAGGAGACGATCTCCCGGATGGCCGGCTCCGACAACGGGTCGGCGCGTACCGAGGAGCAGTTGCGGGCCATCGCGAAGGCCGCCGGTCGTCCGGCGCGCAAGCGGTCGACTGCGTACGGTCACGCCCGGCCCTGACGTCGAACCTTTCCCCGCCACCGGCCGTACCACGCGGTGCCGGCGGCGGTCGTGGCGAGGACCGCCGCCGGTGTCCCCTCAGGGGCCCGGCGGCGTCGCGAGACGGCACCGGACCCGTCCGTCTCCGCGGGCGCGCTCGCGCCACCGCCGGAAAGGTTGCCCATGACCAGTGATCAGCGGAAGCGGCAGTGGCCGCGACTGACCCGCCGGCAGACGTTGACCGCCGCGGCCAGCGCCACCCTCGGCGCCGCCGCGCTCACCGTGCCGGGCCTGTCGGCCGCGCAGAACGCCCCCGGCGCGGCCGGTCGAGCCGACGAACCGATCGTCGTGCACCTGCGTGACGCCGACTCCGGAACGATGGACGTCTTCGTCGGTGAGACGCGCATCGAGGTACGCGACCGCGGCCTGGCGGACCGGCTGCGGCGCGCCGCCCGGCGCTGACCCGACCGTTCGCCCCGCCATCCTGTCCCCGCCCAGTGAGGTTGGTCCGTCATGTCTTCCCACCGCGAGGCCCCGGAGATAGCCAAGGATCCGGTCGCCGACAGCTCCGACCTGTACGCGTTCGTCAGCCCCGACAAACGCGACACGGTCACGTTGATCGCCAACTTCGTGCCGTTGCAGCTCCCTTCCGGGGGCCCGAACTTCTTCGAGTTCGGTGACGACGTGCGGTACGAGATCCATATCGACAACGACGGCGACGGTCGTCCGGATGTCACCTACCGGTTCGAATTCACCACCGAGATCACCAATCCGAACAGTTTTCTCTACAACACCGGCCCGATCGATTCGTTGGACAGCGAGAACTGGAACCGGCGGCAGTTCTACAGCCTGACCCGGGTGGCCGACGGCCGCGAGCACCGGCTGGCGCACAAGCTGCAGTGCCCGCCGTGCAACGTCGGCCCGCTGTCCACCCCGAAGTACGCGGACCTGGTGCGGCAGGCCACCTACTCGCTCTCCACGGGGGAGCGGGTCTTCGCGGGGCAGCGCGCCGACGGCTTCTTCGTCGACCTCGGGGCGATCTTCGACCTCGGCACGCTGCGGCCGTTCCAGCAACTGCACGTCGCCGGAAAGAAGATCTTCAAGGCCGAGGGGGAGCCGGTCAACGCCACCGACCGGATGAACGTGCACAGCATCGCGGTGCAGGTGCCGCTGGATCGGGTGCGTCGGCGCGCCAACCGGTACGGCGCCGCCGACCGGGCATCGGTGATCGGGGTGTGGACGTCGGCGTCGCGCCGGCAGGTGCGGGTGCTCGGCGACCGGGGCGGGGCGGACACCTCGACCGGCCCGTTCACCCAGGTCTCTCGGTTGGGCAACCCGCTGTTCAACGAGGTCATCGTGCCGATGTCCAAGAAGGACCTGTGGAACTCGCTGCCGCCGTCGGAGGACAAGCGGTTCGCCCAGTTCGTCGAGCAGCCGGAGTTGGCGGCGTTGCTCCCGGCGCTCTACCCGGACGTCTTCCCCAACCTGGACAAACTCACCAAGGCGAAGAAGGCCCGAGTCGACCTGGTGGCGATCCTGCTCACCGGCGTGCCGTCCGGGCTGATCGACGGCTTCACCAACGCCACCGGCGAGGTGCAGGCCGACATGCTGCGACTGAACACCGCGATTCCGCCGTCGAAGCGTCCGGACCGGTTCGGGGTGCTCGGTGGCGACCTGGCCGGGTTCCCGAACGGGCGGCGGGTCGGTGACGACGTGGTCAGCATCGCGTTGCGGGCCATCGCCGGGGTCACCGTTCCGCTGGTGGACAAGACGTTCCGACCGGACGCGGCCGCCGCCGCTGTCACCCCGGGGCTGAGCGCCGCCGACGTGACCGCGCCGTTCCTCGGAAACTTCCCCTACCTGGGTACGCCGTACGACGGCTTCAACAACCCGCCGGCGGCGTCCTGATCGGCGCGGGGAGCGAGCGATGCACGAGCACGCGTACGGGCCGTCGGAGACCGGGAGCGTCGTCCTCGATCTCGGCGGCGACACCGGCGCCCTGATCGTCTACACGGGTCGGGATCTGCACGGCCGGGAGATCGAGATCAGTCGCGACGATGACCGGCGGGTCCATTCGGCGGTCCGCGAACGTCGAGTGCGGGACGGCTCGTTCCACAGTGCGGTCTATCCCGATCTGCCAAGCGGGATCTATACCGTCTGGTGGGACGACCGTACGCCCGCCGGCACGATTTCTGTCCATGGTGGAGCGATAGCCGAGTTCGCCTGGCCCAGCAGCGGTTTTGGGGTCGCCGGCTGACCTCGACGCATTGGTTGCACCGCCGCGCCCCGTCCACGATGTGGACGGGGCGCGAGTGCTGTCCGCAGCTCGACGGGCAGTCTGCGCCCCGCCGCGTTAACCTGTCCCCCACCAAGATCAGCTTAGGGGTGGAGGTCTCTGGTGCCGTCCGGTCGGCGACTCGTCGGGGAAGCGCCACGGCAGAAAAGTCGGGCAACTCGCCGGGAAGGGCGTTACTCGGCCGGGGTCTGAATCGATAGGGCAGGTTGCGAGGCTGGACGGCCCGAGTGGCCGGCCGGGGGTGTCGGGAGGGCGACTCCATTATCAAGTTTGGCTTGACGGCGCACGCATTACACGCGTGTAATTTGAATGGGGTTGTTCGCACGGAACGCAACAAAACGGGACCGGACGGACAAGCACGCCTTTCGCGTGGGGGGTTGCAGCGGCGATGACGCCGGTGCGCGACAAGGAGGCATTTGATGGACGGCCAGCTTGAGGTGGCCGACCTGCTCGGAAACGCGCCGGAGTGGCAGGAGCGGGCGTTGTGCTCGCAGACCGACCCCGAGGCGTTCTTTCCCGAGAAGGGCGGCTCGACCCGCGAGGCGAAGCGGATCTGCTCGCGTTGCGAGGTCAAGACCGAGTGCCTTGAATACGCTCTGGGGCACGACGAGCGGTTCGGCATCTGGGGAGGGCTCTCCGAGCGGGAGCGGCGCAAGTTGAAGCGACGGGCCGCCTGAGCGGTGTGAGGTCGAGGCGGGGGGCCGCCTGAGCGGTGCCAGGTCTGGGCGGGGGGCTGCCCGGGTGGTGTGAGGTCGAGGCGGTGGGGGCCGCCCGACTCTCCGCTCGGGGGTTGGGTCCGCTCGGGGTTGGCTCAGGCTCGGGGGTTGGTTCCGCTTGGTCGTTGGCTCAGGCGAGCTCGTCCGGGTCTACCCCGAGAAGGTTCGCCACCTGTTCGATGATCACGTCATGGACGAGATCGGCGAGGTCCTCACGGTCCATCGCCCGGAACTCCAGGGGCCGCCGGTACAGCACGATCCGCGGCGGCACCTCCTGCCGACCCGGTCGGCCGGGCAGCAGCCGGGCCAACGGGACCTCGCCGTCCTCCAGCACATCCGAGTCGTAGACGTTCAGGTCCGGCGGGACGTCCTCCACCGCGAACTCGACCCCTGCCAGCTCCTTGGCGAACCGACGCTCCAGCGTCTCCACGGTGTCCAGGACCAGGTCGTCGAACACCTCGGCCTTGGTCCGCGCCAGCGGCACGGTGGCCGGCACCAGCCGTCCGCGCAGGCCGCGCCCGTGCCGGTCACGATGCGCACGCCGGCCGGAGCCGGGGCGGCGGTGTTCCGGGCTCGTCATGAGGCAAAGGGTAGCGCCCGCGTCGGGCTCGCCAGCGGCAGCGCCGCTCCCGTGGCGCGGCGCGCCCAGGACGCTCGACTGTGATCACCATGACGGGCGTGTCGCAACGCGAAGCGATGCGCTGGACCCGGTAATGGAGATACCCTGCCGCACGTGAGGTCACCACGGCGCTGCTCCCGTAACGGCTGCCCCCGGCAAGCGGTCGCCACATTGACCTATGTCTACAACGAGTCGACAGCGGTGGTGGGGCCGTTGGCGGCGTTCGCCGAGCCGCACACGTACGACCTGTGCGAGCCGCACGCCCGCAGCCTCACCGCGCCGCGGGGCTGGGACGTCGTCCGGCACGAGGGCGAGTTCGAGCCGCCTCCGCCCACCACGGACGACCTGGTCGCGTTGGCCGAAGCGGTCCGCGAAGCCGCCCGCCCGGCCCCCCGCCCGCCGGAGCCGGACCAGAACCGTCCCGAGAACCCCCACCAGACCGGCCGCCGAGGCCACCTCCGAGTAATCCCCCCCAACCACTAACCCCGTACGCAGGCCGGCCCCCGCCCTTCGGGGGCCCAGCCTGGCCCCCGCCTTCCCGACGTTGATCAAGAGGTTTCGGTCATCAGCCGGCGCGTTTTTGACGCAAACCTCTTGATCAACACCAGTGGGTGGGGTTTGTGGTGGGTTAGAGCTTGGCCCAGGCTTGGGTTAGGACTGTGCGGAGGATCTGCTCGATCTCGTCGAAGTGCTGCTGCTCGGCGATCAGGGGTGGGGCCAGCTGGATGACGGGGTCGCCCCGGTCGTCGGCCCGGCAGTAGAGGCCCGCCTGGAACAGGGCGGTGGAGAGGAAGCCGCGCAGTAGGCGCTCCGACTCGGCCTCGTTGAACGTCTCCCGGGTGGTCTTGTCCTTGACCAGTTCGATGCCGTAGAAGTAGCCGTCGCCGCGGACGTCGCCGACGATCGGCAGGTCGTACAGCTTCTCCAGGGTGGCCCGGAAGGCGTCCTCGTTGGCGCGTACGTGCCCGACCAGGTCCTCACGGGCGAAGACCTCCAGGTTGGCCAGGGCCACCGCGCAGGAGACCGGGTGGCCACCGAAGGTCACCCCGTGGGCGAACATGCCGGTCTCGGTGAGGAACGGTTCCATCAGCCGGTCGCTGGCGATCATCGCGCCGAGCGGGGCGTAGCCGGAGGTGATGCCCTTGGCGGTGGTGATGATGTCCGGCTGGTAGCCGTAGCGCACCGCGCCGAAGTACTCGCCCAACCGCCCCCACGAGCAGATCACCTCGTCCGAGACGAGTAGCACGTCGTACGCGTCGCAGATCTCCCGTACCCGATCGAAGTAGCCGGGCGGCGGCGGGAAGCAGCCGCCGGAGTTTTGCACGGGCTCCAGGAAGACCGCGGCGACAGTGTCCGGCCCCTCCCGCTCGATGGCCCGACCGATCTCGTCGGCGGCCCAGCGGCCGAACGCCTCGGGGTCGTCGCCGTGCTCGGGCGCCCGGTAGAAGTTCGTGTTCGGCACCTTGATCGCGCCCGGCACCAGTGGCTCGAAGTCGCTCTTGATGCCCGGCAGGCCGGTGATCGACAGGGCGCCCATGGAGGTGCCGTGGTAGGCGATGTACCTGCTGATCACCTTGTACTTGTTGGGCTTCCCCGTGCGCTTGAAGTAGGCGCGGGCCAGCTTCCACGCCGCCTCGACGGCCTCGGAACCTCCGGTGGTGAAGAAGACCCGGTTGAGGTCGCCGGGGGTGAGCGAGGCGATCCTCTCGGCCAGTTCGATGGCCTTCGGATGCGCGTACGACCAGAGCGGGAAGTAGGCCAGCTCGCCGGCCTGCTTGGCGGCAGCCTCGGCCAGCTCGGTGCGGCCGTGGCCGGCGTTGACCACGAAGAGCCCGGCGAGCCCGTCCAGGTAGCGGCGACCCTGCGCGTCCCACACGTACGCTCCCTCGCCGCGCACGATCGTCGGCACCTCACTGGCGGAGTAGCTCGCCATCCGGGTGAAGTGCATCCAGAGGTGGTCGGTGGCGTTGGCCATGTCAGCCCCATCGGTCGTCGGGCCGGTCAAAGGGGTGAGGCCGGCCGCTCTGTCAACGGTTATCGCACAGTCTCATCCTCCGAAGCAAGTGTTATCGGCGGTATCACGGTCAGTTGGCGACGGATTTAGCGCGCAGCCGTCATGGACGCAACGGAATCCGCACTCCCGTCGGTCGCTCTGATCGGCGGCCGGCAGGAGTCGAAGGTGTGCTGGTGGCTGCCTTTGGAGCTGATCTGCCGCCGGCTCGATCTACTCGGGTTCGCTGAAATCGCGGTGTCCGGGCGCGGCTGATACCGCGATATCAATGAAGTCGAGTGGATCAAGCGCGGGAGGTCAGGCGGCGCGGGCCGGGGCCCGGGAGCGGGTCTTAAGGACGCCGGCGGGGCACCTCGGGGGCGGTCCGGGGGCACTCTGGAAGCGCGCCAACACGTCCCACCGCAACACGCCGGTAGGTCGCAGACACGGAGACGCAGCGTGGCTATCGTCCGCCGCAACGTGCATCGAGCGGCGTCACAGCGCGCCTGCTGGGCGGCGGAGCATTCCGGATCGTCCGTTACGGCACGGAGGAGCGGCGGGAGGGTCCGGTGGCGAACGAGGCTTTGCGGGTGGCGATGGCCGAGGTGGGGGAGACGGTCGAGTCGTTGGCCGAGAAGGTCGGCGTCGACCCCAAGACGGCGGCGCGGTGGCTCGCTGCGGGGCGCATCCCGCATCCGCGTACCCGGGTGGCGGTGGCGGAGGTTCTATGCCGGGACGCGGCTGACCTCTGGCCGGAGCCGTTCCGTCGTCGTGACCTGCCGTGGTTCCGGCCGTGGGCCGAGTTGGAACAGGACGCCACCTCGCTCCGGTGGTACGAGCCGCTGCTCGTGCCGGGTCTGCTGCAAACCGAGGGGTACGCCCGGGCGATCCTGGGCACCGGCGGGCTGGTGGCACCGTCCGAGGTGGACCAGATCGTGGCGGGCCGGCTCGAACGGCAGGCGGTCCTGTGCCGTGATGCTCCACCGCAGCTCGTGGCGGTGGTCGACGAGGTGGTGCTGCGCCGGCCGGTCGGCGACCGCGCCGTGATGGCCGGCCAACTGGCCCACCTCGCCAATGTGGCCGAGTGGGAGCACGTGCAGGTCCGGGTCATCCCGGCCGAGAGCCCGTGGCACACCGGGCTGGCCGGACCGTTCATTCTGGGGCGGCTGCCCGACGGGGCGGAATTGGCGTATCTCGACAATCAGCTCCGCGGCCAGGTCGTGACCGATCCCCTCGACGTCGCTAGCCTGGGACGCAGGTGGGAGAGCGTCACCGGGGAGGCGTTCCCCCAACGACGGTCGATCGAGCTGATCAGGGAAGTGGTCACGACATGGACATGACCGACGCCCGCTGGCGCACCGCAACCCGCAGCAGCAACAACGGCGGCGCTTGCGTCGAGGTGGCCGACAACCTGCCCGGCCGGGTGCTGGTCCGCGACAGCAAGGACCGCGACGGCGGCACCCTGACCTTCCCCCCGGCCGCCTGGTCGTCGTTCATCGGCGCGGTGGGCGCGGTCGCAACGGTAGGCGCGACGGGCCGCTGATCCACTCGGGTTCACGGAAACCGGGGCATCACGGCGGCCGGGACACCCCGACTTCCGGAAAGCCGAGTGGATCAAGGGAAGTTCAGGCCGTACCCCAGGTGTAGGTCTGCTTGCGCAGCTTGAGGTAGACGAACGCCTCGGTGGAGAGCACCCCGGGCACCGCGCGCAGCCGTTGCAGGATCTCCAGCAGGTGGTCGTCGTTGCGGCAGACCACCTCGGTGAGCAGGTCGAACGACCCGGCGGTGATC
The DNA here is from genome assembly GCF_044456765.1 of Micromonospora sp. NPDC050784. Taxonomy (NCBI): domain Bacteria; kingdom Bacillati; phylum Actinomycetota; class Actinomycetes; order Micromonosporales; family Micromonosporaceae; genus Micromonospora; species Micromonospora sp. NPDC050784. The sequence goes on along the minus strand of NZ_JBITGG010000005.1, from coordinate 222,154 downwards.
ACCACGTAGTCGACCTCGTCCAGCTCGGCCAGCCGATCCGCGACCGCCTCCAGGTCGCCGTCGGTACGTAGGCCGATCATCGCCTGCCGGTTGAAGCCGAGCTGGAGCGGATCGGTCACCGCCACGATCTGCATCACGCCGGAGTCCAGTAGTCGCTGCACCCGCTGACGGACGGCCGCCTCGGACAGCCCCACCGCCTTGCCGATCGTCGCGTACGGGCGGCGGCCGTCCTCCTGGAGCTGCTCGATGATCTGTTTGGCCACGTCATCCAGCAGAGCGTGATTGGCGCCTTCACGGACAGCGACGCGTCGACCGCCGTTGCTGTTCTCGTGCTGCCGGTTTGTCATTGCCCGCTCCCCATGTCCCGAATCGTGATGTCGCGCGTGTATCCCCGCGCAGTCTGGCGTATTTCGTCGTGCATCGCTATTCCCGCAACGGAATCCCTTGTAAGGGAGGTCACCTCATGTCAGGATCAGTCGTCCATGGCACTTGACCCTCCCGACATTCCCGCCGGCGTGCCTCCCCCGTCCCGCCCGCCGACGATGACCCCCTAGGAGTCGTCATGCGTACTCCCCTCCGGCCCCTCTCCCGGCGTGGACTGCTCACCGGCACTCTCGGTTCGGCCGCCCTGCTCACCATGGGCGGCAGCCTCGCGGGCTGCGGCACCAAGGGCGCGCAGCAGACCGAAGCTGGCTGCGTCAGCGAGGACCTCTCTAGCACCGAGAAGAAACTGGCCTTCGCCAACTGGCCGCAGTACATGGACGTGGACGACAAGGACGAGTCCAAGCGACCGAGCCTCGACGAGTTCATCACGAAGACCGGCATTCAGGTGACCTACACCGAGGACATCAACGACAACAACGAGTTCTTCGGCAAGGTGCAGAACCAGCTCGCCGCCTGTCAGAGCACCGACCGCGACATCATCGTGCTGACCGACTGGATGGCGGCCCGGATGATCCGGCTCGGCTGGATCCAGAAGCTGGACCCGGCGAAGATCCCGAACGTGCAGGCCAACCTGCTTCCGTCGCTGCTCAACCGCCCCTTCGATGCCGAGAACCGGATCTCCATTCCGTGGCAGTCCGGCCTCGCCGGCCTGGCGTACAACGGCAACGTCACGAAGGAACTGCGGACGGTCGACGAACTGCTCACCCGCCCCGACCTCAAGGGCAAGGTGACCGCGCTCAGCGAGATGCGCGACACCATGGGCCTGCTGCTCGGGTCCAACGGGCACGACCCGGCCAACTTCACCGCCGCCCAGTTCGACGACGCCCTCAACAAGCTCAAGAAGGCCGTCGACTCCGGGCAGATCCGCAAGTTCACCGGCAACGACTACGCGCCCGACCTGGCCAAGGGCGACATCGCCGCGTGCATCGGCTGGTCCGGCGACGTCATCCAGCTCTCCACTGAGGACGAGAAGGTCCGGTTCGTCGCGCCGGACTCCGGCGTGATGCTCTACAGCGACAACATGATGGTCCCCAACAAGGCCACCCACAAGGGCAACGCCGAAGCGCTGATCAACTACTACTACGAGCCGGCGGTCGCGGCGAAGCTGGCCGCGTACGTCAACTACATCTGCCCGGTCAAGGGCGCTCAGGCCGAGATGGAAAAGATCGACCCCGAGCTGGCCGCCAACCCGCTGATCTTCCCGGACGAGGCGCTGCTGTCGAAGTCCAAGGTGTTCATGGCCCTGGACGAGAAGCAGGAGAAGGAGTACGAGGGCAAGTTCCAACAGGTCATCGGGGCGTGAGGAGGATGGCGCGCGAGACACCCGCCGGCGACCTGCGCCTGGCCAACCTCACCAAACGGTTCGGCGTCTTCACCGCTGTCGACGACCTGAGCCTGACCATCGAGCAGGGCTCGTTCTTCGCGCTGCTCGGCGCGTCCGGCTGCGGCAAGACCACCACGTTGCGGATGATCGCCGGCCTGGAAGAGCCGACCAGCGGCCAGGTGCTGCTCGGTGACCGGGACATCGCCCGACTGCGGCCGTACAAACGACCGGTCAACACCGTCTTCCAGAGCTACGCGCTCTTCCCGCACCTGAACATCTTCGAGAACGTCGCCTTCGGGCTGCGCCGACGCGGCATCCGCTCGGTCGACGACGAGGTCACCCGGATGCTGTCGCTCGTGCAACTCGACGGCTACGGCAACCGCCGCCCCGCCCAGCTCTCCGGTGGTCAGCAGCAGCGGGTCGCGCTGGCCCGCGCACTGATCAACCGGCCGCAGGTGCTGCTGCTCGACGAACCACTGGGCGCTCTCGACCTCAAGCTGCGCCGACAGATGCAGATCGAGCTGAAGCGGATCCAGACCGAGGTCGGCATCACCTTCGTCCACGTCACCCACGACCAGGAGGAGGCCATGACCATGGCCGACACCGTCGCGGTGATGAACGCCGGCCGGATCGAGCAGTTGGGTGCCCCGGCCGACATCTACGAGTTTCCCGCCACCGCCTTCGTGGCGAACTTCCTCGGCCAGTCCAACCTGCTCGCCGGCGAGGCCACCGGCGCCAGCGGCGGCGACGTCGCGGTGACGGCGCACGGCACGCGCTTCTCGGTGCCCGCGGGCCGGTCGCGGGCCGACCACGGCCCCGTCCACCTGGGGGTACGCCCGGAGAAGCTGATTCTGGTCGGCTCCGCCGACCAGGTGCCCGCTGGGCATCAGCACGTCACCGGGGTGGTCACCGACGCCTCCTACGTGGGAGTCAGCACGCAGTACCTGCTGCGCACCGGCTGGGGCACCGAGTTGTCGGTCTTCGCCGCCAACAGCGGGACATCGGCGCGGGTGGCAGTCGGCAGTGAGGCCGTGGCGTACTGGGATCCGCGGCACGCGTTCCTGCTGCCCCGCGACGCCGCCGACAGCGACCGGACGTCACCGGTGCTCGACGAGCCGGTGGGTGCGTCGTCGTGACCCTGCTGGCCCCCACCGGATCGGGGCACCCGCCACCCGCGCCACCGGCAGCCCGTTCCGGGCGGCGCCGACTCCTGCCGTACCTCCTGTTGTTGCCCGGCGCGGCCTGGCTGCTCATCTTCTTCGGTGTGCCGCTGGTGCAGTTGGCGGCGGCCAGCCTGTACGACCCCAGCGGCTCGCTGTCCACCGGGTACGCGATGACCTGGGCGGTCGGCAACTATCCGGACGTGGTGCAGGCGTACTGGCCGCAGTTCCTGCGCTCGTTCGGCTACGCCGGGCTGGCCCTGGTGCTGGCGTTGCTGCTGGGCTACCCACTGGCGTACGCCATCGCGCAGAAGGCCGGCCGCTGGAAGAACCTGCTGCTGGTGTGCGTCGTCGCGCCGATGTTCACCAGCTTCCTGGTCCGGACGCTGGCCTGGAAGACGATCCTGTCGGACAACGGCGCGCTCGTCGGTCTGCTCCGGGACGTGCACCTGCTCGCCCCGGACGGCCGGCTGTTGGCCACCCCGTTCGCTGTGGTGCTCGGCCTGACGTACAACTTCCTGCCGTTCCTGGTGCTGCCGCTGTACGCGAGCCTGGAGCGGCTGGACCACCGGCTGCTGGAGGCGGCCACCGACCTGTACGCGAGCCCGGTGCAGGCGTTCCGTCGGGTGACCCTGCCGCTGTCCATGCCCGGTCTGGTCGCCGGCACGCTGCTGTTCTTCATCCCGGCCAGCGGCGACTACATCAACGCGGAACTGCTCGGCACCCCGAACGAATACATGATCGGCAATGTCATCGACTCGGCGTTCCTGGTCCGACTGGACTACCCGCAGGGCGCCGCGCTGTCGTTCCTGCTGATGGCGGCGATCCTCGCGGTGGTCTTCGGCTACCTGCGCAGGGCTGGCACGGAGGAGGTCCTGTGAGCGCGAGGAGTGCAGCGCAGCGGAGCCCCGCAGTCGGGGACGAAAGGCGGCTCTGATGAGGGTTTCCCGTTGGCTGGCGGACCGCTGGGTGATGATCGTGGGGTTGCTGGTGCTCGGCTACCTGGCGCTGCCCATCCTGGTGGTGGCCGCTCTGTCGTTCAACCGGCCGTCGAGTCGACTGTCGTACGACTTCAACGAGTTCACCCTCGACAACTGGCGGCAGCCGTGCGCCACCTCGGACATGTGTGACGCGGTGGTCCGCAGCGTGCAGATCGGCTTCATCGCCACCGTGGTCGCCACCGTGCTCGGCACCCTGATGGCGTTCGCGCTGGTCCGGCACCGGTTCCGGGGCCGGTCCGGGATCAACGTGCTGATCTTCCTGCCGATGGCCACCCCGGAGTTGGTGATGGGCACGTCGTTGCTGGCCCTGTTCGTGTCGGCGGGCGTACCGCAGGGGTTCTGGACCATCGTGATCGCGCACGTGATGTTCTGCGTGTCGTTCGTGGTCGTCACGGTGAAGGCGCGGCTCGCCGGGATGGACCGGCGGCTGGAGGAGGCCGCCATGGACCTCTACGCCAACGAGTGGCAGACCTTCCGGCGGATCACCCTGCCCCTGGTGCTGCCCGGCATTGTGGCCGCCGCGCTGCTGGCCTTCTCGTTGAGCTTCGACGACTTCATCATCACGAACTTCAACGCCGGCACCACCGTCACCTTCCCGATGTACGTCTGGGGCGCTGCCCAGCGTGGCATCCCCCCGCAGGTCAACGTGATCGGCACCGCGATGTTCGCGGTCGCGCTGCTGCTCGTCGGGCTCAGTTCGCTGCGCGGTCGACGGGCCCGCCGCGCCAACCTGCTGGCCGGGCCGGCACGTCCCGCGCGTCGGCCGTCATGACGCCCCCGCCTGCGGTTCGGCCGACCGGTGGGCCGTCATGACGCTCCCGGATGCGGTTCGGCCGACCGGTGGGCCGTCATGACGCTCCCGCATACCGGGTGGGCACTGGCCGACGCGGCACCGGTGCCGTACTGGCTCGATCGCCCGGACCGCCCCGACCCGCTGCCGCCACTGGCTGGTCGGCACTCCGCCGACCTGCTGGTGATCGGTGGCGGTTACGGCGGACTGTGGGCCGCATTGTTGGCGAAACAGGCGGACCCGGACCGGGACGTGCTGCTCGTCGACGCCGGGACCTGCGGTTGGGCCGCGTCCGGCCGCAACGGCGGGTTCTGCGCCGCCTCGTTGACGCACGGTCTCGCCAACGGCGTCGACCGGTTTCCCGACGAGGTCGGCGAGTTGGAACGCCTCGGCCGGGAGAACCTGGACGCCATCGCCGCCACCGTCGCGAAGTTCGACATCGACTGCGACTTCGAGCGCACCGGTGAGCTGGCCGTCGCCGTCGAGCCGTACCAACTCGACGGGTTGGCCGCCGACGCGGACCTGGCCCGCCGGTACGGCCACCGGGTGCGGCTCCTGGACCGCGACGAGGTGCGCGCCGAGGTGCACTCACCGACGTACCTGGGCGGGATGTTCGACGCCGACCGGGTGGCCATGGTGGACCCGGCGAAGCTGGCCTGGGGTCTGCGCCGCGCCTGCCTCGACCTCGGCGTACGCGTGCACGAGCACACCCGGGTCACCGGCCTGCGCACCGACAGTGCCGCACTGCACGCCAGCACCCTGGGCACCGATCCCGCCGCCCACCCGGCCGACCCTGGCCGGGCCGGCACCGGGGCCACCGGCAGACCCGGCTCGGTACGGGCGCGCCGGATCGTGCTGGCCACCAACGCGTTCCCGCCGCTGCTGCGCCGACTGCGGGCGTACCTGGTGCCGGTCTACGACCACGTGCTGATGACCGAACCGCTCACCCCGGCCCAGCGCGACGCCATCGGGTGGCGCAACCGGCAGGGGCTCGCCGACACCGCCAACCAGTTCCACTACTACCGGATCACCACGGACGGGCGGATCCTCTTCGGCGGCTACGACGCCGTCTACCACTACGGCAATCGGGTCGCGCCCGAGCTGGAGCAACGACCGGCCACCTTCACCACCCTCGCCCGCCACTTCTTCACCACGTTCCCGCAGCTCGCCGACGTGCGGTTCAGCCACCGCTGGGGCGGTGTCATCGACACCTGCACCCGGTTCTGCCCGTTCTTCGGCACCGCCTACGGCGGTCGGCTGGCGTACGCGGCCGGCTACACCGGCCTCGGCGTCGGGGCCACCCGCTTCGGCGCCCGGGTGCTGCTCGACCTGCTCGACGGCGGGAACACCCCGCTGACCGGGCTCGATCTGGTTCGCCGCAAGCCACTGCCGTTCCCACCGGAACCCGTCCGCGCGGTCGGCATCAATCTCACCCGCTGGTCACTGGCCCGCGCCGACGCGCGTGAGGGCCGGCGCGACCTCTGGCTCCGTACTCTCGATCGTTTCGGTTTGGGGTTTGATTCCTGATGCGTGTCCTCCTCGTCGGCGCCGGTGGCGTCGGCTCCGCCGCCGTAGCCATCGCCGCCCGACGGGCCTTCTTCGAGATCATGGTGGTCGCCGACCACGACCCCGTTCGCGCCGAGCGGGCCGTCGCCGGGCACGGTGCCCGGTTCGTCGCCGCCCAGGTGGACGCCTCCTCGGCCGACGCGGTCACCGCGCTGTGCCGGGAGCACCGGATCACGCACGTGCTCAATGCCGTCGACCCGCGGTTCGTCATGCCGATCTTCAACGGTGCGTTCGCGGCCGGCGCGGACTACCTGGACATGGCGATGTCGCTGTCACACGCCGAGACCGGGGTGAAGCTCGGCGACGAACAGTTCGCGCTGGCCGACACCTGGTCCGCGGCCGGTCGGCTGGCGCTGTGCGGCATCGGCGTCGAGCCCGGCCTCTCCGACGTGTTCGCCCGCTACGCCGCCGACGAACTGTTCAGCGAGATCGACGAGATCGGCGTCCGAGACGGCGCGAACCTCACCGTCGACGGGTACGACTTCGCGCCCTCGTTCTCCATCTGGACCACCATCGAGGAGTGCCTCAACCCGCCGGTCGTCTGGGAGCGGGACCGGGGCTGGTTCACCACCGAACCGTTCTCCGAGCCGGAGGTCTTCCACTTTCCGGAGGGGATCGGGCCGGTCGAGTGCGTCAACGTCGAGCACGAGGAGGTGCTGCTCATCCCGCGCTGGGTCAAGGCGCGGCGGGTCACCTTCAAGTACGGCCTCGGCGACGAGTTCATCGACGTGCTCAAGACGCTGCACAAGCTCGGTCTGGACGCGGTCTCCCCGGTGCGGGTCCGCGGCGTCGACGTCTCCCCGCGTGATGTGGTAGCCGCGAGCCTGCCCGACCCGGCCACGCTCGGCGCCCGAATGCGCGGCAAGACCTGCGCCGGCACCTGGGTACGCGGCCTCGGCCCGGACGGGCAACCCCGCGAGGTCTACCTCTACCACGTGGTCGACAACGAGTGGTCGATGCGGGAGTACGGGCACCAGGCGGTGGTCTGGCAGACCGCCGTCAACCCGGTCGTCGCGTTGGAGTTGCTCGCCACCGGCGCGTGGGCAGGTGTCGGGGTGCTCGGCCCGGAGGCGCTCCCCCCGATGCCCTTCCTCGACCTGCTCATCGGCTACGGCTCGCCCTGGGGCTTGGAGGAACGGTGAGTCTGCCCGGCTGACGGCATCGCGACAGTTACGTCGTCGCCGTTGGACACCCGATCGCTTGTCGCTCCGGTGCGTGGGGGTCTGCGGCTTTTGTTGGTGCCGACACGCGCACGATCGGCCCTGCTCTGCTGACCCGCCGGGTTGCCGCGCCTGTCGACACGGTGCCCGCAAGTGCGCCCACCGATCCTTCATGCGAAGCGAAAGGCGCAGGTGACAAACGCGACGGTGGATATTGCACACTGTGTTTGCGACGACACTCATCGCCGTGACGATGCAACCACCACAGAACCCGGGGCCGCCGTACCCGCAGTCGTTCGGCGAGACGCCGCGACCGAACTGGTTCCGCCGAGCCACTCCCGCCAGCCGCGTCGCCGTGATCCTCGGCTCGGTGGCCCTGTCGATCCTCCTGCTCTGCTGCGCCGGCACCGCCATCGTCGGCGCGTTGACCGGCGAGCCGGAGCCCAGCAAGACCGGTACCGCCGCCGAGGAGCCGCAGCAGCCGATCCTGGCGGCGTCCGGCGAGCCGACGGAGGAGGCCCTCGCCCTGGCGGAGTCGCCGGTCGCGGTGCCCTCCACCGTGCCCTCGTCGGCGGCAGCCGCGCCGGTGGTGCAGGTGACGACCGTGACGGAGCGGGCCGCGATCCGGTACGGCGAGCGGACCGTCAAGGACTCGTCGCTGGCCGAGGGCAAACGGGTCGTCCGCACCAAGGGCGTGAACGGCGTGCGGACCCTGACCTACGAGGTGACCACCACCGACGGCGTGCGGACGGCCAAGAAGCTGGTCAAGTCCGTCGTGGCGAAGCAGCCGGTGACCCAGGTCGTCGCCGTCGGCACCCAAAAGCCACAGTCGTCGAAGTGCGACCCGAACTACAGCGGCTGCGTCCCGATCGCCAGCGACGTCGACTGCGCGGGTGGCAGTGGCAACGGCCCCGCCTACGTCAGCGGGCCGATCAGGGTGATCGGCGACGACATCTACGACCTGGACCGAGACGGCGACGGCATAGCCTGCGACTAACCCCCGCCCTGGCCCCCAGCCCCGCTGAACCGCTGGACCGCGTCGATCATGGAGTTGTGGTGGGCGGAAAGAGCTGTTCCGAGGCTTCTGTCCGGCACCACAACTCCATGATCGACGCAGGCAGTGGAACTCGGCGCATAGCACGGATGGGCTGAACTTCGGCGGTTGTGCACAGGCCTGCTAGTTGTCCACAGGGTGCTGGGCTGGGGTCGAGAGTTGCTGGCCTGGTGCTGCAGATTCCTGCGGCATGGCAGAGCCTCTGTATCGATACTCGGAGTTACTCGCGGCCGGCCTTAGTCGGGAACAAGTTCGCAGGTTGCTCGATCTGTCCAGCCTGCACCGGATGTCGCGGAGCATCTACGCGCCGTCAGCCGACCAGGCTGGACGCCTACCGGCAATCTTCCGGCGGCTGCCCGCCACAGCCGTCGTCGGCTTTCACACCGGCGCGCAACTGCATGGCTTCGGTGACGTCCGAAGCCCTGACGTCCACGTGATCGTGCCGGCGGGGGAGAAGGTCCCGAACATTCGAGGCGTCGTTACCCACGAGGCGGTGCTGCCGGTGCGTGATCCGGTGCTGCTCGCCGGAGTGCCTTGCGCGCCCGCCGTCAGGTGCGCGGTGGACCTGGCCCGGTCGTTGCGTCGGATGGAAGCGATGCCGCTGCTGGATCTTTGTCTTCGCGTAGGTGCCTGCCAGCCCGAGGAGCTTCGGGTCGAGGTCGCTCGGCACGATCGTTTGCGGGGAGTCTGTCAGGCGCGCGATCTCGTACCGCGCGCCGATCCTCGGGCAGAGTGTCGGCAGGAGAGCCAGCTGCGCCTGGTGCTGATAGACGGCGGTTTGCCACCGCCGGAGCCGCAGATCTGGGTCCCAGACAGCTACGGGATACCGCTCTACCGCCTGGATCTGGGGTACCGGCAACACCACGTCGGCGTCGAGTACGACGGGTCATCTCATCTGGACCGTGCTCGCCTCCAGCACGATCGCTCTCGAATGAACTGGCTCGCCGCCAACGGCTGGCAAATGCGCCACTTCACGGACCGGGACCTCTACCGTCGTCCCGCCCACATCGTGCGAACCATGATTCCCCTCCTGCGCCCCTAGCCCACTCCCTCCCTTTCACCCCATCGCTCCCGTCGATCATGGAGTTGTGGTGCCTCACGAAAAGCTCGAAACGGGATTTAATCCCCACCACAACTCCATGATCGACTGTCCGAGGGCCGAGGGCCGAGGGCTGAGGGCCGAAGGCCGGGGGCTGGGGCAGGGCTGGGGCTGGGCGGGCGCGTTCGGGGTCTTCAAGGGGGCGCCGTGACGCAGGTCACTCCTCATGTCGGCGCCGTGGTTGTTGGGACGGACCGCGCAGATGGCGTGAGACGGGCACGAAGTCGGCGGGGCCGGGCTTGCGGTGGTTTGCCCGCTGGACACTCGCGTGGAGGATGGCTGCGGCGGGTGCTTACAGAACCCTTAACCCGGGCCTGCGACGGTATGCCGGGCAAGCCGAACTCGGGGAGCGGAAAACGTGCGGGTGCTGGTGGCGGACGACGAGCGGTTGTTGGCGGACACGGTGGCCGAAGGGCTGCGGCGCCTTTCGATGGCCGTCGACGTCTGCTACGACGGTGACGGTGCGCTGGAGCGGGTCGGGGTGAACCGGTACGACGTCGCGGTGCTGGATCGGGACATGCCCGGGCACACCGGCGACGAGGTGTGCCGCAGCATCGCCGACTCACAGGTTGGTACCCGGGTGCTGTTGCTCACCGCGGCGGCCGGCATTCGGGACCGCGTGGAGGGCCTCGGCCTCGGCGCGGACGACTACCTGACCAAGCCGTTCGCCTTCGCCGAGTTGGTGGCCCGGGTGCAGGCCCTCGGGCGACGGTCCACGCCGGCGCTGCCGCCGGTGCTCGCTCAGGACGGCCTGGTGCTGGACGTGGGCCGGCACGTGGCCGCCCGGGACGGCCGCCCGCTCGCGCTGAGCCCCAAGGAGTTCGCGGTGCTGCACGTGCTGCTGCGCGCCGACGGTCAGGTGGTCAGCGCCGAGGAGTTGCTGGAGCAGGCCTGGGACGAGTTCGCCGACCCGTTCACCAACGCCGTACGGGTCACCGTGATGACCCTGCGCAAGAAGCTCGGCGACCCCGCGATCATCCACACCGTTCCGAAGGCCGGCTACCGCATCGGTGGTACGGCGTGAGCTGGACGCCCCGACGTCGGGTGCTGCTGGTGGGGCTGCTGGCGCTGCTGGCCGGGCCGCTGCTGCCGGCGATCGGCAAGTGGCTGACGGGCGTGACCTGGACCTGGGGGCAGCAGTTCTGTGACCTGCCCATGCCCGGGTTGTCGACGGTGTGCCGCGACGTGCGGCCGGGGGCGTTCGTGCTGCCCCTGGCGGCCGTACTGCTCGTGACAGTGGCCGCCCTGGTGGGGCTCTGGTTCGGCGCGGTCTGGTGCCTGCGCCCGGTCGCCGACCTGGCCGGGCCGATCGGGCACCTCGGCCCGCAGAACCTCGGCCACCGGATCCGGCCCCGGGGCCGCGACGAGTTGGCCCGGCTGGCCCGGGCGATCGACGAGATGATGGAACGCGTCTCCGCCGGGTACGAGGGGCAGCGGCGGTTCGCCGCGAACGCCTCGCACGAGCTGCGTACGCCGCTCGCCGTGCAGCGGACGCTCATCGAGGTCGGCATGGCCAGGGCGCTCAGCGGCGAGCAGCTGGAGTTGTTGACCGGTCAGCTGCTGGAGACCAATGAGCGCAACGAACGCCTGATCGAGGGCCTGCTCGCGCTCAGCGAGAGTGACCAGGGCCTCCGTTCGCGGATACCCCAGCGGTTGGACACGATCGTCGAGGCGGTGCTGGCCGGGTACCTGGACCGGGCCCGGGAGGCTGAGATCACCATCGAGACCAACCTCGCGCCCCGAGTCGTCGTCGGCGAGCGGGTGTTGCTGGAGCGACTGGTCACCAATCTGGTGGAGAACGGCATCAAGTACAACCGGCCGGGCGGCTCGCTGACCGTCGTGGTGAGCGGCGTGCCCGCGCTGTCCGTGGTCAACACCGGTCAGCCCGTGCCGGCCGAGGCGGTGGCCGGTCTGTTCGAGCCGTTCCGCCGGCTCGCCCGGGACCGGACCTCCCAGGGCGGCGGGGCCGGTCTGGGCCTGGCCATCGCCCGCTCGATCACACAGGCGCACGACGGCATCATCGCGGCCCGGCCCGCCGAGTACGGCGGTCTGCGGGTCGACGTCCAGCTACCCACTCTGACCTGACACTTCCACCCACCTTTCCCGGGGTCCACGTACCGCTGGATCCCGGGAGTGGTGTGCCCGAAAAGGAGAGATGATGTCACGCACCGTTGGCCAGGTCCGGCCCGATGTCGAGGAGGCCAGCCGCTGGCTTGCCGGCCGCGTGGTCCGCACGCCCGTGCTGCGGTCCCCGGTGATCGACGAGCTCGCCGGGGCGCGGGTCCTGCTCAAGGCCGAGAACCTCCAGAACGGCGGCTCCTACAAGATGCGGGGCGCGCTGCGCGCGGTCGGCCGCCTCGCCGCGGCCGGCCACAGCGGGGTGATCGCGCAGAGCACCGGAAACCACGCGGTGGCGGTGGCCTTGGCGGCCCGGCAGCACGGGCTCGCGGCGACAGTGGTGCTGCCGGTCGACGCGGCGCCGACGAAGGTCGACCGGGCACGCGCGGCCGGGGCCCGGGTGGTCTTCGCCGGCACCGGCGTCGAGGAGCGGGTGGCGGTGGCCAACGGGCTCAGCGACGAGAGTGGTCACCCGGTCATCGACGCGTACGACCACCCGGACGTGATCGCCGGGCAGGGCACCGCGAGCCTGGAGCTGATCGAGGAGGCCGAGCGCGCGGGGACGCCGTTGGACGCGCTCGTCGTACCGGTGGGTGGTGGTGGTGGGGTGGCCGGCGCGTGCCTGGCCGCCGCCGGCTCCGGCATCGAGGTGTACGGCGTGGAGCCGATGGGCTGCGACTCGCTCGCCCGCAGCCTGGCGGCAGGCGTTCGCGTGCCGGTCGTGTCGGCGCCCACCATCGCGGACGGGTTGCGGCCGTCCTGCGTGGGTGAGCTGCCGTTCGCCATCGTGCGGGACACCCTGCGCGGGGTCGTCCGAGTCGACGACGACGAGATCGCGGCGGCGTTCCGGCTGATCCTGACGGAGCTGAAGGTGCTCGCCGAGCCGTCCGGGGCGGCCGGCCTGGCCGGCGCCCTTCGGCTTCCGCCGGGGAAAGACCGGCGGCGGACGATCGGCGTGGTGCTGACCGGCGGAAACGTGGAGGCGGCGTTGGTGGCCCGGTTGATGGCCCCGCGTTCCGCCGACCTGGCTGGGGAAGGGGCGGCGGCGTGAGCGCGCCGATTCGGATCGGAATCCTGTTCGGTGGACCGTCGGCGGAGCACGAGGTGTCGTGCGCCTCGGCGCTCGGGGTGGCCCGGGCGCTCGCCGGCGGCGGCTACCGCACGGTCGCCATCGGCGTCACCCGCACCGGCGGTCTTCGGCTGATGCCCGACGCGCTGCTGGCCGAGTTGCGCGACCGACCAGCCGGTGAGCGGGCCATCGACGACCAGTTGGTGGTGACCGGGCCGGCCGTGGAGCTGCGGGCCGGTCCGCGTCCGGGCGTCGTGCAGGTGTCCGCCGGTAACGCCCCCGGCGCGGTGCACGCCGAGCTGGACGTGGTCTTCCCGGTGCTGCACGGTCCGTACGGGGAGGACGGTGTGGTGCAGGGGCTGCTGGAGTCGCTGAACGTGCCGTACGTCGGGTGCGGCATCCTCGCCTCGGCGGTGGGCATGAACAAGGTGGCGATGAAGCGGGCGCTGCGCGCCGAGGGCATCCCCGTCACCCCGTACGTGGCGTTCGACGCGCACACCTACCGGGCGGTCGACGACGCGGAGAAGCTGGTGACCGGGCTGAGCCGGCCACTCTTCGTCAAGCCGGCCAGCATGGGTTCGTCGATCGGCATCTCCCGTGTCGGTGAGGGTGACGACCTGGCCGCCGCCGTGGAGGAGGCGCTTCGCCACGACCAGCTCGTCATGGTCGAGCAGGGGGTCGCCGGCCGGGAGTTGGAGTGCGCGGTGCTCGGCGGCTGGCGTCCTGAGGCGTCGGCGGTGGGCGAGGTGCGGGTCACCGGCGGCTGGTTCGACTACCAGCAGAAGTACTTCGGCGACGCCGACCCGATGATCGTCCCCGCCGAGCTGCCGGACGAGGTGACCGCGCGGGTCCGCGAGCTGTCACTGCGGGCGTTCGCCGCGATCGGCGGTTGGGGTCTGGCCCGGGTCGACTTCTTCTACGACGAGACGGCCGGTGAGCTGTACGTGAACGAGCTGAACACGATGCCGGGCTTCACGGCGCACTCGATGTACCCGAAGGTGTGGGCCGCCGTCGGGGTCAGCTATCGGGAGGTGGTGGACCGACTCGTCGAGTTGGCCCGGGTCCGGCACGCGGAACGGTCCGCGAGCACGGCGGGGAGCGCCCGATGATCCTGCTCTCCGATCCCCGGGTGGCGGCGATGCCCAGCGCCGACGACGGCGAGGAGTTCGTGGACCTGCGTGAGCTGCCGGAGTTGCGGCTCGACGCCCGGGCGGCCGACCCGGCCGGGGCGTACGCCCGGTTGCGGGCCGGTGTCGTGGACCGCCTGCTGGCCGCGCAGCGCGCCCTGCCCGGTGGGCTGCGGCTGCTGGTGGTCGAGGGCTACCGGCCGTACCAGGCGCAACTGGCCATCTTCACCGGCTACCGGGACGAACTGCGCCGACGGCACCCGGACTGGTCACCGCAGCGGCTGCACCGGGAGACCACGAAGTTCGTCTCACCGGTCGAGGTGGCCCCGCACAGCACGGGCGGCGCGGTGGACCTGACGCTCTGCACCGACGACGGCGTGGAGCTGGACCTGGGCACGGCCATCGACGCCACCCCGGAGGACAGCGCCGACGCCTGCTTCACCGACGCGCCGACGATCGGTGGCGCCGCCCGTCGGCACCGGCAGGTCATGGTGGACGCCCTCGGCGGCGCCGGGATGGTGAACTACCCGACCGAGTGGTGGCACTGGTCGTACGGCGACCGTTACTGGGCGCTGATCACCGGGGCGCCGTGCACCCGGTACGGGCCGGTGGACCTGGCCGCCGCACGATCGATACCCGTGCCGGCTGAACGGTAGGACGCTCCGGTCCGTACCGGTGGGTGAAGGACACCACCGAGGACGGGAGTGACGGCGATGAGGGTGCAGCGCAGGCACGTGCTGGCGGCGAGCGTGGCGGTGCTCGCCGCGGTGGGCGTGTCGGTGGGGACCAGCTTCGGGTTCGCCGACACGGCCCCGGCACGTTCGTCGGTCTGCTCCGGCTCGGTCACCTTCTCGGCGGAGGGCGGTGCGCCGGCGGCGACCAGCGACCGGTTCCCGGTGGGTACCCGGCTGCGGGTGACGAACCTGGACAACAACCGGGCGGCCACGGTGACGGTGACCGGCCCGTCGGGCAGTTGCGTGCTGCTCAACGCGGCGGCCATGGAGCTGGTCCGGGAGCCGGGGAAGAACGTGATCCGCCGCAACGTGGTGGAACGCGTGGACGGCGCGGCACCGCCCGCCGCCGCACCGGCACCCGGCACGGTCCGCCCCGGCGCGGCGTCGCCCGGCGCGCCCGGGCCGGCGCCCCGGTCGGCGTGCTCGGGAGCGATCACCTTCTTCGAGGAGGCGGCCGGGCCGGCGGCGACCAGCGGGCAGTTCCCGGTGGGCACCCGACTGCGGGTGACCAACCTGGACAACAACCGGGCGACCACGGTGACGGTGACCGGCCCGTCGGGCAGCTGCGTGCTGCTCAACTCCGCCGCCATGGAGCAGATCCGCGAGCCGGGCAAGAACCTGGTGCGCCGCAACACGGTCGAGGTGCTGCGCTGACGTCGGGGGAGGGGCCCGTGCACCGGGCCCCTCCCCCGCTCAGCCGAAGGCGGCGTCGAGGAGATCGGCACCCCGGCTGAGCTGCTCGTCGGAGATCACCAGCGGGGGCAGGAAGCGCAGCACGTTGCCGTACGTGCCGCAGGTCAGGGTGAGCAGGCCGGCGGCGTGACAGGCCGCCGAGACCGCCGAGGTGGCGACCGGGTCGGGGGTGAGCGTGCCCGGCAGCACCAGCTCCACGGCGAGCATCGCGCCGCGGCCGCGTACCTCGGCGACCCGGGGGTCCCGCTCGGCGATGGCCCGTAGCCGGGGGACCAGCACCGACTCGATCCGTCGGGCCGCACCGGCCAGGTCCAGCTCGTGCAGGGTCTCGATGGTGGCCAGCGCGGCGGCACAGGCGATCGGGTTGCCGCCGTACGTGCCACCGAGCCCGCCCACGTGCACCGCGTCCATCAGCTCCGCCCGACCGGTCACCGCAGCCAGCGGCAAACCACCGGCGATGCCCTTGGCCAGTGTCACCAGGTCCGGTTCGACGCCCTCGTGCTGACAGGCGAACCAGTCACCGGTACGGCAGAAACCTGTCTGGATCTCGTCGGCGACGAAGACCACCCCGGCCGCCGTCGCCCAGGCACGCAGCGCGGGCAGAAAACCCGGCGCGGGTACGACGAAGCCGCCCTCGCCCTGGATCGGCTCGATGAGCAGCGCGGCGACGTTCTCCGCGCCGACCTGCTTCTCGATCATCTCGATGGCCCGGGTCGCCGCCTCCGCGCCGGAGAGCCCGCCATCGCGCAGCGGGTACGACATCGGCACCCGGTAGATCTCCCCGGCGAACGGCCCGAACCGGTGCTTGTACGGCATGTTCTTCGCGGTCAACGCCATGGTCAGGTTGGTCCGGCCGTGGTACGCGTGGTCGAACACCACGACCGCCGGCCGACCGGTGGCATGGCGGGCGACCTTCACCGCGTTCTCCACCGCCTCCGCGCCGGAGTTGAACAACGCCGAGCGCTTCTCGAACCCGCCGGGCGTCAACGCGTTGAGCTGCTCGCACACCGCCACGTACGACTCGTACGGCGCGACCATGAAGCAGGTGTGGGTGAACCGCTCGACCTGCGCCCGGACCGCCTCGACCACCCTCGGAGCCGAGTTGCCCACGCTGGTCACGGCGATGCCGGCGGCGAAGTCGATCCACTCCCGGCCGTCGACGTCGGTGATCGTCCCGCCGGACGCGTGGTCCACGTAGGACGCGATCACGCTGCCGACACCCCGGGCCACGGCACCGCCGCGCCGCTTGTGCAGCTCCTCGGACGTCGGCGCGGCGCCGCTCTTCGTTCGCGGCTGCGGGGCTCGCAAACCCGGCTCACTCCTCGCGCTCACGGTTCAGCCCTCGATGTTGTGCATGACGTGCTTGATCCGGGTGTAGTCCTCCAGGCTGTAGACCGAGAGGTCCTTGCCGTGCCCGGAGTGCTTGAAGCCACCGTGCGGCATCTCGGAGACGAACGGGATGTGCGTGTTGACCCAGACGCAGCCGAAGTCCATTCGGCGGGTCATCCGCATGGCCCGGCCGTGGTCCCGCGTCCAGACCGACGCGGACAGGCCGTAGTCGACGCCGTTGGCCCAGCGCACCGCCTCGTCCTCGTCGGAGAAGCGTTGCACGGTGATGACCGGCCCGAACACCTCGTCCTGGATGATCTCGTCGGCCTGCCGCAGCCCGGAGACCACCGTCGGCGCGTAGAAGTAGCCGCGTTCGCCCTGCCGGGACCCGCCGGTCTGGATGGCCGCGTGGTCCGGCAGGCGGTCCACGAAGCCGCTGACCCGGGTGAGCTGGTTGGCGTTGTTCAGCGGACCGTAGAGGACGTCGGCGTCGTCCGGGGCGCCGGTCTTCGTGCTGCGGGCCTGCTCGGCGAGCGCCGCCACGAAGTCGTCGTGGACGCCGGGGCCGGCGAGCACCCGGGTGGCCGCCGTGCAGTCCTGCCCGGCGTTGAAGTAGCCGCCCAGGGCGATGGCCTCGGCCGCCGCCGCCACGTCCGCGTCGTCGAAGATCACCACCGGGGCCTTGCCGCCCAACTCCAGGTGGGTCCGCTTCAGGTCGGGGGCCGCCGCGGCGGCGACCTCCATGCCCGCGCGGGTCGAGCCGGTGATCGACACCAGCTGCGGGGTCGGGTGCGACACCAGGGTACGACCGGTGTCCCGGTCGCCACAGACCACGTTGAACACCCCCGGCGGGAAGAACTCGGCGGCGATCTCGGCGAGCAGCAGCGTCGACACCGGCGTGGTGTCCGACGGTTTGAGCACCACCGTGTTGCCGGCGGCGAGCGCGGGGGCGATCTTCCAGACCGCCATCATCAACGGGTAGTTCCAGGGGGTGACCTGCGCGCAGACGCCGATTGGCTCACGCCGCACGTAGGAGGTGTGCCCTGCCAGGTACTCCCCGGCGGACCGCCCCTCCAACATCCGGGCGGCGCCGGCGAAGAACCGGAACTGGTCCACCGCCGGGGGAAGCTCCTCCTCGGCGGTGAGCTGGCGGGGTTTGCCGGTGTTGCGCACCTCGGCGTCGACCAGTTCGGCGGCCCGCGCCTCCACGGCGTCGGCGAGCTTCAGCAGCGCCCGCTGCCGCTCGGCGGGAGTGACCTCCCGCCAGCTCTCGAACGCGGTGGCGGCGGCGCTCATCGCCGCGTCCACGTCGGCGGCGCCGGAGACCGGGGCCTGGGCGAACACCTCACCGGTGCAGGGGTCGATCAGGTCGGCGTAGCCGCCATCGACCGGGTCGACGTAGGAGCCGTTGACGAAGTTGCGCAGCTGCTGCTGGTCACTCATGACGGGATCACTCCGAGGGGGCCGGTGGCGCGGTTCTGCGGCGGTTATCGCAATCTCTCTGCCATCTTGGCCACCGAATTCGCGGCAGACAAGGGTTATCGCGACTGTTTCCGTCGGCGGGTCCCTCGGTTACGCTGCTCGGCGTGGAGCCCACACCCTTCTTCGTCGCCTCCCGTCCCGCCGCCGGCGAGGGTGAGCTGACCGTCCACCACCCGTACGACGGCCGCCCGGTGGGGCGTACCACGGTTGCCACGCCCGACCAGGTCGACGCCGCAGTCGCCGCGGCGGCCGGGGTGGCCGCGCAGGCCGCGGCCCTGCCCGCGCACGCCCGCGCGGCGGCCCTCGACCACGTGTCCCGGCGGCTCGCCGAGCGCGCGGACGAGATCGCCGCCCTGATCACCGCGGAGAACGGCAAGCCGCTCAAGTGGGCCCGCGCCGAGGTCGGGCGTGCGGTGTCGACCTTCCGCTGGGCCGCCGAGGAGGCCCGTCGCTTTTCCGGGGAGCTGCAACGACTCGACACCGACCCGGCCGCCGGCGGGCGGATCGCGCTGGTCCGGAGGGTGCCGCGCGGGCCGGTGCTGGGCATCACGCCGTTCAACTTCCCGCTCAACCTCGTCGCCCACAAGGTGGCGCCGGCCATCGCCGTCGGCGCACCGATCATCGTCAAGCCCGCGCCCGCGACACCTCTGACCGCGCTGCTGCTCGGCGAGCTGCTGGCCGAGACCGACCTCCCGGCCGGGATGTTCTCGGTGCTGCCGCTGCCCAACGACCGCGCCGCCGAACTGGTCACCGACCCCCGGCTACCCGTGGTGTCGTTCACCGGCTCCGGGCCGGTCGGCGCGGCTCTCCGCCGGGCCGCACCCGAGAAACACGTGACGCTGGAATTGGGCGGCAACGCGGCCGCGGTGCTCTGCGCGGACTGGACCGCCGACGAGGACCTGGACTTCGCCGCGCAGCGCATCGCGACGTTCGCCAACTACCAGGCCGGCCAGTCGTGCATCGCCGTCCAGCGGGTGTACGTGCACCACGCTCGCTACGCCGACTTCCTGCCCCGGCTGGTGGCGGCGGTGCGGGGGCTGCGGACCGGAGACCCGGCGTCCGAACTGACCGACGTCGGGCCGATGGTGTCCGAGGACGCGGCCCGGCGGGTGGAGACGTGGGTGGCCGAGGCCGTCGCCGCCGGCGGCACCGTCGAGGTGGGCGGCCTCCGCGACGGCGCGACCTACCCCCCGACCGTCCTCACCGGCGTGCCGGCGAACGCCAAGGTGGTGGCCGAGGAGGTGTTCGGGCCCGTGCTGGTGGTCGCCCCGGTCGCCGACGACCAGGCCGCGTTCGCCGCGGTCAACGACTCGGCGTACGGCCTTCAGGCCGGCGTCTTCACGCGGCGCTTGGACGTGGCCTTCGCCGCCGCCCGCGCGCTGGAGGTGGGCGGCGTGATCGTCGGCGACGTGCCGTCGTACCGCGCCGACCAGATGCCGTACGGCGGGGTGAAGGGCAGTGGCGTCGGCCGGGAGGGGCTGCGCAGCGCGATGGACGACTACACCGAGCCCCGGGTCATGGTGCTGACTGGCCTCGCCCTCTAGGCCGGAGGCGGTTGCCCTCCAGGCCGGTGGCGCCGCCGCGCTAGTCGGCCTGCCAGGTGCCGTCGTCGTGAACCCGGGCGGGGGCGCGGCCCAGCAGCAGGGTGGTCAGCGCGGCGTCGATGGTGTCGCCGAGGAACCACTCGCCGGCCTGGTCGAGCGCGAAGACGCGACCGCGCTCGTCCACCGCCAGGATGCTGTCCTGCTGCTCGGTGCCGATCGGAAAGAGGCGTACGCCGAGCACCGCGCCGAAGTCCGCGAGGGTGTCGGCGGTGTGCGCGATGGTGTGCGGGCGGATGTCGAAACGGGAGATCCACACCTGCTCGCCCCGGCCGCGCCGCGCGCCGACCAGGCTGGGGAACGCGGTCAGCGCCTCCACGGCTGCGGGAAAGACCTCGTGCCGATGGTTGCGCCCGTGCACCGACGTGACGTCCCGTACCGCGGCGGCGG
This sequence comes from Micromonospora sp. NPDC050784, assembly GCF_044456765.1. NCBI lineage: Bacteria > Bacillati > Actinomycetota > Actinomycetes > Micromonosporales > Micromonosporaceae > Micromonospora > Micromonospora sp. NPDC050784. The sequence continues at coordinate 202,013 of NZ_JBITGG010000005.1, read as the reverse complement.
CCATGATCTGATCCCCGATGTGTGGCCGCCACCCGGCCGCGACCAGCGCGTTCGCGACCTCCGCCGGGAAGCGCCCGGGATCGGGGTCGGGTGCCTCCGGCGCCCGCCACGTCTCGGTGTAGGCGCGAGCCGACTCCGGTAGGACGTTGGCTCGAATCAGGAAGCTGGTGCACGAGTCGCAGGGCCGCTCGGCGGGCCCACCAGCGGGATCACCCGGCTCACGGATCCGGAAGATCTCGAATCGGGCGTTCTCCAACAGCGCGGCTGCCTCGGCCCGCCCCATCGGCGCGATGCCCTCGGCGGCGCGGCGGTGGTCGTACTCGTGCAGGACGTCGGAGACCACGATCAGCTCGGCGTGGGCCTCACCGCCGCGAACCAACTCGCCCGGGGGCAGTTGGTGGAGGTAGTCGCGGACGAGCGGGTGATGGTTGAGCGGCACGTCGGCCTTCGTGCCCTGGGCCGTCCAGATCCGCCCGTCGATGGTCAGGTGCGCGGCGGTGTTCGGGGTGGCGCCCCGGTGGATCTCCCGGACCAGCAGGCTGGACGGATCGACAGTGCGGGGAGCGGTCGGCCCGGCCGGCTGGCTGCGCCGGTACAGCTCGGCCACCACCGTGCTCGGCACCCGGGGCCAGGTGGTGACCTTGCCGGTCTGCTTGTCGATGACTGTCGTCGGCAGGTCACCCGGCACCGTGCGCACCTCGGTGGGCACGACGGACGTGATGACGTAACCCAGGTCGAACTCGTCGACCATCGCGGTGCACTCGTGGCCGAGGCGCTGCGAGTCACGGCGGGCCCAGGTGGCCGCGAGCTGCTCGGCCTGTTGACGGTCGATCACGCATTGAAACTACCGGACTACACGGATCGATGGCGGCCGGTATTGTTTCGCTCTACCGACGGTGACGGGAGGGGCGGCGGTGGACGAACAGGCGGACCGGGGCGTCAATCGCGAGCTACGGGCCCGATTCGACGACGTTTATGGGCAATATCAGCAGCTCAGGTCCGGTTTGGACACCCTCCAGACGCGGCTCGCCGCACTGCGGGTCACCCGCCGATCGGCCGACGGGCAGGTGACGGCGACGGTGGGCGCGCAGGGCCAGCTGATCGAGGTCGAGCTGACGTCGGCCATCTACCGGGACCGCGACGCCGGGGCGCTCGGCCGAAAAGTCACCGAAACGATCCGGGCCGCCGCGACCGCCGCCGCCGACGCCACCCGCGACCTCGTCGCCGAGAGCATGCCGGCCGGCTCCGGGGCGACGGACTTCCTCAAGACCGGCGACTACGCCGCCTTGCTCGGTCGGGCCGACGCCGTACTCGGCAAAGGTGAGGCGAAGGCATGACCGACGGGCAGCTTTGGCTTGATCCGTCCCGGGCCCGCCGGGGTGGTGCCGACCTGGCGCTCGCTGGCGAGGCGGTGACGGCCCGTCGTGCGGCGGAGGGCGGTGTGATCGAGGCCGCCAGCGGTGCCCGGCCCTGGGGCCGCGACGACATCGGCGCGGCCTTCGAGCGCAACTACCGCGGGTTCGAGCAGACAGTGCTGCGGGCCTGGGCCGGCGTCGGGCACCGGCTCACCGAGCTGGGCAGCGACGTGGTCGAGGCGGTCGACGCGAGCGTGCAGACCGACGGGGCCAGCGCCGCCCGGGTCGGTCGGGCCGCCGACCGGCGCTGACGGCCGGCGATTTCGATGAGCGTGCTGCCGAGTCCCATCCCGCACCCACTGGACTACGCGCCGTGGGACGTGCCCGGCTGGATCTACGAGGCCCTCGACTGGGTGGTCGGCGTGCAGTGGCCGGAGGGCAACGAGCGGGCCGTCTGGGACGTCGCCGACCAGTGGTACGCGGTCGCCTCCGTGCTCGCCGGGCCGCACGCCGACGCCGCCGCGGCCGCCATCGAGGTGCACAACGGGTACGGCGGTGTCGGGGCGGTCGACGCGGCGTTCGAGGCGGCCTGGCGGGGAATCGCCGAGGGTGCCGACGCCCCCCTGCCCGTGCTGCTCGCGGTCACGGCCGACCTGGGTCGACTGGTCGAGGAGTGCGGTTGCGACATCGAGGGCGCCAAGCTGGAAGTCTGGATCGAGCTGGGCATCCTGGTCATCGAACTGCTCACCGTGGCAGTGGCGGCCGTGTTGACCGCCGGTGCCGCAACCCCGGCCGCCGGCGCGGCGATCACCGCGACGCGGCTGCTGGTCCAACAGATCTTCAAGCGGCTGATGGGCCAACTGGCCAGCAAGTCCCTCAAACACGGGCTCAAGGAGGCCGGCGAGCGGGCCGCCAAGGAGGTCGCCCGAGGGGGTGCACGCGGGCTCGCCAAGCGGGCCGCCCGTGAAGGGCTGGAGGAGGCCACCGAGGAGGCCGGGGTCACCCTGGCCACCCAGGCGTACCAGAACTCCACCGGGCGGGCACACGGCCTGGACCTCACCGATCTCGGCGCGTCGGCGGTCGGCGGCCTCGCCGGCGGGGCGGTGGCGCCGCTGGCCGGCCTGGGCCGGCACGCGACCGGGCGAGCGGCGAAGGTCGGGGAGCACCTGGGTCGGGAGATGACCGGCGAGGTGCTCGCCGACAGCGCGGCGAGCCTGGCCACCGGTCAGGGCCTGACCTCCATGGAGGACGTGGCGCGTGCCGCCGCGTCCGGGGCCACCGGTTCGGCGACCGGCCAGACCGACCACGCGCTCCGCGCCCGGCTCGACGCGCAGGCCAATGCCCTCGCCGGAGCGTCGTTCGCGGGTCCCTCCCTTCCGTCCGTGCTGCCTGTCACGGGAGATGCGGCCTCCGCGGGAGCGTCCTCCTTCTCGGCGGTCTCGTCCATAGGGTCCGCCAGTGGTGTGGCCTCGGGTGGTCTGGTTACGGCTACCGGCGTTCCGGTGCAGGCGACGGAGGCCTTCGCCGCGTCGGCGCCGAACCAGCCGGCTGCGCCGACGCCCCCGGGCTTCGAGCAGTCACGGGAAGCGGGGCTGTCGCCTCCGCCAGCGCCCGACGCGCACACGTCGGCACCGATGCCGGTCGGTGCGGTGTCCGACGTGGACGAGGTGGACCATTCGGTACGCGTGTCCGAGGCGACGTCGTCGACGGACGGGCCGTTCGGGGAGAGAGCGGGCATAGCGCACGCCGTCACGGTCGACGCCACGCTCTCCGCGGTGAACCCGGCCACGTCGGTGGTGGGTGCCGATCCGGCTACCTCGGTGGTGGGCGCTGATCCAGCCGATCCGGACCGGTCGGTGGTGGGTGCTGATCCGAGGCTTTCGTCGGTGAGCGTCGACCCGAGGCTCTCGTCGGCGGCCGCGCCCGTGGCCGGTCCCCTCGAATCGGGCAGCGGGCCGGCTGCCACCGGTGCGCCACCGGCCCACCCCGGCAGCTCGCCGCACGCCACGACCTCCGGACCGACCGCCTGGTCACCGGCGGTCGGCCCCTCCGCCCCCACGGTCACACCAGGCCCGGCGGCGCCGGTCACCTTCGGCGTCCCGACCACCACCAACGGCCCACTGCCGGTCGCCTCCACCCCACCGGTGGTCGGTCGGTTCGCCGTGCCGTCGCGTGTTCCGACGCGGGAGACGCCGGCACCGGTGCGAGCGCCCGACCATCCGGCGCGGGGAAGGGCGTCGATCCCCGTCGACGTCGCCGCGTTCGGTGCCCCGTCGGTGCGTGAGCCCGAGACCGACGACTCCTACGCGGCGCAGTGGGCAGCCGCGGCGGAAGCCGCCGAGCGTCGGCGCTACCAGGACCATTACGAATCGCTGCGGATCGGGTTCGAGAACAACCGCCGGCAGGCCGAGGCCGCCCGACTGCGCACCCGTGCCGCGGAGCACGATCGTCGAGCCGTCGAGTACGCCAGCTACGCCCGACAGCTACACCAGGCCGGCAACCGGCAGTGGGCCGACGGCTGGCAGCGCGCCGCGAACGAGGAGACTCGCGCGTACTCCGAATGGCGTGACCTGGCAGACGCGGTGCTGGCCGGCAGCACGGCCCCGCCGGTCGTGGACATCAGCGCCACCTTCGAGCACGCCAACAGGGACGTGGGCGCGCTCGCGCTCGGCGCGGTGGAGACCACTGGCCCGTCCAGGCTCACCGGCGACGACGATCCGCCGCCGATCGACGACTCCCGGCCGTACGGGCGGCCCGGAGGACTCCGGCCGCCGCTCGCCCTGCACCAGGTCGACGTCGAACGGCAGATGCCCCGCGAGAGGGACGGCACCGTCACTCGCACCGCCGACCCCCGACAGGGCGGCTGGTTCCGGCTGCTCAACGACGGCGGTCCCGCAGCCGACGCCACCCGGGGCATCAACTGCCTGGACTGCACGCTGTCGCTGTTCGAGACGTGGGTGCACGGCCGCCCCCGGGTGTCGGCGCCGCGTACCTTCGACGGCTACCTCGACGGTGACATCCGGCGCCCCATCCGTGGCGAGGCGGGCGGCCCGGGCCGGGTCGAGGACGTGACCGGCGGGCGCTTCCAGCAACTCCTCGCGCCGGCGTCCGACCAACGTCCGGACGCCGCCCAGGCGCGGCAGGCCGCCGACCGGGGCTACCGCAACCTGCACGACCAACTGCTGCTGGGCGGCCACGGCAGCTACTCGTTCCTGGTCACCGAGTGGGCGCACGGTGGTTCGCACGCCTGGGTGGCGCTCAACCAGAACGGCACGGTGCTCTACGTGGACCCGCAGAACGGCGTGGTCCGGGACCGGCCGCTCTACCCCGACGTGGTCGGCATCGACGCGCTGGTGCTGAGCGGCGACGGCCGACCGATGCCGCTCGGCGGCCTGCCCCGAGGCCGGTTCAGCGAGCGGCCCGACCTGCCGGATCACCCGCCGACGCACGACGACGGCGGCCACGGCGACCCGTACATCAACCGGATGTACCTGCTCCTCGACGGCCCGGGCTCGGCCCCGTGGTCGCCCGACGCCAACGCTGATCTCGACCGGCCCTCGCCGGGTAGCGGTCCTGCCCGCGCCGTTTTCTCGGCCAGCAGTCTGGACGAGGTCTTCGCGGCCGGGGTGACTCCCGTCGAGTTCGCGACGGCGGTCGACCCGCCGAGCATTCGCCGACTGGTGCCGGACCTTGACGAGGCATCGGCACGAGATCTCGTGCGGCTGTTCGACGACGACCGGGTCCGGGACATGCTCGACAGCGCCCGGCGAGAGCCACCCCCCAACGAGCCGGACCTGGCCGAGCGCCTGGTTCGGCAGTTGGTGCAGCATCCGGACCTGGCGCGCATGATCCAGTCCACGCCGGAACTCGCGAAGTCGCTGACGGCCCGTCCGCTCACCCTGTATCACCTGGCCAGCCATCAACAGGCCATCGACGTCCTCGCCGAGGTGCTCGACGACGTCGCCCAACAGGAGGCGACGCGACAGGATTCGGACCGCCGGCAAGTGCCCGAGCCAGAGCCGACACCCCTCACCAGTGAGCAGTTGAGGATCAGCGCAAGTATTCAGGTGCGTCGGGGGCCGGTCGCACAGGCAGGGTTCGACGAGGTCCGACGCGACGACGCTGTCTACCGGAAGCGCTACCTCGACGATCTCTACTCGGCGGCGATAGAGGCGCAGACAGATCTGAACCAGCTAGCAGTGTCTTTAGCTCATGTCGGTGATCTTCGCGTTGGAGAGCCCGGCTGGCGTCCTCAGCCTAAGGATCGTCGTCGAGCCGAGGACAAGGTGGCCAAACACCAGGGTGATGCTTCCAAGCTGCTCGACCTGGCCGCCGCGAAGGTCGAGTTCCGCAACCTCGACGACCTCTACGCGGCGCTCGGACGGGTCAAGGAGCACCCCGGCATCGTTGTTGTGAGCTGTGAAGATCGGTTTGTGGCACCAATGAGTAGTGGTTATCGGGACGTGCAAATCGTGCTTCGGATGCGGAACGGACACCTAGCCGAATTCCGTCTCCACCTGGCTGCGCTCGATGCTGTTGCGGTCTGGGAGCATGTGCTTTACGAGGTCCGACGTGACGTGGAGGCCCTTGCCGAGGAGGAGGGCCGAGCCTTGACGCCTCGAGAGCGAGCGATCACGGACGGCATTCGTCTTCGTGAGCAGCAACTATTCTGGACGGCATTACAGTCAACTTTCGAGGAGAAGTCTGAATGACCGAGATGCCGGGTCTGGTGCTTCCCTCCTACTACCTCTACTACCAATCGCCCGTGAAGATCGTCGAGACTCCCGACGGCGGCGCCAGGGTCTGGCGGGTGTCTATCGACTCTGGGGGTTGGCAGGAGAAGAACGACATCTTTGTTGAGATAACGCTAGGCGTCGGAGGTGACATATTCCGTCGTACCGCAGAGGACTTCGTTCAGGAGGTGGAGGCGTTCCGGGCTCACTATCTCAAGGGCGAAGGGCCAATCTTCGCTCTCTACGAGGCGGTGCGTTCGATTGAGCTTCAAGCGGACGCCGAGGCGCGTCACGAGACGCCGAAGGAGCAGGCGCTCATTCGCGGGATCCGGCAGCGGACGTTCGTCATGTTCGAGGAGCAGCTTCGCGCGGCCGGTGATCCTGGCGCGGACCCTGATATAGCGAGAGCGGCGTAGGCATGCTTCGCCGATGGACAGACGGAAGGGGTGGCCGCTGATGGCCGAAGGAGTCGACGCTCGGCTGGTACGGGCGCAGGTGCGGTACGAGCAGGCGGTCTTCGGTGGCGACGCGAAGTCGTTGGACGAGGCGGAGCGGGATCTCACCGCGCTGGACGCGGATGTGGCGTTGGCCCGGGGGCGGCTTCTGCACGCCCGTTTCCTGGATACCGGGTTGGAGGACGCGGAGGAGCTGCCGCTCTTCGAGCGGGCGGCCAGGCTGTACCAGGAGTTGGGGGACGCCCGTGGTGAGGGCGAGTCGCTTTTCTGGGTGGGCACGGTCCACCAGGTGATTCGGCAGGACCAGGCGTCCGCTGACCCGGCCTTCGCCCGGGCGCGCGAGCTGGCGACCGCGGCGGGGGATGAGCTGACGCTGTCGTACGTGCTGCGGCACCTCTGTTTCGGCGAGCAGGCCGCCGGTCGTGTCGACGGGGCGCGGGAGTTGCTGACGGAGTCGACCCGGTTGCGTCGGAAGTTGTCCTTCACCGCGGGAGTCGCGGCGAATCTGATCGGTCTGGCGGATCTCGCCGCCAGCGACGGTGATCGGGACGCTGCCCGTGAGTTGCTGGACGAGGCGGCCGGGCTCGCGGCCGACAGCGGCGCGCACGGGGTTGGCCGGTGGGTCGAGGAGGCCCGCGACGAGTTGGGGGTTGCCTGACCGCGGGTCACCGTGTCGTGAACGGCGATCGGTGAGGGCCCTGGCGGAGCCCGAATAAGATCGACGCATGGCGAGATCCGGTACGCAGAGCATCAGGTCCACCGTCTGGGCCTGGCCGGTTGGCATCCTGATCGGCCTGGCGGTCGGCATTCCCGTGTTCGGGCCGAAGGGTGGCGTCGCCTTCGGTGTCGCCCTCGGCACTGCCTTCGCGCTCGGCCTGGGCGCGATCAGGAACCGGGCCGACGGTGAGCCTGCCCGGGGTGGCCCGGGCGGCAGTGCCGCCGGGGATGGCACCGAGGCCTCCGGCCGAGGATGATCGACTCCGGTTCCTTGATGTCGGGCATCCGGACGCGTGGGACAGCCCGACTTCCATGAACCCGAGTGGATCATCGCGAGCGCCGGCCACGCCCGCCAGGCCGGGCACGGGGGGCACGCCCGCCCGGCCGGGCACGCCGGCCACCCCGGGCACGAGGGACACGCCGGGTACGCCGGGCGCGGGGACCTCGGGGCCGGGCAGTGTTGCCGAGGCGGTGGCCGTACAGGAGGAGTTGCGGCCGCTGGTGGACCTGCTCGGGCCGGGGCCGAGCGCGCCCGCGACGGTGGCCGGCCTGGACGTCGCGTACGCCGTGGGTGGTGACATGCTGGCGGCGGCCGTGACGGTCCTGGATGCCCGGACCCTGGCGGTGGTCGACTCGGCGGTCGGTGTGGGGCGACCCGCGTTCGACTATGTGCCGGGGTTGTTCGCCTTCCGTGAGTTGCCCGCGTTGCTCGGTGCGCTCGACCGGCTGACCACCATTCCGGACCTGCTGGTTTGCGACGGGCACGGGCTGGCCCATCCGCGCCGGTTCGGGCTCGCGTGCCACCTCGGGGTGGTCACCGGGTTGCCCGCGATCGGGGTGGGGAAGACGCCACTGGTCGGGACGTGGGATCCGCCGTCCGCCGAGCGGGGTTCCTGGTCGCCGTTGCGCGACGGTGGTGATGTCGTCGGTCGGGTGCTGCGGACCCGGGACGGGGTGAAGCCGGTCTTCGTCAGCGTCGGCCATCGGATGAGCCTGGAGAACGCGGCCGCGCAGGTGCTCGCGTTGACGCCGCGCTACCGCCTGCCGGAGACGACCCGCACCGCGGACCGTCTCTGCCGCGACGCCCTCGCCGAGGCCGAGCAGCCAGGCTGACCGACGGAGCAAGGCTGACCGACGGAGCAAGGGCTGACCGACGGAGCAAGGCCGACTGACTGGCCGAGGCAGGCTGACTGACTACCGCAGCGGGACGGCTGATCGGCCGGTCAGTCCGGCAAACAGCAGGTCGGCGCGTCGGCCGGTAAACCGTAACGCCGCGCACATCCGGGCCGCTCTATGACCGATGGCTTAGGTGGGCCGGTAGTAGCCTGACCCGCGGACCCCACCCGGGGAGAACGGCGAGGTGATCATGACAGTGCGTCGACGCGTGGCACGGCTCGCGGCGGTCTGCGGTCTGGCGGGCGGCCTGGTGATGCTCGGTGCGTCGCCGGCGCTGGCCGACGAGGACTCGGTCCGGGTGGGCGCCGCCAGCAGCTTCGCCGCCGGTGGTTCCGCGCAGGGGGTGAACGTGGCGGTGCGCAAGCGCACCGACGGGTGCGTCCTGCTCCGTACCGCGCTGAGCTTCAGCCTGGCGGGTCTCCAGCCGAATCAGGTGGCGGTCGAGGTCAACGCGGGCGGGCGCTGGTTCCCGGTGGCCGTCACCGGCGGCAGCGGCACCGTATCGACCGCGCAGACGTCGCCCCTGAAGCCGACGCTGTGCAAGGGCAAGGGCATCACGGTGCGCTACCGGGTGGGGTTCGCGGCAGGTGCGCCCGGTGGCCGTCTCGTGGTCACCGGTGCCGGCGTCAGCGCCTCCGGCCAGACGCTGGGTCACGCCACCGATGCGGCGCGGCTGACCGGAGCGCGGGTCACTCCGTCGCCGACTCCGTCGCGGTCGAAGAAGCCGACGCCCACCCCGAGCCCGACCGAGGTCGCGACCGTCGACGACGCGGTGAACCCGGCGGCGCTGGGCGGCGTGTCCGGCGCACCGAACACCACGGCGACCGCCGCCGAATCGTCCGGAGGAGGATCGCCGGTGATGTACTTCGGCGTTGTGCTGGTGGCGGTTGGACTGCTGCTCATCGTGCTGCTCGTTCGTCGCTCGCGGCAGGACCGGAAGTCGTCCGACGACGGGCCCGAAACCCTGCCGGGCAACCCCGGCGGCACCACCTACCGGGCCGGGGTTGGGTTGCCGGCCGCGCCCGGTCGCCCTGGCCAGGTGTACGGCCAGCAGCCGCCGGCCGCCGGTTGGGGTGGTCCGGTGCCGTCCCCGCGTCCCGCCACCGGCGGGGTCTACGGCGTCCGGCCGGACGCCCCCGCTCCGGTGCCGGAGGCGACGCAGCCGATGCCGGGTCGGCCCGACGGTCGGCCGGGTGACCCGCCGGCCGACGGGGGCGGGCACACCGTGTTCATTCCCCGGCTCCCCGGCTGAGCGGAGTACGGCCGGGCCCCTCCGTTAGGCTCAGGATCGGTGTCTAACCTGCGGCCAAGGAGTGGAACACGTGTCTGATCTGTCCCAGATCGTGAAGGCGTACGACGTCCGCGGGACGGTGCCGGACCAGTGGGACGAACGGGTCGCCGAGGCACTGGGAGCCGCCTTCACCCAACTGCTCAACTCCACCGACGAGCCGGGCGACGCGGTCGTCGTCGGGTACGACATGCGGGCCACCTCGCCCGGCCTGGCCGCCGCCTTCGCCACCGGCGTACGCGCCGAGGGGCGCTCGGTGATCGAGATCGGCCTCGCCTCCACCGACCTGCTCTACTACGCGTCCGGCTCGCTCGACCTGCCCGGCGCGATGTTCACCGCCAGCCACAACCCCGCGCAGTACAACGGCATCAAGATGTGCCGCTCCGGTGCCCGCCCGATCGGCCAGGAGAGCGGTCTGGCCGAGATCCGGGAGCGGGCCCAGGCCCTCCTGGACTCGGGCGACGCTCGTCCCGCCGGTGCGCCGACCCGGCCCGCCGAGCGGCGCGACCTGCTCCCCGACTACGCCGGCTACCTGCGCAAGCTGGTCGACCTCTCGGGCATCCGACCGTTGAAGGTGGTCGTCGACGCCGGCAACGGCATGGGCGGCTTCACCGTCCCGACCGTGCTGGGCGACGCGGCCCTGTCGCCGCTGCCGCTGGAGATCGTGCCGCTCTACTTCGAGTTGGACGGCTCCTTCCCCAACCATGAGGCCAATCCACTGGACCCGGCGAACCTGGTCGACCTCCAGCGCGCGGTGGTCGAGCACGGGGCCGACATCGGGTTGGCCTTCGACGGTGACGCCGACCGGTGCTTCGTGGTGGACGAGCGCGGCGAGCCGGTCTCACCATCGGCCATCACCGCCCTCGTCGCCGCCCGCGAGCTGGCCAAGCACCCGGGTTCCACGGTGATCCACGGCCTGATCACCTCCAGCGCGGTCGCGGAGATCATCCGGGAGCACGGTGGGCAGCCGGTCGTCGCCCGGGTCGGGCACTCCTTCATCAAGGCGGAGATGGCCCGCACCAACGCCGTCTTCGGCGGCGAGCACTCCGCGCACTACTACTTCCGGGACTTCTGGTTCGCCGACACCGGGATGCTCGCGGCGATGCACACCTTGGCCGCGCTGGGCGAGCAGTCGCTGCCGCTGTCCGTGTTGGCCGGTGAGTACGAGCGCTACATCGCCTCCGGTGAGATCAACTCGACGGTGGCCGACCAGGCGGCCGCGGTGGCCGAGGTGCGCGCCGCGTATCCCGACGCGGTGGCCGACGAGATGGACGGGCTCACCCTGCGTTTCCCCGACGGCGCCTGGTTCAACCTGCGCGCCTCCAACACGGAGCCGCTGCTGCGGCTCAACGTCGAGGCGCCCACCCGGGATCGGATGGTCTCGCTCCGGGACGACGTGCTCGACCGCGTTCGCCGATAAGATCGCCTGCGCCGGTCGGCACCGCCGTCGGTCAAGCCGCACACGTGGAAGGAGCCGCGCCATGGCCCTGGATCCGCAGTTGCTCGAGATCCTTGCCTGTCCGGACACGCACCACGCCCCGCTCACCTACGACGCCGAGGCGCAGACGTTGACCTGCACGGAGTGCGGCCGGATCTTCGAGGTCCGCGACGACGTGCCGGTGCTGCTGCTCGACGAGGCGCGCGGCGGCCCCGGGCAGTCCTCATGATCGACGGTACGGCTGGGGTCAGCGGACGTCGGGACGCCGACGAGGCCCTGCTCGACAACCCGCAGGCGTTGGCCGAGGCCGACCCGGGCGGGATGCTCCGGCACACGGCGTCGGCCGGTGCGCAGGTTCGGGAGAGCGCCGCACTGGCGGCCGAGGCGAACCTGGCCGTGCTCGCCGACGACGGGCGGCCCCGAGCCGTCGTGATCGCCGGCATCGGCACCGCGGGGCGTACCGGTGACGTGCTGGCCACGGTCGCCGGGCCGCGCTGCCCGGTCCCGATCATCGGGCACCGCAGCGCTGGTGTACCCGGTTGGGTGGGCGCGGCCGACGTGGTGATCGCGGTGAGCGCGTCCGGACGTAGCCCGGAGGCGCTCGGCGCCGCCGAGGCGGCCCACCGGCGTGGTGCCCGACTCGTCGCCGTGGGTGCCCCGGACTCGCAGTTGCAGTCGATCGCCGAGCAGGCTCGGGCGCCGTTCATCCCGGTGCCCCGGCGTGCCCCGGCCCGGGCCAGCCTCTGGGCGCTCACCGTGCCGGTCCTGCTCGCCGCCCGTTCCCTCGGGCTCGTGAAGGTCAACGAGGCGGACCTGGCCGAGACCGCGGCCCGGCTCGACGCGGACGCCGACCGCTGCCGCTCCGCCGCGGAGTCCTTCGTCAACCCGGCCAAGTCGCTGGCACTGGGTCTGGCCGGCTCGATCCCGATCGTCTGGGGCTCGTCCCCGCTGGCCACGGTGGCGGCCCGCCGGTTCGGCGACACCCTGTCGGCCAACGCCCGCTATCCGGTGGTCACCGGAGCGCTGGGTGAGGCCGGGCGGGGTCGCGTCGGGCTGCTCGACGGCGTCTTCGGCGGCCTGGCCGAGGGGGAGCGGGACATCTTCGCCGACCCGGCCGAGGACGACGGCGAGGGCACCCGGCTGCGGCTGGTGCTGCTGCGCGACGGCGGGCTCAACGCCGAGGACGACACCGACGAGCCGCTCGCCGTCGAGGAGCGCCGCGCGGACGCGGTGCAAACCCTCGCGGAGCGTCGTGGCGTGCGGTGCGACGTGGTGACCGCCGAGGGCGGCTCCGCCCTGGAACGGCTGGCGTCGCTGATCGCCGTCCCGGATTTCGCCTCGATCTACCTTGCTCTGGCACACGGGTTGGACCCGATGGCCGTTCCGGCCATCACCGAGATGAAGGAGCTGTCGAACCAGTGAACGAACGTAGGGGGCGGCGCGCCATGCGCGGACCGGGCGGCTTCGTGCGGCGAAGCGGAGCGGTGGCATGAGCGCCAACGGTGGGACGAAGGCGATTGTCGCCGCCCTACTGGCCAACATCGGCATCGCCGTCACCAAGTTCATCGCGTTCCTGCTCTCCGGCTCGTCGTCGATGCTGGCCGAGGCGGTCCACTCGGTCGCCGACTCCGGCAACCAGGGCCTCCTGCTGCTCGGTGGCAAACGGGCGAAGCGCGCGGCCACCCCGGAACACCCGTTCGGGTACGGCCGGGAGCGCTACATCTACGCGTTCATCGTGTCCATCGTGCTGTTCAGCATCGGTGGCCTGTTCGCGCTCTACGAGGCGTACCACAAGTGGCATCACAAGGGCGGCATCGAGTCCTGGCAGTGGTTGCCGGTGTCCGTGCTGGTGGCGGCGATCATCATGGAGTCGTTCTCCTTCCGGACCGCCATCAAGGAGTCCAACCACATCCGGGGCAACCAGTCCTGGGTGCGCTTCATCCGCCGCGCCAAGGCGCCGGAGCTGCCGGTGGTGCTGCTGGAGGACTTCGGCGCGCTTGTCGGTCTGGTGTTCGCGCTGTTCGGCGTCACCATGACGCTGATCACCGGCAACGGTGAGTGGGACGCCGCCGGCACCGCGATGATCGGCATCCTGCTGGTCGTCATCGCCGTCGTGCTGGCCATCGAGACGAAGAGCCTGCTGCTCGGTGAGGGCGCCGAAGCGTCCGAGCTGGCCGCCATCGAGCGGGCCGTCACCGACGGCCCCGAGGTGGAGCGGATCATCCACATGAAGACGCTCTACCTCGGCCCCGAAGAGCTGATGGTGGCCGCCAAGATCGCCGTCCCGGAGTGGGAGACCGCCCACGACCTGGCGCGCGGCATCAACGCCGTGGAGGCGCGGATCCGCGCGGCGGTGCCGATCGCCCGGGTGATCTACCTGGAGCCGGACGTCTACAGCGCCGCCGCCGCCGAGGCCGGCACCGGTGCCGCCGCCGACACCGCCGTGCCGCAGCCGCAGGACGCGTCGGGCGAGGCGGCCGGGCGGCCCGGGGGCTGACGGGTGGAGCCACTGTACGGGCCGATCCGGGACTACGCCTGGGGCTCGCGCTCGGCCATCGCCCTCCTCCAGGGGCGGTCGGTGCCGAGTGCGGGTCCGGAGGCGGAGCTGTGGTTGGGGGCCCACCCGGGCGCACCGGCCCACGTGGACCGCGCCGGTCTGCGGGTGAGTCTCTGTGACCTGGTGCGGGACGAACCCGGGCAGTGGCTCGGCCAGCGGGTGTCCGAGCGGTTCGGTAGCCGGCTGCCGTTCCTGCTCAAGGTGCTCGCGGCCGACTCTCCGCTGAGCCTGCAGGCCCACCCGGACGCCGAGCAGGCGCAGGCCGGCTACGCGGCGGAGGCGGGGCGCCCGGAGGGGCAGCGCAACTACTCCGACCCGCACCACAAGCCGGAGTTGCTGGTCGCGCTCACCCCGTTCGAGGCGCTGTGCGGGTTCCGGGATCCGGCGGAGTCGGCCGAGGCGCTCGCCGCGTTCGGCGTACCGGCGTTGGCGCCGGTGGTCGCCGCGTTGCGGGCCGGGCCGGCGGGGTTGCGGACGGCGGTGCGGACGCTGCTCGGCTGGCCGGTCGCCAAGCGTCACGACCTGCTGGCTGCCGTGCTGGCATCGCCGGCCGACGGCCCGGACGCGGAGTTGACCCGCCGGCTGGCCGAGGCGTACCCGGGGGATCCCGGTGCGCTTGTCGCGCTGCTGTTGCACCACGTGCGGCTGGTGGCGGGGGAGGCGATCTGGATGCCCGCCGGCAACCTGCACGCCTACCTGAGCGGCTGCGGGGTGGAGATCATGGCGGCCAGCGACAACGTGCTACGCGGCGGCCTGACCCCGAAGCGGGTGGACGTCGACGAGTTGTTGAAGGTGCTGCGCTTCGAGGTGCTCGCCGATCCGGTGCGGGCCCCGGAGCCGGTCGGTCCGGGCGTGGACTGGTGGCCCGTGCCGGTGGACGATTTCGCGCTGCACCGGGTGCGGGTCGACGCGGTGGTGCCCTCGGTGACGCTGCCGCTGCCCGGCCCCCGAGTGGTGCTCTGCGCTGGCGGCTCGATCACCGTGGACGACGGAGCCGGAGCGTTGACGCTGGCCTCTGGCGAGGCGGCGATCGGTACGTCGTCCGACGCGGCTCTGCGCATCGACGGCGCCGGGGTGGCGTTCGTGGCGACGTCCGGGCTGCGCTGAGCCTCGGCGCGAACGACACAAGTCCGACTTTCCCGGAATAGCTTGACGCCACCCTGCCTGAGTGTGACTCTATGGGTACGCAGCGTTATCGCGACGACGGTCCGAGAACGTGCGGGGGAACCAAACCGGGGGGATGCGCGGGGCGGGCGGGACGTGGGCGGGAAGGTCCGTCCATCACCGACCGCCCCGTGCGCTGTCCGCAGACCGTGCCTGATGCCCGTCGCCGACGCGCGTAAGGTGGAGGGTCGGCGCAGACATCGTTCGACAGGAGCTTTCATGACCAGCACCCTCCCGGCGTCCGCTAGCGGCACGCCGTCCGAGGCCCGGCCGAGCACGCTCGCCGACGGCGACTTCAAGGTGGCGGATCTGTCGCTCGCCGAGTTCGGGCGTAAAGAGATCCAGCTCGCCGAGCACGAGATGCCCGGCCTGATGGCGATCCGTCGCGAGTTCGCCGAGGCGCAGCCGCTCGCCGGCGCGCGGATCACCGGCTCGCTGCACATGACCATTCAGACCGCCGTCCTGATCGAGACGCTGGTCGCGCTCGGCGCACAGGTGCGCTGGGCGTCCTGCAACATCTTCTCCACTCAGGACCACGCCGCCGCGGCGATCGTCGTCGGCCCGGACGGCACCCCCGAAGCTCCCGCCGGCGTCCCGGTGTACGCCTGGAAGGGCGAGACCCTGCCGGAGTACTGGTGGTGCACCGAGCAGGTGCTCGCCTGGCCGGACGGGCAGGGCCCCAACATGATCCTCGACGACGGCGGCGACGCCACCCTGCTCGTACACAAGGGTGCCGAGTTCGAGCGGGCCGGGGCGGTCCCGCCGGTCGAGTCCGCCGACTCCGAGGAGTACGCGGTCATCCTCGAGCTGCTGCACCGCTCGCTCGGTGAGGACGGCCAGCGCTGGACCCGGATCTCCGCCGGCATCAAGGGCGTGACCGAGGAGACCACCACCGGCGTGCACCGGCTCTACGAGATGCACCGGGCGGGCACCCTGCTCTTCCCGGCGATCAACGTCAACGACTCGGTGACCAAGAGCAAGTTCGACAACAAGTACGGCTGCCGGCATTCGCTCATCGACGGCATCAACCGCGCCACCGACGTGCTGATCGGCGGCAAGATGGCGGTCGTCATGGGCTACGGCGACGTGGGCAAGGGTTGCGCCGAGTCGCTGCGCGGCCAGGGCGCCCGCGTCGTGGTGACCGAGGTGGACCCGATCTGCGCGTTGCAGGCCGCGATGGACGGCTACCAGGTCGCCACCCTGGACGACGTGGTCGAGCAGGCCGACATCTTCATCACCGCCACCGGCTGCTTCGACGTCATCACCAACGAGCACATGGCCCGGATGAAGCACCAGGCCATCGTCGGCAACATCGGCCACTTCGACAACGAGATCGACATGGCCGGGCTGGCCAAGCGTTCCGACGTCGAGCGGATCAACATCAAGCCGCAGGTCGACCTGTGGCGCTTCGCCGACGGGCACGCGATCATCGTGCTCTCCGAGGGCCGCCTGCTGAACCTCGGCAACGCGACCGGGCACCCGAGCTTCGTGATGTCGAACTCGTTCGCCAACCAGACGATCGCCCAGATCGAGCTCTTCACCAAGACCGAGGAGTACCCGATCGGCGTCTACGTGCTGCCCAAGCACCTGGACGAGAAGGTGGCCCGGCTGCACCTCGGCGCCCTCGGCGCCAAGCTGAGCACGCTGACCAAGGAGCAGGCCGCCTACCTCGGCGTCTCCACGGAGGGTCCGTTCAAGCCGGATCACTACCGCTACTGATCGACATCTCCGGACCGGGTCGGCTGTTCGCAGCCGGCCCGGTTCGTCGTCTCCTCCGAAGGCTCGGCGGGCTCAGCGTCTCCTCCGGCGGGTCAGCCCGAGCGGGGGCCGCGCCGGGTGGGCCGGAACCACGTCCAGAGGCACCAGACCAGCCATCCGACCGACACGACGGTGGCCAGCGCCCGCAGGCGTAGCGCGCTGAGCAGCAGCACCACGGCCAGCACCGTCAACCACGGCAGGAATCCCCTCACGGCGGGGATCCTTCCACAGCCGACCGGCAGCCGGCCGGTCGCCGGTCGGACGCCGGTCGGACGCCGGGCCTCGACACGGGCTTAGTGAGCTTGTCGTGGACGACTTGACGAAGGCCCTGAGCAGGGAGGAAGGTATGCCTGCCCTAAGTCAGCCAAGGCGTGCCTAACCTACTCGGAGCCCGGATGTTCGCCACCTATCTGATCGGCCTGCGGGAAGGCCTGGAAGCCACCCTGGTGGTCAGCATCCTGGTCGCCTTCCTGGTGAAGTCGCAGCGCCGGGACCGGTTGCCGCAGGTCTGGGCGGGCGTCGGCCTGGCCGTGGCGCTCTCGGTGCTCTTCGGCTGGCTGATCGAGTACACGTCGACCTCGCTGTTGTCCCGTTCCGAGGACCGGGAGTTGTTCGAGGCGATCACCTCGGTCGCCGCCGTGGTCTTCGTGACCTGGATGATCTTCTGGATGCGCCGGGCCGCCCGGACCATCGCCGGCGAACTGCGGGGCAAGCTCACCGAGGCGCTGGCGGTCGGGTCCCTCGCCGTCGCCGGAATGGCCTTCCTCGCGGTGATCCGCGAGGGCCTGGAGACCGCGCTGATCTTCTACTCGGCCGCCCAGGGCGCGGCTGGCGACAGCGGCCCGCTGCTCGCGTTGATCGGTGGCATCGTCACCGCCGTGGTCCTCGGCGTGCTGCTCTACGCCAGCGCCCTGCGAATCAACCTCAGCAAGTTCTTCACCTGGACCGGCGCGCTGCTGATCCTGGTCGCCGCCGGCATCCTCAAGTACGGCGTGCACGACTTCCAGGAGGCTGGCGTCCTGCCCGGCCTGAACGACCTGGCCTTCGACATCACCAGCGTGCTCGACCCGACCACCTGGTACGCGGCCCTGCTCGCCGGCATGTTCAACGTGACTCCCGCGCCCACCGTGCTGGAGACGATCGCCTGGGTCGCGTACGCCGTACCGGTGCTCCTGCTCTTCCTGCGACCGGCCCGGCGTAAGCCGGTACCCACCGCGACCACCACCACCGTCACCGAGCGCGGGGCCGACACCGGCGCCGAGGCCGAGGCGGCGTCCACGCCGCAGCGTGCCTGACCACGAGGAGAGACAGCCCAGATGCGTACCACCCAGTTCTTCGCGCTGGCCGCCGCCGGCGTGCTGGCGACGGCCGGTCTGGCCGCCTGCTCGGACTCCGACAAGGGTGACCCGGCGGCGTCCGGCGGACCGATCGTGGTCAAGGCGAGCGACACCGCCTGTGAGGTCGGCTCGACCGACCTGGGTGCCGGCACCGCCACCTTCAAGATCACCAACTCGGGCGCGAAGGTGACCGAGTTCTACGTGTACGCCGACGGCGACCGGGTGATGGGCGAGGTGGAGAACATCGCCCCCGGGCTGAGCCGCGAGCTGCACGTCGAGTTGCCGGCCGGCACCTACCAGACGGCCTGCAAGCCGGGGATGAGCGGCAAGGGCATCCGGGGCGCGCTCAAGGTCAGCGGGTCGGCGCAGCCGCTCACCGCCGACGCCGCGCTGGGCGACGCCACCGACAACTACCAGCGCTACGTCAAGAGCCAGACCACCGCGCTGTTGGACAAGACCGAGGAGTTCGTCGGCGCGGTCAAGGCCGGCGATGTCGCGAAGTCCAAGGCGCTCTACCCGGTCGCCCGCACCTACTGGGAGCGGATCGAGCCGGTCGCCGAGATCTTCGGCGACCTCGACCCCAAGATCGACGGCCGCGAGGAGGTCATCGAGGAGGGGATGGAGTTCACCGGCTTCCACCGGATCGAGAAGGACCTCTGGCAGTCGGGCGACATCAGCAAGGACGGCCCGATCGCCGACCGGCTGCTGGTCGACGTCAAGGAGATCGTGGCCAAGGCGAACGCCGAGAAGCTCTCTCCGCTCCAACTCGCCAACGGCGCCAAGGAACTGCTCGACGAGGTCGCCAGCGGCAAGATCACCGGCGAGGAGGACCGCTACTCGCACACCGACCTGTGGGACTTCGCCGCCAACCTCGAAGGTTCCAAGGCCGCCGTGTCCGCCCTGCGTCCCGCGCTGCAGCAGCGCTCGCCGGAGCTGGTCACGCAGCTGGACACCGAGTTCGCCAACGTCGAGGGACTGCTCGGCAAGCACCGCGACGGCGACGGGTGGAAGCCGCACACCGCGCTGAGCAAGGCCGAGCTCAAGGAGCTCTCCGACGGGATCAACGCGCTCGCCGAGCCGATCAGCAAGGTCGCCGCGGCCGTCGCGAAGTGACCACCTGACAGAAAGAGTCGAGTCGATGAGCGGGAGCAGGTTGACCCGGCGCCGGGCGATCACCCTGGCCGGCGCCGGAGTGGCCGGGGTCGCCGGAGTGGCGGCCGGCGCGGGGGCGCTGTTGAACGGCTCCCATGGCCCGGCCGCGGCGAGCGACCATCCGGCCGGGGCGGTGCCGTTCCACGGTGAGCACCAGGCCGGCATCGTCACCCCGGCGCAGGACCGGCTGCACTTCGTGGCCTTCGACGTGATCACCAAGGACCGGGCCCGGCTTGTCGAACTGCTGGAGGAGTGGACGGCTGCCGCCGCCCGGATGACCGCGGGGCGCGACGCCGGGGTGCTGGGGGCGGTCGGCGGGATGCCGGAGGCCCCACCGGACGACACCGGCGAAGCGCTCGGCCTGCCTCCCTCGCAGCTCACCCTCACCATCGGCTTCGGGCCGACGCTGTTCCGCGACGCCGACGGGCGGGACCGCTTCGGCCTCGCCGACCGGCGACCGGCCGCCCTGGCCGAGCTGCCGAAGTTCCCCGGCGACGCGTTGCAGCCGCAGCTCTCCGGTGGCGACCTCTGCGTCCAGGCCTGCTCCAACGACCCGCAGGTGGCGGTGCACGCCATCCGCAACCTGGCCCGGCTCGGCATGGGCGTGGTGAGCGTCCGCTGGTCGCAGCTCGGCTTCGGCCGCACCTCGTCGACCTCGCGGGACCAGGCCACCGCGCGCAACCTCTTCGGGTTCAAGGACGGCACGGCCAACCTCAAGGCCGAGGACACCGACCTGCTGCGCGACCAGTTGTGGGTGCAGCCGGGCGACGGGCCGGACTGGATGGCCGGTGGCTCGTACCTGGTCACCCGCAAGATCCGGATGCTCGTGGAGACCTGGGACCGCACCTCCCTCGCCGAGCAGGAGGAGATCGTGGGCCGGGCCAAGGGCAGCGGTGCGCCACTCGGTCGCGGCGACGAGTTCGACGAGCCCGACTTCGCCGCGCGTGGCGCGGACGGGAAGCCGGTGATCGCCGAGCACGCCCATGTCGCGCTGGCCCACCCGAGCCGGAACAGCGGCGCCCAGCTGCTGCGCCGGGGTTACAACTTCGTCGACGGCTCGGACGGCCTCGGTCGGCTCGACGCGGGCCTCTTCTTCATCGCCTACCAGCGCGACCCACGCCGCCAGTTCGTGCCGATCCAGACCCAGTTGGCACGGCACGACGTGATGAACGAGTACCTGCGCCACGTCTCCAGCGGGGTGTTCGCCTGCCCGCCCGGGGTACGCGACGGCGGCGACCACTGGGGGCGTGGGCTGTTCGGCTGACCGTCGTCCGGATGGGGCGACAGCCGGATCGGCCCAGCCTGCGGTGGCGCCGGGCGGCGCTGAAGGGGGATCATGGTGGCAGCCTGGCCCACGGTCCGTCCGTGCGCCGGGCGCCGCAGCACGTGGCGCCGCCGCCGCGGACCGCGGGCACCGGTTTGACGGCGGCGCGAAGCGTTACCGGCCGACGCCGGTCCCACCGAACCGAATGAGGATGCAATATTAATCCCATGAGAGCCCGCGTACTGGTGGTCGACGATGACCCCGCGCTCGCCGAGATGCTCGGCATCGTGCTGCGCAGTGAGGGTTTCCTGCCCTCGTTTGTGGCGGACGGCGAGCGGGCGTTGGCCGCTTTTCGCGACAGCCGTCCCGATATCGTGCTGCTTGACCTGATGCTTCCCGGTATGAGCGGTATTGACGTCGCCCGGTCGATCCGGGCGGAGTCCGGCGTGCCCATCGTCATGCTGACCGCCAAGAGCGACACCGTGGACGTCGTGCTCGGCCTGGAGTCCGGCGCCGACGACTACGTGGTCAAGCCGTTCAAGCCCAAGGAGCTGGTGGCCCGGATGCGGGCCCGACTGCGCCGGGGCGAGGACGTGGCCCCCGAGATGCTCACCATCGGGCCGCCCGACAACCAGATCACCATCGACGTGCCCGCGCACACCGTGAGCCGCAACGACGAGGAGGTGAAGCTGACTCCGCTGGAGTTCGACCTGCTGGTCGCACTCGCCCGCAAGCCACGTCAGGTCTTCACCCGTGAGGTGCTGCTCGAACAGGTCTGGGGCTACCGGCACGCGGCCGACACCCGTCTGGTCAACGTTCACGTCCAGCGGTTGCGGGCCAAGATCGAGCCGGACCCGGAGCGACCGGAAATCATCCTCACCGTGCGGGGCGTGGGCTACAAGGCAGGGACCGGATAGCCTGGTCGCACTGTGTCGACCTCGCCGCCCCCACCCTCCCCGAGCACGGCTGCCCGCCGGCCCAGCGCCGGCGGGGAGTTCTGGCGTGCGGTGAGCGGTCGGGTCGCCCGGGTGGTGGGTCGCGCGCACCAGACCTGGCGCCGCTCGCTCCAGGTCCGGGTCGTGACCATCACGCTTGTCGCGTCCAGCCTGCTGGTGGGCGGGTTCGCGTTCCTGATCGCTGACAAGATCACCACCATCCTGCTCGACAGCGCTCGCAGCGACGTCCGGCAGCGGGTGACAAGCGGTGCCAGTTACGCGGCCAAGCAGGTCTCCTTCTACGGGCAGCCGCAGGAGGCGCAGCTCCAGGAGACCATCGACGGCACGGTCAACTACCTGGCCGGCGGCGACCCCCAGCAGACCAGCGGGGTGGTGGTGGCGATCACCGCCGACGACTATCCCAACGACATCCAGACGCGCACCTCGCCGTCCGCGAACGTCCAGTCGCTGATCACCCCCGAGCTGCGGGCCGCGATCGCCGACGGCAAGGTGGCCAGCCAGATCCGCACCGGGCGACTCACCGGCGAGACCACGAAATACCTGGTCTACGGATCGCCGGTGCCCACCCGCTTCGGCCAGATCGAGCTCTACTACCTGGTGCCGCTGGGTCGGCAGGACGTCACCGCCGCCGACGCCCGAGCCACCGTGGTGGCCACCGGGGTCGCGCTGGTGATCCTGCTCGGGTTGCTCGCGGCGCTGGTCACCCGGCTGGTGGTCAACCCGGTCCGGGTCGCCGCACGGACCGCCCAGCGGCTCTCCGCGGGCCTGCTCGACCAGCGGATGGTGGTCAACGGCGAGGACGACCTGGCCCTGCTCGCCGCCTCGTTCAACCAGATGGCCACCAACCTGCAACGGCAGATCCTGCGCCTGGAAGAGATGTCCCGGTTGCAGCGACGCTTCACCTCCGACGTCTCCCACGAGCTGCGTACCCCACTGACCACGGTCCGGATGGCCGCTGACCTGATCTTCGCCGAGCGCGAGGAGTTCGACCCGGCGGTCGCGCGCAGCGCCGAACTGCTCCAGGCCGAGCTGGACCGATTCGAGGAACTGCTCACCGACCTGTTGGAGATCAGTCGGTTCGACGCCGGCTTCGCCATGCTGGACTCCGAGCCGACCGACCTGGTGCCGGTGGTGCACCGGGTGGTCGACCGGCTGGCTGGCCTGGCCGAGCGGGTGGGCGTACCGATCGAACTCGACCTGCCGGGCACGCCGGTGATCGCCGAGGTCGACCCGCGCCGGGTCGAGCGGGTGTTGCGCAACCTGGTCGGCAACGCCGTGGAGCACGGTGAGGCCCGCCCGGTGCTGATCACCCTCGGCATCGACGAGACCGCCGTGGCGATCACCGTCCGCGACCGCGGGGTGGGGCTGAAGGTGGGCGAGGAAAAGTTGGTGTTCAACCGGTTCTGGCGGGCGGACCCGTCCCGGGCCCGGCAGACCGGGGGCACCGGGCTGGGCCTGTCCATCAGCCTGGAGGACGCCCGGCTGCACGGCGGCTGGCTGGAGGCGTGGGGTGCTCCGGGGCAGGGCGCGCAGTTCCGGCTCACCCTGCCGGCCCGCGCGGGCGACCGGCTGACCACCTCGCCGCTGCGGCTGGTGCCGGCCGACGCCGCGCTGCCGTTCGGCGGCCCCCGCGATGGTGGCCCACTGGCCATCGGCCCCGGCACCGGCGGGGCACTGGCGATCGGCCCGGCTCCGGCCGGGGACGGGCAGCGGACGGAGGTGCGCTCGTGAGACGGCCGACTCTGCTCGGGGCTCTCGGCGTGATGGTGCTGCTGGGTGCCGGCTGCGGCATCCCGGCGACATCCGACGTGCGGGTGGACGGCAAGGGCGGTGCCGCGACCGAGGCCGGTGTGATCAGCCGGGGCAGCGAGCCGCCGACGCGGACGGCCAGCGGCAGCGTCAACGAGGCGTTCGTCCGCAACTTCCTGTCCGCCGCCGCCGGCGAGCCGGATCGGGCGTACGAGCGGGTCAAGGCGTTCATCGCCCCGGAGGACAAGATCCGCCTACAGGACAAGAAGGGCAGCGAGGTCGCGCTGAACGTGGTCCGGCTGCGCGAGGCGGTCTACACCCTCAACAGCGACTCGACCACCACCGTGAAGATCGCCGTGCAGCAGATCGGTGTGCTGCGGGCCAACGGCACCCTGGCCCCGCCGGTGGCGACCGAGACGGAGTACGAGTTCGGCCTGCGCAGCGCGTCGTTCAACGGCGGCGCCAACGACGACCGGGCCGGCCTGTACGTCATCAACCCGCCCAACGTGCTGCTGCTCAGCGACACCGCCCTTCGACAGTATTACCAGGACGAGACGATCTACTTCTGGAGTTCGGACCGCACGCGTCTGGTGCCCGACCAGCGCTACCGACCGCAGACGGTGCCGGTCGAGCGGCGGGTCAACGAGGTGGTGAAATGGCTGGTCGGTGGCCCCTCCGACTGGCTGCGCCCCGGAGTCGTCGGGCTGCCGGACCGCACCGAGCTGATCAACAACGCCACCGGCGGGAACGGTCGGTGGGAGGTCAACCTGGACATGTCCGGTGACGACCAGAACGGCATCCAACAGTTGATCACGCAGATCGCCTGGTCGTTGGGCGACCTCACCGGTCAGCTGGAGTTGAAGATCCGCAACAACGCGCAGCCCGTGGTGGACCTGAGCGAGCGACGAAACTCCCAGGAGCTCTATCCCCAGGCCGCCAGCCCGCAGCGGTTCGGCCTGTACGACGGCGCGATCCACCCACTCGACTTCGAAGGCGAACCCAGCGGCACGGTGCCGTTGACGCCCGAGATCAACCGCAACGTCGTCTCGGCCAGCCTCGGGCTGGCCAAGGACCAGCGGGTCCTCGCCGCGATGGTGGTCACCGGCAGCAGCAAGAACCGGTACCGACTCGCCGTGGGCACGGGCGCCAACCCGGTCTCCGTTCTGGGCCGCAGCGGCACCGAGTACTCCTCGATGAGCCGGCCGGTCTGGCTGCGTACGGTCGACTCCCGCCCGGGCAGCGGCCTGGTGGTAGCCGACGGGCAGCTCTACCGGTTCGACGAGCTGGCCCGGATGTATCCGGTGCCACTCAACCTGCCCTCCACCGAGGCCACTGCGGTGGCCGCCGCGTTGGACGGCCAGCGGGTCGCGCTGATCGCCGGCGGCCGTCTCTACGTCGCCGCGGTCAACCTCGACAACGGCGGGGTCTCCATCGGCCCGCCCCGAGAGTTGGTCACCTCGCTGACCAACCCCACGGCGGTCGACTGGGGCAGGGAGGATCAGCTGGTGGTGGCGGGGTCGGTCGGCCAGCCGGCGATCTACGAGATCAGTGTCGACGGCGCCCTGGAGACGCCGCTGCGGACCGACCTCGGTGCCAAGGTCAACCACCTGACCGCGTACCCGACCAACCCCAGCGTGCGGGTGCCCAGCGGGGCCTACATGTACGAGGCGAACGGGGTGGCCTACCGCAGCAGCCCGTTCGAACGGATCGAGCCCAGCCGGGTACGCGACATCGCCCCGGTGCCGGCCGGCGTGCGGCCGAGCAACCCGTCGGCGCCGTTCTTCCTCTACTGATCAGGTGAGCGGGCTCTGGGCGGACCTCGCCGATCTGGTGCTGCCCGCCGATTGCGCCGGTTGTCGGGAGCGCCGACCCGGCCTGCGGCACGGGGTCTGCCCAGCCTGTGTCACCGCGCTGGGCGACCTGCGGCCACGGGTGGTCCGTCCGACCCCCGCCCCGCCGGGCCTGCCGTCCTGCGTCGCACTCGGCCCGTACGAGGGTCCGCTGCGTGAGGCGCTGCTGGCGTACAAGGAACACGGCCGGCACGGGCTGGCCCGCCCGCTCGGCGCCCTGCTCGCCGAGGTCGTCGCGGCGGCCGTCGGCGGGGCTCGTCCGCTGGCGTTGGTTCCGGTCCCGGACACCGCCGCGGCGGCCCGGTCCCGTTACGGGGACCACCTCGACCGGCTGGCCCGGCACTGCGCGGCGAGGCTCAACCGGGGCGGTTGGGCGGTGCGGGTGCGCCGTCCGCTGCGGGCGTTGCCCCGGCCCGACTCGGTCACCCTGGACAGCGCCGGCCGGGCGGCGGCGGCCGAGGCGGCCTTCCAGCCCCGCTCGACCGGACCGGTCCGGGGTGGTGGCGCGGGAGCGGCGCCCGTCGTGGTGCTGCTCGACGACATCGTCACCACCGGTGTGACCCTCGCCGCCGCGAGCAGGGTGCTGACCGCGACGGGATGGGCACCGAGTGTCGCCGCGGTACTCGCGGCGACCGAGAAAAGACAACAGTCGTAACCGATCGTGTTTCCGTTTCACCCGATGGTGTATGAGCTACGAAAAATCTGGGCCGTCTCGGCAACACGGGGTGACTGTTGAGGGAACAGGAGTTAGCGTTTCGCTGTCGGGGGTAGGAGGTCGTTCCAACCGCCCCTGGCGGTGAGAGGAGGCGTAGCCGTACCAACCGGTCGACGCCAGCGGGTCTCCCCACGGCGCGCGGCCGGGTAACCGGATCGAAGACCGTCCGAACAAGGGAGGTCACGTGGACATCGTGGTCAAGGGTCGAAACGTCGAAGTGCCGGACCATTACCGGGTACACGTAGCCGAGAAACTCGCGAAGATCGAACGCTACGACCACAAACTTATTCGCGTCGATGTCGAGCTGTTTCACGAGCGCAATCCGCGCCAGGCCGACCACTGCCAGCGGGTGGAGATCACCTGCGTTTCCCGGGGCCCGGTAATCCGGGCCGAGGCCTGCACGAACGACTTCTACAGCGCGCTCGACGCGGCCATCGCGAAGCTCGACACCCGGCTGCGCCGCGCGGCCGACCGCCGCCGCGTACACCGGGGTCGGCACGCGCCGATCTCCGTCGCCGAGGCCACCGCGGGCCTGCCGGTCGCGGACCTGGTGTCCCCCGCGCTGAGCGCGCCTAGTGACGGCGCCCGCGCCGGCACCGCGGTCGCGGAGCGGGTCGAAGAGGAGCACGACGACCAGCCGTGGCACATCGCCCGGGAGAAGGTGCACCCGGCGGAGCCGATGACCATCGACGACGCGCTGTTCGAGATGGAACTCGTCGGCCACGACTTCTACCTGTTCCAGGACAAGGAGTCCGGCCGCCCCAGCGTCGTCTACCGGCGCCACGCGTACGACTACGGCATCATCTCCCTCGCCACCTGACCGCCAGCCGATCCGCGTCGATCATGGAGTTGTGGTGGGGGACGCCCACCACAACTCCATGATCTGTCAGCGGAGGTCGGCGGGGAGCAACGCGAAGGTCAGGTCGTCCAGACGGGCGCCGGCCAGTCCGGGCAGTCGGCCTCGCTGAACGGCCTCGCGTCGAAAACCGACCCGCTCCAGCACCCGGTGCGACGCGGTGTTGTCCGGCACCGTGCCCGCCGACAGCCGGGCGATACCGGCCGGGCCGAACGCCCAGTCCGCGAGCAACCGGACCGCCCGCGTCGCGTACCCCCGGCCGCGCCAGTCGGGCAGCAACGCGTAGCCCACCGACGCCTCGCCGGCGGCCACATCGGTGTACGACACGCCGCAACTGCCCACGGGCTCTCCGCTGGCCACCTCCGTGATCAGCAGCCGGGCGATCTCGCCGGTCAGCCACCCGCTCTGCGCGAGACGACAACGCCGTTCCATCGCCTCACGCGTCGGCGGCACCGGCGGCGCCTGGTTCGCCACCACCTCGGGTCGGCTGTGCAGCCGGTACATCAGCGCCGCGTCGTCCGGCCCGAGCGGGCGCAGCGCCACCACCTGGTCGGTGAGCACCCCGCCGGGCAGGTCGGGCAGGAGCCGGGCGGTCGGGCCGGGCGGATCGCCGGCCACGCGTACCCAGGCCAGCAGGTCGTGCCGGCCCGCGTCGCGGGTCACACCGGCCGACCGACGTGTTCCCTCGTAGCGGAACCCGGCGGCCAACGCGACCCGCTGGCTCGGGCCGTTCTCCGGGTAGGTCAGCAACTCCAGGCGGGCCGTCCCGGTGGCGAACGCGTGCTCGCTCAACGCTCTGGTGGCCGCCGAGGCCACGCCTCGACCCCGCGCCGCCGGCCGCAACCAGTAGCCGATCATGGCCTCGCCCCGGGCGGGCGCCGAGTTGTTCAGTCCCACCGCGCCGAGCAACCGGTCCGTGGCGGGGTCCGCGATGGCGTACGCCGCGCCGCCGCCGGTCCAGACCGCCGGGGCGCCGACGTCGATCCACCAGCGGGCGTCGATCTCGGTGTACGGCGCTGGCAGGCCCGCCATGAACCGTTGGCTGACCGGGTCGGCCAGGCCGTCGACCACGTCGGCGGTGTCCTCGACGCGGAACGGCCGCAGCCGCACCCCGTACGCCTCGACGACCTCCGGCCGGCTCACCGCAGATCCCCGGCGA
Source organism: Micromonospora sp. NPDC050784 (assembly GCF_044456765.1). Lineage (NCBI taxonomy): Bacteria > Bacillati > Actinomycetota > Actinomycetes > Micromonosporales > Micromonosporaceae > Micromonospora > Micromonospora sp. NPDC050784. The sequence goes on along the minus strand of NZ_JBITGG010000005.1, from coordinate 174,334 downwards.
GAAGCGCACCGACCCACACGTCCACCCGCTCGCCCCGGTGCTGCACACCGCCCCGGGCGGTCCCCTCGACCAGGAAACCCGCCTTCTCCGCCGCTCGGCGGGAGGCGGTGTTGCCCACGTTCGCCTTCCACTCGATCCGAGCCAGGCCCAACGTGCTGAAGCCCCAGGCGCTGAGCGCGACCAACGCGGCGGGCAGATAGCCCCGCCCCCGGGCCGCCGGTGCGGTCATGAAGCCGACGTCGGCCACCAGCGCGTCGGCGGGGGAGAGCCGCAGGTCGAGCGAGCCCACGTACCGGTCGTCCGGGTCGGCGATCACGAAGCAGGCGGCATCCCCCCGAGCCCAGGCGTCCCGGCTGTGGGCCTGGTAGCCCTGCGCGTCCGCCCGCTCGTACGGGTCCGGCACGGTCGTCCACCGGATGGTCTCCGGGTCCCGGCAGGTCTGCACCACGCCGTCCAGGTCCTGCTCCTCCATGGGCCGCAGGCGCAGCTCGCCGGCCCCGGTGGTGGCGAACAGAACGGGCTGCGGACGGCCGAAGACGGCGGCCCGGCGGGCGGCGACGGTGCCCGGCGCGGCCGGACCGGTCGACCCGGCGGCGGGCACCTCGCCGGGCAGCAGCGAGCCGATCCAGCCGTCCGCGCTGCCGTACAGGGCCGGGTCGGCCAGCCGCAACCGGCCGTCGACCCGGAAACCGGCCCGGAGGGCCACCAACCGGGAGGCGTGGTTGCCCACCTCGGCCTGCCAGAGGAGCCGACGAAGCTTGAGGGTGTCGAAGGACCAGCGGGCCACCGCCCGGGTGGCCCGGACCGTCACGCCCCGACCACGCGCCCACGGCGCCGTCCAGTAGCCGATCTCGCCGGTGCCGTTGTCGATGGAGACCAAGCCGTTCGCGCCCAACAGGTCCCCGGTGCCCGGGTCACACACCGCGAACGGTGCCCCGGTGCCCTCGGCCCAGGCCTTCCGGCTCATCTCGGTGACAAATCCGAGCGCGTGTTCCGGCCGGTATGGGCGCGGTACGGTGGTCCAGCGCTGGATGTCCGGGTCCTGGCAGGCTCGGTGTACGGCCTCGGCATCCGCTTCTCGCCAGGGCCGCAGCAGCACGCCATCCTCGATGATCTCTACGGGCTCCACTCGTGCATCCTGCCGTAGCGTTCGCCGACGGCGTAACCGGATAACGTTTGGGGCGCGCGCAGGACGCGAGTTATGTCGGGTTCTGCGGGGTCGAGCACCGCCACCAGTGACCATCGCGCCGATGGAGCGCCTACGATGGTTCGAGACTGTCTAGGGGAGCGTTGATCCGTGTCGATTCTGGAAAAGGTCCTTAACGCGGGCGAGGGCCGCATGGTGCGCCGGCTCAAGGCCATCGCCGCCGCCGTCAGCTCGATCGAGGACGACTACGTCAACCTCACCGACGAGGAACTGGCCGGCATGACCGAACAGTTCCGGGAGCGGCTCGACGAGGGTGAGACCCTCGATGACCTGCTGCCGGAGGCGTTCGCGGTGGCCCGCGAGGCGGCCGCCAGGGTGCTCGGCCAGCGCCCGTACGACGTCCAGGTTATGGGCGGCGCGGCGCTGCACTTCGGCAACATCGCCGAGATGAAGACCGGTGAGGGTAAGACGCTGACCTCGGTCATGGCCGTCTACCTCAACGCGCTCTCCGGCAAGGGCGTCCACGTGATCACGGTCAACGACTACCTCGCCCAGCGTGACGCGGCGTGGATGGGCCGGGTGCACGAGTTCCTCGGGCTGACCGTCGGCGTGGTGCTGCCCAACCGGCCGGCCGCAGAGCACAAGGCCGCCTACGAGTGCGACATCACCTACGGCACCAACAACGAGTTCGGCTTCGACTACCTGCGCGACAACATGGCCTGGTCGAAGGACGAGCTCGTGCAGCGCGGGCACAACTTCGCGGTGGTCGACGAGGTCGACTCCATCCTGATCGACGAGGCCCGTACCCCGCTGATCATCTCCGGTCCGGCCGAGCACTCCGCCCGCTGGTACGGCGAGTTCGCCGGCGTGGTGGCCCGACTCCAGGCCGGCACCGACGGTGAGGGCGACTACGAGGTCGACCACTCCAAGCGCACCATCGCGGTGACCGAGCGGGGCGTCGCCAAGGTCGAGGACCGGCTCGGCATCGACAACCTGTACGAGTCGGTGAACACCCCACTGGTCGGCTACCTCAACAACGCCATCAAGGCCAAGGAGCTCTACAAGCGCGACAAGGACTACATCGTCAGCGACGGTGAGGTCCTGATCGTCGACGAGTTCACCGGTCGCATCCTGCACGGTCGTCGCTACAACGAGGGCATGCACCAGGCGATCGAGGCCAAGGAGGGGGTGGAGATCAAGCAGGAGAACCAGACCCTGGCCACCATCACCCTCCAGAACTACTTCCGCCTCTACGAGAAGCTGTCCGGGATGACCGGTACGGCGCAGACCGAGGCGAGCGAGTTCAACAAGGTCTACAAGGTCGGCGTCGTGACCATTCCGACCCACCGCCCGATGGTTCGCGAGGACCGGCCGGACGTCATCTACAAGACGGAGAAGGCCAAGTTCAACGCCGTCATCGAGGACATCGCCGAGCGGCACCAGCTGGGCCAGCCGGTGCTGGTGGGCACCGTCTCGGTGGAAAACTCCGAGATCCTCTCCCAGCTGCTGCGCCGCCGCGGCATCCCACACAACGTGTTGAACGCCAAGTTCCACGCGCGGGAGGCCGAGATCGTCGCCCAGGCGGGGCGTAAGGGCGCGGTCACCGTGGCGACCAACATGGCCGGCCGTGGCACCGACATCCTGCTCGGCGGCAACGCCGAGTTCCTCGCCGCGAACGAGCTGCGCCAGCGCGGCCTCGACCCGCTGGAAAACGAGGAAGAGTACGCCAAGGCGATGGAGGAGGTCCTTCCCAACTGGAAGCAGGCCTGCGACGCCGAGGCGGACGAGGTCTCCGCCGCCGGCGGCCTCTACGTGCTGGGCACCGAGCGGCACGAGTCCCGGCGGATCGACAACCAGCTGCGCGGTCGCGCCGGCCGGCAGGGCGACCCGGGCGAGTCCCGTTTCTACCTGTCCCTCCAGGACGAGCTGATGCGGCGCTTCCGGGCCGGAGCGGTCGAGGCGGTGATGGAGCGCTTCAACATCCCGGAGGACGTGCCCATCGAGTCGAAGATGGTCACCCGGCAGATCAAGAGCGCCCAGGCCCAGATCGAGGGCCAGAACGCCGAGATCCGCAAGAACGTGCTCAAGTACGACGAGGTGCTGAACAAGCAGCGCCAGGTCGTCTACGCCGAGCGGCTCCGGGTGCTCAACGGTGAAGACCTTTCCGACCAGGTCCGCAACATGATCGACGACACCGTCGAGGCGTACGTGCGCGGCGCCACCTCCGACGGCTACGGCGAAGACTGGGACCTTGAGCAGCTCTGGTCCAGCCTCAAGCAGCTCTACCCGGTCGGTGTGACGATCGAGGAGTTGGAGGAGGAGGCCGGCGGCTCCCGGGCCGGCATGGACGCCGACTTCCTGGTGGCCCGCCTCAAGGAGGACGCCAACGCCGCGTACGACCGGCGTGAGGAGCAGCTCGGCACCGAGGGGGTGCGCCAACTCGAGCGGATGGTGCTGCTCCAGGTCATCGACCGCAAGTGGCGCGAGCACCTCTACGAGATGGACTACCTCCAGGAGGGCATCAACCTCCGGGCGTACGCCCAGCGCGACCCGGTGGTGGAATACCAGCGCGAGGGCTTCGACATGTTCGCCACCATGATGGACGGCATCAAGGAGGAGACCGTTGGTTTCCTCTACAACATCGACGTCCAGGTGACCGAACCGGAGCCGGAGGCGGGGGCCGACGAGGTCGCGCTGCTCGACAAGCCGGTGGAGATTCGGGCCAAGGGTCTCAACCAGGCGCCGCGGCGGCAGGGCCTGCAATACTCCGCGCCCACCATCGACGGTGAGTCCAGCCCGGGTGCGGTCGCCGTGGAGCAGGCCGAGCAGCAGGCTCCGGCGCTCGGTGTGGGTCGACCGGCTCCGGGTGCCCCGGCGGCACCGGGGCAGACCGCGCCGTCAGCTCCGCAGCGGCCGGCATCGGGCCTGCGTGGTCCGGCTGTTCCGTCGGCCGCCGCCCGTCGGCCGGCCCCGAACCAGGCGGAGGCGAGCAACGGCCCGTCGCGCAACGCGCCGTGCCCGTGTGGCTCGGGCCGCAAGTACAAGCGCTGCCACGGCGCCCCCAACGGGGGCAACTGACCAACAGCGTCTGACCAACAGCGTCTGCACCGACAGCGTCTGACCGACGGGCCCCGGCCGACCAGGCCGGGGCCCGTCGGCGTCTTCCAGCCCCGCCTGCCCGACAGAACGCCCATCCCGGGCGTCTCCTGGGTCACGTGGCGGCCGCGTCCATGATCAACTCGCCTTCAAGAAAAGCGCGGCATCACCGACGGCCGGATCGTCCGATTTCCTGAAACGCGAGTGGATCACCCGGCCCGGCGGGTGTGGTCAGAGCACATGTAGGGCGGTGCAGAGCCAGCGGCCCCGGCGATGCTCAAGTCGCAGGGCCATCGCCCAACTTCGGCCGCCCGCGCCGGTGAGGACCGCTGCCGCCTCCACCGCGCCCTCCCGGGGCTCGCAGACTCGTAGGCGTAGCAGCCGGACCAGTGGCCGGCCGGTGCGACGGCGGGCTGTCCCGGCCCGGCCGATTGCGCGGGCGAGTTCGGTCAGCAGGTCGCCCGCTCGGGCCGGGTCGAGCAGCGCTCGCACCTGGGCCGGCGAACGGTAGCCGTTGACCACCTCCAGGCAGGTGCCGACGAAGCGATGCGCGGCTCGCGTGGTTTCCGGGGTGGTCGCCGGCGGCAACGACGTGGCCGGGTGGGTGGTGGACCGGTTGGGCACCGGGCGCAGGGCGGCTCGCCGCTCTGGCGGCCGGACCGGGTTGGGTCGGGTGGAGGCGAACAGGTCAAGGGCGAGCTGACCGTCGGTCGGTGCCGGCCAGTACGACCCGTCGGTCTCGTCAACATACGGCGGGTCGAAGGGCGGGACGGGGCGCAGCCGTATGGGCGGGCGGGAAGGACCGGGTCGCGCTCCGCTCATGATGGCCCCTTTGATCTTGCGTTTACCTACGTTTGCCTCCGACAGGCTCGATTCTGAGCGACAGAACGGTCTCGGTCAATGGCTTGTGGCGGCCTCCGTCCGATAAAGCACATGATCCACTCGCGTTCCTTGATGTCGCGGCATCCCACCAGCCCCGATACCGCGACTTCCACAAAACCGAGTGGATCACGCCCCCGGGCGGGCCAGGCGGGCGAGGCGCCCGCGGGCGGGACGAGCGGAACGAGCGGGCCGGGCGGGACCAGCGGGACGAGCGGGCCGAGGCCGAACAGGCCGAGCGGGTAGGTCAGACGGCGTCAAGCAGGTAGGTGGGGCAGGGCGGGCGAGTCTGGGCTGGGTAGCCGGGTGGGGGGCCGGCCTTGCTACTCGGGGTCGCGGTCGACAAGCGGGTTGCTCTGCACCCAATCAGCCGTCTCGTCGTATTTGCGCGCGATGTACTCCTCCAGGCGGGCGCGCTCGACGCGCCACTGGCCCCGCCCACCGATCTTGATCGCCGGCAGTTCGCCGCTGCGCACCATGTGGTAGACCTGCGAGTCCGACACGTTGAGCTCAGCGGCCACGTCGGAGAGCAGCAGGAACCTCGGCTCCACAGGAACTCCCGGGGTTGATGTCGTTTGGCTCAGTTTGCCACCGACAGCCCCGACCGCCCAGCACCGGACCGGGTCGGTGGCAGGGCAACCATGGAGGACACACCGGCGGGGAACTTCCTCCGGTCGGAGGCGGGGTGTATGACGGTCACGGCGGTGCGGCATGATCTGCGCCCGTGCCGGCGGCCGCCGGTGGAGGACGACGCGGGGAGACGACCGGTGACCGACGAGCTTGTCCGGGTGTACGTGCCGGCGACCGTACCGATGCTGGCCCGGCTGCGTGAGGAGGGCCTGGCCGCCGACCAGGCGCACGCCGTGACCCCGGCGCTTCGCGAGTGGTACGCCGAAGGCGACGAGGAGGAGTTGGAGTACGTCGCGTTCATCCGGGCTGCCCAGGACGCCCTGCACCTGCTCCGGGCCGATCCGACTGCTCCCCGCCGACGCGTCGTCGTCTCGGTCGACCTGCCGTCGGGAGCGCTCGGGCGCGGTGACGGTGAGCTGGGCTCGAGCACGGTGACGTTGACCGGCACGGTGCCGATGGGTGCCGTCGCGGCCATCCACGTGGACGGTGCGGACGCGGTCGAGGAGGTCGGTGCGGCGGCCGACGTGGTGGCCGAGGCGGCCGCTGGTGACCCCGACGCCCAATTCACCGTCGACGGCGCCGAAGACCACGAGCTGGAGTGGTACGACGTGACGGAGCTGGACCAGCTGCTCCGCGCGGCCGACTGAGCCGGATACCAGCCCGGCAGCGGGACAGCGGGCGGACCCGCCTGACCCGGACACCGGCCCAGGCAGCCGGACGTCGGCCAGGCAGCCGTACACCGGCCCAGGCAGCTGGACACCGGCCCAGGCAGCTGGACACCGGGCCAGGCAGCTGGACACCGGCCCAGGTCCGGCGTCAGCGGGCAGGGTCCGCCTTCGCAGGGTCAACCTTCGCCGGCTCCGCGTTCGCCGAGTCCGCGTCGAACGTCTCGGCCGCGTCGACCGTCTCGGCCGTGTCGACCGTCTCGGCCGGGTCCGGGTCGAACGCCTTGGCGTAGCCCGGCTTGTCGTCCTTCGGATCGACGAGCTGGGCCGCGACCGGGCTCGGGCCGTCGGCCGGGTCGTCGTCGTCGCTGTGGGCCGGGCTGAGTGTGCGGCCGAACGCGATGAGCGCGGTCAGCGCCCCCACGAAGAGCACCCAGATGCCGTTGTCGACCCGCGAGGTGCCCAGCGAGGTCTGCGCCACCGCGTCCGCCTCACTGAGCGCGCTCGCGAGGTCGAGCAGCGACCGGCCACCGATTCGGATGATCACCTCGGCGAGCAGCAGGAGGAGCCCCGGCCCGGCGCCGGCGAGCAGGTACGCCGGCCAGCGCAGTGCGGGGGCCTCGGGGTCGCGGCGGACGGCTCGACGCCGTGCCCAGGTCAGGTAGCCGAAGGCCAGTAGCCCGGCCAGAATCCCGGCGACGAGCGATTCGGTGCGGGACACCCACTTGGCCGCGTTGATCAACGATTCCTGGCTGTCGCCGCCGCCGAAGAGGTCGAACAGCGGGTCCCGGGCGCGGCTGAACGCCACCACGAAGATCAGTGTGCCCAGCGCGGCGGTGACCACCGCACCGATCGCCGGGGCGGTCCGCGCGCCGGCCAGCGCGCCCCCGATGATCGCCGCGGCCGCCGTGGTGCCGGCGATCACGTTGGTGGTGGACGTGTCGAAGTAGGTGAGGTTGATGGCCACCGCGGCAGCGAGCCCGACCAGCATTCCGCCGCCGATCGCCCCCGCGAAGCGCAGCGTGGCCCAGTCGCCGTACCGGCGGGCCAGCAGGTTGCCACCGGCCAACGCGACGGCCGCCCCGGCCACCAGCGCGGCCGAGATCACACCGGGCAGGGCGAACGCGGAGAGGCTGATCGCGGTGACCCCGGCGGCCGCCGAGGTGATGGCCTCCCGAGTGGACCAGAGCATGGCGGCCAGCCAACCGAGCGCCAGCAGCGCGAGCACTGCGGCGCCGGGGGCGGGCAGCGGCCGACTGCCGGTGCTGGACGCGTCTACCGCCGGCTCGTCCGACTCAGCGGCCGGGACGCGGCCGGGCTGCTTGACCGCGGGGACGCGGCCGGGCTGCTTGGTCATCGTCTCCCCTTCGAGGCGGCAGGTCACCGACCATTCAGGGTACGCGGGCCCGCTGGGCTGCCTGTCGCCCCGGGACGGCGGGACGGATCGAGGGCGGTCGGTAAGGGGAGGAGGGGTGGGGCGGTCCTTGGCGCAGGGCCGGTGGCCGAGGTGGGTCGTGCGGCCCGTCGTGGGAGAATCACGGGAGGTCCCGCCGCTGCTCGGCCTCCCGTGCGGCGTCCGGTGTCCGGCCGTCCGGTCGGTGCCCGCGGGTCCGGTTTCGCCACTGCTGTCGAGATCGCCAGGAGCCTTGATGGATGCCGTGTTCTCCGTTCCCGAGCCGCGCAACGAGCCGGTTCGCAACTACGAGCCGGGCAGCCCCGACCGGGACCGGCTCCAGCGGCGGCTGACCGAGCTCGCCGCCGAGCGCATCGACCTGCCGATGACCATCGGCGGTGAGCAGCGGATGGCCGGCGGTGACCCGATCAATGTGGTGCAGCCGCACAAGCACGCCCACGTGCTGGGTGTGACCGCGCACGCCACCCACGACGACGCCCGTGCCGCGACCAAGGCGGCCAAGGACGCCGCGCCGATGTGGCGTGCGCTGCCCTTCGAGGAGCGCGCCGCGATCTTCCTGCGCGCCGCCGAGCTGCTCGCCGGTCCCTGGCGCGACACCCTCAACGCCGCCACCATGCTCGGCCAGTCGAAGACCGCCATCCAGGCGGAGATCGACGCGGCGTGCGAGTTCATCGACTTCCTGCGGTTCAACGTGCACTTCGCGCGTCGCCTGCTCGAGGAGCAGCCGGCGTCCTCGCCCGGCGTCTGGAACCGCTTCGACCACCGCCCGCTGGAGGGCTTCGTTTACGCGGTCACCCCGTTCAACTTCACCGCCATCGCCGGCAACCTGCCGTCGGCGCCGGCCCTGCTGGGCAACACGGTGGTCTGGAAGCCGGGCCCGACCCAGCAGTTCGCCGCGCACTTCACCATGCGGCTGTTCGAGGCCGCCGGCCTGCCGCCCGGCGTGATCAACATGGTCACCGGCCGGGGCGAGGAGGTCTCCGATGTCGTGCTCGCCGACCCGGACCTGGCCGGCATCCACTTCACCGGTTCGACCAAGGTCTTCCAGCAGTTGTGGCGGACCGTGGGCGACAACATCGCCCGTTACCGGGGCTACCCGCGCCTGGTCGGCGAGACCGGCGGCAAGGACTTCGTCGTCGCGCACACCAGCGCTGACGTGGACGCCCTGCACACCGCGCTGATCCGTGGCGCGTACGAGTACCAGGGCCAGAAGTGCTCGGCGGCCTCGCGGGCGTACGTGCCGCGCTCGATCTGGGAGGGCGGGCTGCGGGACCGGCTGGCCGCCACGACCGACTCGCTCACCTACGGCGACGTGGCCGACTTCGGCAACTTCGGTGGCGCGGTGATCGACGACAAGGCGTTTTCCCGGCACACCGCCGCGCTGGAGCTGATCGGCGGGGACGACACCTGCCGGGTGCTGGCCGGTGGCACCGCCGACGACTCGGTCGGGTATTTCGTCCGGCCGACGCTCTTCGAGTGCGGCGATGCCGCCCACGAGACCTTCACCACCGAGTACTTCGGGCCGATCCTGGGCGTGCACGTGTTCGACGACGCCCGCTTCGACGAGGTGGTCGCGCAGGCGGAGTCGATCGCCCCGTACGCGCTGACCGGCTCCGTGTTCGCCACCGACCGTCGGGTCGTCGAGTCGGTCGGCGAGCGCATGCGGTACGCGGCCGGCAACTTCTACATCAACGACAAGCCGACCGGCGCGGTGGTCGGGCAGCAGCCCTTCGGTGGCGCCCGCGCCAGCGGCACCAACGACAAGGCCGGCTCCTGGCTCAACCTGGTCCGCTGGATCTCGCCGCGGACGATCAAGGAGACCTTCGTGCCGCCGACCGACCACACGTACCCCCACATGGGCTGACCGGCGACGACCCGCCGGCGGCGCGCGTGGCGCCGCCGGCGGGCGCCCGGAATGTCGCAATCCATCGATAGTCCTCAACGGACAGTCTGTCGCCGACAGTGCACTTAGGAAGTCCTGTTGGGTGGCAAACTGGCAAATCCTGGACGCCGCGTGCGCAAAGTGGCAGCGTAGTGGGCATGGCGGATTCCGGAGTCAACCCTACGGCGGCGGCCCTTCTCGGCCTCCTCCATGAGGGCCCGATGACAGGCGGTCAGTTGATGGCCGCCGCTGAGCGCCGTCTGGCGCCGTACTGGTCGATGACCCGCAGTCAGGTGTACCGCGAGTTGCCGGTGCTGGCTGAGCGGGGTTTCGTGCGGCTCGGCAAGCCGGGTCCGCGGATGAGCCAGCCGTACGCGCTCACCGCCAGCGGAAAACGGACGTTCTCCCGCTGGCTCGCGGAGAACCCGGGGCGGGACACCATCCGCAACCCGATAGCGCTGCGGATGGCCTTCGGCAATCTGCACTCGGCCAGCCAGCTCAAGGGCCTGTACGCCTCGGCCAACGAATACCACACCGAGGCCCTCGCCCAGGTCCGCGAACAGGTGAAGAACGCCAAACGGGACGGCGAGACGTACGACGCCAGCGCGCTGGAGTTCGCCGTCGCCTACCACCGGGCGGCCCTGTCGTGGTTGAAGTCCGCCCCCGTCGGGTGACCTCCGGCCAGTTCGCGCATCCACAACGAGCTGCGCAGCCTGCGGCACAGTACGCTTGTCTGTCGTGACCGCTGCCGATTACGCCGAACAGCTCAAGGAACTCGACGCGACCCTGCGAAACATCGAGGCCGTCCTCAACATCGACCGTCTCCACGAGGACAAGGCCCGCCTTGAGCAGGAGGCCTCCGCCCCCGACCTCTGGGACGACCAGGCCAAGGCCCAGCAGGTGACCTCGCAGCTGTCGTACGTCAACGGCGAGATCAGCAAGCTGGGCAGCCTGCGTTCCGGCCTCGACGACGCCCAGGTGCTGCTGGAGCTGGCCGAGGCCGAGGCCGACCCGGGCGTGCTGACCGAGGTCGAATCGGAGATCACCGGGCTGACCAAGGCCATCCAGGAGATGGAGGTCCGCACCCTGCTCTCCGGTGAGTACGACTCCCGGGAGGCGCTGGTCGCCATCCGGGCCGGCGCGGGTGGCGTGGACGCCGCGGACTTCGCGGAGATGCTGCTGCGGATGTACCTGCGCTGGGCGGAGCGGCACGGCTACCCGACCGAGGTCTACGAGACCTCGTACGCCGAAGAGGCGGGCCTGAAGTCGGCCACCTTCGCGGTCAAGGTGCCGTACGCGTACGGCACGCTCAGCGTCGAGTCGGGCACCCACCGGCTGGTCCGGATCAGCCCGTTCGACAATCAGGGCCGTCGGCAGACCAGCTTCGCGGGTGTCGAGGTCCTGCCGGTCACCGAGCAGACCGACCACATCGACATCCCGGAGAACGAGGTACGCGTCGACGTCTACCGCTCCTCCGGCCCGGGTGGGCAGAGCGTCAACACCACCGACTCGGCGGTGCGGCTGACGCACATCCCGACCGGCATCGTGGTGACCTGCCAGAACGAGAAGTCCCAACTGCAGAACAAGGCCTCCGCGCTGCGGGTGCTCCAGGCTCGACTGTTGGAGCGCAAGCGCCAGGAGGAGCAGGCCAAGCTCGAAGGGCTCAAGGAGAACGCGGCGGGCTCGTGGGGCGACCAGATGCGCTCGTACGTCCTGCACCCGTATCAGATGGTGAAGGATCTCCGAACTGAGCAGGAGACCGGCAATCCGAGCGCGGTCTTCGATGGCGATTTGGACGGCTTCATCGAGGCGGGCATCCGTTGGCGCAAGCAGCGGCAGCTCTCCGGCGACGGTGCGTGACGGGGCGCGGGCGGAGCGCGTCATCGATCTCCAGGTAGAAGCCTGATTCGACGACTCGCGCCGGTTCGGCGGGGCGTGGGGCTTGGCTCAGTTGTTACACCGCGTAGACTCACCACCCGTGATTCAGCTTGAGCAAGTGACGAAGACGTACCCGAAGGCGTCCCGGCCTTCGCTCGACAACGTGTCCGTCTCGATCGAGAAGGGCGAGTTCGTCTTCTTCATCGGTCCATCCGGCTCCGGCAAGTCCACGATCATCAAGATGCTGCTGCACGAGGTGGCCCCCAACAAGGGGCGCGTCGTCGTCAACGGCAAGGACGTCACGTCGATGCGCTCCTGGAAGCGACCCCACTTCCGGCGCTCGATCGGCTGTGTCTTCCAGGACTTCCGGCTGCTGCCCAACCGCACCGCCTACGAGAACGTGGCGTTCGCCCTCGAGGTGATCGGCAAGACGAAGGCGGTTGCCCGCCGGGTCGTGCCGGAGGTGCTGGAGCTGGTCGGGCTCGGTGGCAAGGAGCACCGCTACCCGCACGAGCTCTCCGGTGGTGAGCAGCAGCGGGTCGCCGTCGCCCGGGCGTTCGTGAACCGTCCGCTGATCCTGCTGGCGGACGAGCCCACCGGAAACCTGGACCCGGACACCTCGATCGAGATCATGCGTCTGCTGGACCGGATCAATCGCACCGGCACGACCGTCGTGATGGTCACCCACGACTCCAACATCGTGAACCAGATGCGCCGCCGCGTCGTTGAGATTGAGAGCGGTCGCATCGTGCGTGACCAGGCCCGCGGCGTCTACGGGTGAGCCGGCGCTCCACCCCTGCGCAGCCTGACGACGAACACCTCATGCCGGAGACCCGGAGGAAATCCCGATGCGCGTGAAATACGTCCTGTCCGAGGTACTGGTCGGACTGTGGCGCAACGTGACCATGTCCATCGCGATGATCATCACGATGGCGGTCTCGCTGACCATGCTCGGCGCCAGCGGTCTCATGTACCGCCAGGTCGACGACATGAAGGACCTCTACTACAAGAACATCGAAGTCTCGATCTTCTTGACCCAGGAGGTGACCGAGCAGGAGCGCACCGACCTGCAGACCAAGCTCGACAGCGACCCCCTGGTCAAGGACGTCCTCTACGTCAACAAGGACGAGGCGTACAAGCGCTTCAAGGAGATGTACCAGGACGCGCCGGACCTGGTGAACGCGGTCAAGCCCGACCAACTGCCCGAGGCGTTCCGGCTCAAGCTGAACAACCCGGAGCAGTACAAGGACGTCTACGACCAGTACAAGGACACGGCGGGCGTCGAGGAGATCATCGACCAGAGTCGACTGCTCGACAAGATCTTCAACATTCTCACCTCGATCCAGAACATCGCCCTGGCCGCCGCCATCGTGATGGCGATCGCCGCCCTGCTGCTGGTCGCGAACACCATTCAGGTGGCCGCGTACAGCAAGCGGCGTGAGGTGGCGGTCATGAAGCTGGTCGGCGCGTCCAACTGGTTCATCCAGGCGCCGTTCGTGCTGGAGGCCGTGGTGGCTGGCCTGATCGGTTCACTGCTCGGTCTGGTGGCCCTGGTCGCGGCGAAGTATCTGCTCTTCGACGGCTCGTTGAGCGCGTTGCAGGGTCTGCTCTCGCCGATCACCTGGGGCGACATCCTGTTCATCTTCCCGTTGATGGCCGGCGTCGGTGGTCTGGTCAGCGCGGGCACCGCCTGGATCACCCTGCGTTTCTACCTGCGGGTCTAGGCACCGTACGGGTCGTCCCGTCGTCTCCCGGGGACCCTCCCGCGGCCGGAAATAAACGGCGCGGGAGGGTCCTTGTCAATGAGGCTTATTCGGGCGGCCCTGACGATGGCACGGCCTGCTCGGCGGCGAGAGCCCGAATAAGCCTCATTCGGGTAGCATGATCGGTTGTCCGGCCGGGGTGAACCCCGGCCACGGACCTGGGAGAGGGGGTGGCACCGATGCCACGGGAAAAGGGGCGCAAGGTGGTCGCCTCCAACAAGAAGGCGCGCCACGACTACGCCATCCTCGACACGTACGAGGCGGGCATGGCGCTGACCGGCACCGAGGTCAAGTCGTTGCGGGCCGGGCGAGCGTCGCTTGTCGACGCGTTCGCACAGGAACGTGACGGCGAGTTGTACCTGCACTCGATGCACATTCCGGAGTACACCCAGGGCACCTGGACCAACCATGAGCCCCGGCGTACCCGCAAGCTGTTGCTCAACCGGGTCGAGATCGACAAGCTCGTCGGCAAGACCCGCGAGGGCGGTTTCACGATCGTCCCGTTGCAGGTCTACTTCTCGGACGGCTGGGCCAAGGTCGAGATCGCCCTGGCCAAGGGTAAGAAGTCGTACGACAAGCGTCAGGACCTCGCCAAGCGCGACGCGGACCGGGAGATCGCCCGGGTGTCCGGTCGTCGTGGCAAGGGGATGGACGACTAGTTCGTCCCATTTGTCCGGGTCGGCGTGCCGGCCCGGGGCTCGGGATGAAAGCTGTTGCGCCAGGCGTTAGGCTTGTCAGTGCCGCCACATCGGCGGCCTGTCGAGGGGGTGACTGGTTTCGACTTCGTACGCAGCGACAGGGGAAGCGAGCCGAGGAAGCCGACGTCGTCTCGAGAATCGGTCGTCGGAACTTTATAAGCGCCAATAACCAACGCGCTGACTTCGCTCTCGCCGCCTGAGGCGAGTAGCTAAGTCTGTCGGTCTGGGAACGCCTTCGTCCCAGTAGCCGGCATCAGCTAGGAGGCTGGCCAATCGGACCCGGTCGCGGGGTCCGTGCGGCGAGATTAATCAGCGACTGGGCCCGTCACACCAACTTGCTCGCGTGAGCGGTGGGGCCGAGTAGAGGCACAGCGAGCTGCGCTCGGAGAAGCCCTGACAAACCGGCGAAGGACCCGGGTTCGATTCCCGGCACCTCCACCACCTCGAACGAAGCGCCCCGGCCCACCAGCCGGGGCGCTTCGTTGTTCACGGGCGGCGACGCGACTCGCCTACGCTGCCCCCTGTGACCAACCAGGAGCTGCGCCTGTCGGTCGGCGCGTCGCCCGGCCAGCGCGTCACGGCGGTGGTGGCCGGCGTCCTCCTCGCGGCCGTCGGCGCGGCGTTCGTGGCGCTGCCCCTCGTCGCCGACGGGCTGCTGCGTCGGCTGACCGGTCCGGGTGACGCGTTCGCCTCCTACGAGGAGGCTCGCGACCTGCCACCGGGGCTGCTGCCGCCCGGGCTCCGCGACTCCGCCGACCCGAACCAGTCCGGTCCCAGCCCGTTCATCGGCCTGTGCGGCCTGCCCTTCGTCCTGCTCGGCCTCTACCTCGTGCTGCGGGTGCTCCGCACGGCCGCCTGGCTGGACGGCAGCCGGGCGCGGGTACGCGGTGCGCTGCGCACCCGCACCGTCGACCTCGCCACCGCCCGGATCGAGTCCGGCGCGGTGTCGTACCGCGAGGCGGACGACGACGGCCCGGCCGGCGGACCGCAGCCGCGGGCCATCCTCGCCACCGACCCGGGGAGTACCCGGGGGGCCACCATCCCGCTGCGCGGCATGGGGCTGCCCACCCTGCCACCGTCGGAGCTGCGGGCGCTGGCCGAGGCGATCGCGACCGGTCGACCGGCCGACGGGCGGGACGGCGACGCGCACGCCGTGGCCGACCAGCTGCGCCGCCTGGCGGAGCTCCGGTCGACCGACTGAGCCGGCGTACCTTCCAGGGGGTCTGTGCGGCGCCCAGGGCCGTACCAGTGCGGCTGGTGGGGTCAGTGGGTCCAACGGGGCAGATGAGGCGAACCAGGGCCCTGGACAGGGCGCGCGGGGCAGCCGCACCATCGCGGTATGGGGTAACAGCGCCGCGCGGGAGGTGCCATGGTCGCCGGTCCGGTCCAGCAGCCGTCACTCGTCGCCCGACCGCGCGTCGCGCATCCGGCAGGGCTCCCCGCCGACCCACATACCAACGGTCTACCCGGCGAGCCGCGCCCGGCCGGCCTCGCCGGCGACGTGCACGCCCTCGGCCGGGCCGTCGCGGCGGCCAGCACCGAGCCGCGCTGGCGCGAAGACGTTCTCCTTCGGCTTGGTCCGGTGCGCAAGGGCTTCGCCGAGCACGTCCGGGCCACCGAGGGCCCCACCGGCCTCTACCGGGAGTTGCTCACCCAGTCGCCGCGACTGGACCACGGCGTGCGGCTGCTGACCCGGGAACACACGGCGATCGTCGCCGCGATCCTGGCGGTCCAGCAGATCGCCGAGCGGCCCGAGGCGCACCCCGACGAGCTGCGGCATCGGGCCGGGCACCTGCTGCGGAGGTTGGCCCGGCATCGGCGGCGCGGCGCCGACCTGCTCTGGGAGGCGTACCAGACGGATCTGGGTGGCGAGACCTGAGCCCAGGTCGGGAACCGGCCGGTCGACGGACGCGTCGAACCGTACATGCGTCGATCCGGCCTGCTGCTCGTACTCCCGTTGCTGCTCGCGGCGGGCTGCGCCGCGACCGACGCCGGTCCGGCCGGCGGCCCGCGCAGCCCCACCCGCGGCGCGGAGGCGTTCGACCAGCGGGCCGGTCAGGTCGCCGAGGCGTGGCGGCCCGGGCCCGAGTGGCGCACGGGCTACGTACCGTTGGAGGGGCCGACCCTGCTCACCGGCGACCCGGGCTTCACTCCCGAGACCGAGGCGGCCTTCCGGGCCGGGTGGTACCGCGAGCAGGTCGGGATACCGCCCACCCGGGTCGGCGGCGAGATCCAATTCCCGGACGGTCGGCTGAGGCTGCCGTTGGTCAGCGCCGCGGAGGCGTACCAGCAGCTCGACCAGGGTGACCCGCTGCCCTGCCCGGGGCGGCCGAAGCGGCCCGGCCGGCCCACCCCCGGCGGCCCCACCGTCGAACCGGGACCGGACGGGTGGGCCACGAGCAGCACGCAGACCGCCTGTCTCCCGCTCACCGTCACCGCTGTCACGTTCGGTGCCGTGCCGGTCCGGACGAGCCGGGGTGTGGCGCAGGTTCCGGCCTGGCTGTTCACCACCAAGGAGTTGGCCACCCCGGTGGTCCGGCTCGCCGTCGCGCCGACGGCGGTCACCCCCGTCCCGGAGCCCACCGCGCCGGCCCGGCCGCTACCGGACGGGTTGGTGGCGGCCCAGAACCTGGCAGCCGTCGACGGCGCCCGGCTGACCGTGCGGCTCGGCGTCGGTGCGTGCGACACCGGGATCACGCCGTTGGTGTGGGAACGGCCGGACGTCGTGGTGGTCGGTGGAAGCGTCACCCGGGCCACCGGCGAATGCATCGACCTGCTGAAGCTGGAGCCGGTCACCGTCACCCTCGCGGCGCCGCTGGGCACCCGGCCGGTGCTGGACGTCTTCACCGGTGCCCCGCTGTCGATCGCACCGCGCTGACCGGAGCCGGTTCAGAGGAGGCTGGGCACCTCGGTGCTGATCGGTATCGGCAACACCGTGGGACGGTCGGCGCGCAGCCCGGTGGCGAGCGCCGCGCCGAGCTGGTCGGGGGTCTGCACCACCTCCGTGGCGCAGCCGTAGCCGGCCGCGATCGCGATGATGTCCAACCCCGGCAGGTCCAGGCCGGGAACCCCGGGGGTGTGCTTCAGTTCGGCGAACGCCTTGAGGATCGCGTACTGCTGGTTGACCGGGACGACGACCACCACCGGCAGTGCCAGGCGCGCCGCCGTCCAGAGTGCCTGCACCGAGTAGTGGAAGGAACCGTCGCCGATCACCGCCACCACCGGGCGACCGCGCCCGGTGTCCCGCTCGGCCAGCGCGACGCCGACCGCCGCCGGCAGGCCGTAGCCGAGTCCACCGCTGGCCATCGTGAAGTACGACGCCGGGCGGGTGATCCGCAGCTGACGACGCAGCGCGGACAGATTGGATGGTGACTCCTGGACCAGCACGCCGTCGGTCGGCCAGTGTGCGGCCAGCGCGGCGAACAGGGCGTCGGCGCTCAGTGGGGTGCCGACCTCCGGCGGTGGCGGTGCGTCCCGGCGCGGGGGTGCCGGCCGGTCGCTCGGCGGCACCCGTTCGACAAGCGCGGCCAGGGCCAGCCCCGGGTCGCTGAGCAGGCTGTCACCGACCGGGGCTCGGGCGGCCTCGTCCGGGTCGTCCGTGACGTGCAGCAGTCGGGCGCCGTCGGGCAGGTGCCCGCCCGGCACGTACGGGTAGTAGCGGAACACCGGGGCGCCGATGACCAGCACCGTGTCGTGCCCGCGCAGCGCCTCGGCGAGCGGACCGATCGCGTACGGCAGCACGCCGCGGAAGTGCGGGTGGTCCTCGGGGAACACCGCCCGCTCGGGGGCGGGAGCCGACCAGACCGGCGCGGCGAGCTGCTCCGCCAGCGCGACCGCGGCCGGCCAACTCGTGGAGCGGTCCACCCCCGGCCCGTACACGAGCACCGGGTTACGGCTGCCGGCGAGCACCCGAACGAACTCGTCCAACCGCTGGGGGTCCGGTGCGAACCGGGTGGCCACCGTTCGCGGCGCGGGCGGCGGGTCGGCTGGCTGGACCCAGTCGTCCATCGGCAGGGAGAGGAAGACCGGCCCGGCCGGTGGCTGCACCGCCGTCGCGTACGCCCGCAGCACCGCCGCGGGGATGTCCTGCGCCCGGGCCGGCTCGTAGGCCCACTTCACGTAGGGCTGCGGAAGCTCGGTGGGTCGGCGGTTGGTCAGCCGGGGTTCGAGGAGCAGCATCTCCCGCGTCTGCTGGCCGGCGGTGACGATCAGCGGAGTCTTGTTGTGCCAGGCGGTGACCAGGTTGCCCATGCCGTTGCCGGTCCCCGGGGCGGTGTGCAGGTTGACGTGGGCGGGCACTCCGCCGGCCTGGGCGTAGCCGTCGGCCATCGCGACGGCCGTCGCCTCGTGCAGCGCGTGGACGTAGTGGAAGTCGGCGGGGAAGTCCTGGAGGAACGGCTCCTCGGTGGAGCCGGGGTTGCCGAAGACAGTGGTCATACCGAGGGTGCGGAGCACGTCGTACGTCGCGTCCCGGACAGTTGCCATCGCCACCCGCCTCCGTGTCGCGGGCAGGGGCGACCGCGGTCGCCCTCCCGATCAGCCGAATCTATCGGGATGTGACGGACCTTTCGGGCGTTTCCCAGCCGTCGGTGGTCCCGAC
The DNA here is from genome assembly GCF_044456765.1 of Micromonospora sp. NPDC050784. Lineage (NCBI taxonomy): Bacteria > Bacillati > Actinomycetota > Actinomycetes > Micromonosporales > Micromonosporaceae > Micromonospora > Micromonospora sp. NPDC050784. Next base: position 155,682 of record NZ_JBITGG010000005.1, on the reverse strand, counting down.
CCGTCGATCACCGGGAGGTCTGTCGCCGGGTGTATCGGCCCTTCTTCTTAACTGTCCGATCACCCGCCGGTCAGACCTTAGCCAGCACCCAGGACGCAGGCTATGGTGCCAGGCATGGCGTTGACAGCGCGGCTGAACCCGATGCGCCGGGCGGATCCGGTCGATGACCGGCCCCCGGCGCGGGCTCACGGTTGACGGGTGTGTGGCATGCAGGGAGAGGGCCAGGCGATCGGCGGACGAGCGATGGAGTCGATGACCGGGCGGCTGCTGGTCGCGACTCCGGCGCTCAAGGACCCCAACTTCGACCGTACGGTGGTGCTGCTGGTCGCCCACGAGCCGGGCGGCGCGCTCGGCGTGGTGCTGAACCGGGCCACCGAGGTGCCGGTGGCCGAGGTGCTCGGTGACTGGAGCGACCTGGCCCGCCACCCGGCGGTGCTCTTCGAGGGCGGCCCGGTGCAGCCCGACTCGGCCATCTGCCTCGCCCGGATGCGGCACCCCATGCGCCGGGTGAAGGGCTTCCACCAGGTCTCCGGGGCGGTCGGCACGATCGACCTCTCGGTCGACCCGGAACGACTGCGGGAGAGCATCGGCGGCATCCGGGTCTTCGCCGGCTACTCCGGCTGGGGCAGCGGCCAGTTGGAGCAGGAGATCGCCGACGGGTCCTGGTTCGTGCTGGACGGGCTGCCGGGGGACGCCTTCGTCGACCGGCCCGACGACCTGTGGCCGATGGTGCTGCGCCGGCAGGGCGGGATGATGGCCGCCGTCGCGCACTTCCCGCCGGACGTGGCGCTCAACTGACCCGGCTCGGCGGGGGACCCCGCGAGATGACCATGCGGGCCGGTCTGTGTATAGTTTCCCAGTGCCCGGGCGACCGGGACGACAGCAAGGGGCCGTGGCGCAGCTGGTAGCGCACCACACTGGCAGTGTGGGGGTCAGGGGTTCGAGTCCCCTCGGCTCCACCCTTGAGAAACGCCCTGGTCGGGATAATCCGACCAGGGCGTTTGCTGTTGCTGGCGGTGCCGTCCAGAGCGTCCCCGCGGCCGTCGGTGGACCGGCACCCCGCAGTCCCGGGGTGCCGACCACCACGATCATGAGATCGCCTGGCTACCGAACGATCGGTGACCACTCCCGCTGGCTGGCGATCGTCACGCCGGGGGTGCGGTAGTAGGGGTCGTCGGCGACGATCGCGGCGAACGCCTCGGCGTCCGGGACGTCGAAGACCAGCAGTGCTCCGGAGTCGTCGGCGAATGGCCCGGCCATGACCAGCCGGCCCTCCTGGTGCAGGGCCTGGAGACGCTCCCGGTGCGCCGGTCGGGCGGCGAGCCGGTCGGGTTCGTCGCCGAAGGACAACTCCAAGATGAACACCAATTCCTCCTCATCGGGGGCGATCTCTCGAAGCACCCTAGTCGAACCGGAGCGTCACCACCGTCTTGTCGCGGACGCCCGTCGGCGGTGGTCAGGGATCGACGATGACGTCGATCGCCGCGCTCACCTGGCGCTCCAGTTCGTCGAGGTCGTCGAGGGTCGGGGCGTCGATCAGGAACGTCACCCCGCGGTCACCGGACTCGCGCAGCTCACCGAGGCGGGCCCCGCGTTCCTTGAGCACGATGACGTGCCGCAGGGCCGGCGGGTCGTCGGCCTCGCCCGGTGTGATGACCGGCCACGGTTGCCCCTCCGGCACCCACTGCGGCTCCACGCCCGGCCAGCGCAGCTTCACGTCCTGCAACACTCCGGTCGGCTGGGGCAGGTAGACCTGGCGGGCGTACCGCCGGGGTGCGGGGTGCGCCGCCGGCTCGTCGAGCGCCACCTCCATGATCGTCTGCTCCAGCGCCCGACCGGTCGCCAGGTGGTAGAGCGGCATGATGCCATCGCCGGGAGTACGGGCGGCCACCTCCATCAGCACCGGCCGGCCGTCCCGGTCGAGGCGAAGCTCGGTGTGCACGATGCCGGCGACGAGACCGAGCCGGCCCACGATGTCGCGGTTGGCGGCGAGCAACCTCTCGTGCTCCGCGCCGGGCGGTGCGGGCACGGTGTGGGCCATCTCGACGAACCAGTCCGAGTCGTCCTCGGTAGTCCGTTTCTGGGTCGCCGACTCGAAGATGACCCGACCGTGTTGGACGACCGCCTCCACCGAGTACTCGGCGCCGGTGACGTACTCCTCGACCAGCAGGGTCTCCGCCGCCGGATACTCGGTGAGCAGCGCGGGCAGTGCCGCGGGGTCGCGCACCGCTTGGACCCCGGAACTCGACCGCCGGCCCGAGGGTTTCAGCACCGCCGGGAACCGCACCGAACCCACGTCGAGCCCGGCGCGCCCCTGCGGTGGGACGACGACCAGCCGGGGGCTCCACTGCGCCAGGTAGAACCGTTGCAGGTACTTGTTGCGACACACCCGCGCCGCGCGTACCCCCGGCCCGGGCAGGCCGAGGGCATCCGCCACGATCCCGGTCTGCTCGACGAGCATCTCGCCTGCGGCGTAGACCCCGACGATGTCGTACTCCTGTTGCCAGCGCTGGACGTGGGCGACCACACCGGAGGTGAAGCTCCCCTCGATGCCGACCTCACCGGTGACGAAGGCCGCGTCGGTGAGGTACGTCCCGGGGCCCTCGCCCCGGGCCATGGCGGCCGTCGTGTCGGCCCGCCAATGCTCCGAGGTGATCAGCAGGATCCGCAGCCCTCGACCGGCGAGGTCGGCGAGGAAGCCCCAGTTGCGGGCGATCACCCGGTAGCCGCCGAGCAGCAGGAAGGCACGGGCCTCACTCATAGCCGTACTGCTCCAGGATGTCGCCGAACAGCTCGGTGAAGCGGGCCTCGTTCCGCTTGGTGAACCGCTCCCGCCAGGTGCCCGTGGTGCCCCGGAAGAAACTCCAGGAACCCTGGTCGTAGACCTTGCCGGCGACCTCCTCGGCGTCCGCGGTGGACCCGACGTGGCTCAGCAACCGGTCCACGGCCTCGAGCTGGCGTTGCCGGGATCCGCCGCCGCGCTCGCCGACGAGATCCTCGTAGCTGACCTTGCACACGTCGGGGTGGCGCAACAGCCACAGCCCTCTCTCGAACTGGTCGCGGCCCAGGAAGGAGGTGTCACGCATCGCGTAGTCGAGTTTCTCCTCCCAGGTCGGCAGGGAGGTCAGGATGCGGTGGAAGATGTCGAACTCGTAGAAGTTGCCGTACCCCTCGCGGGTCCGCCCCTCCAGGAAGTTGACCATGGAAACCAGGGCGTCCCGGGGGTCGCGGTAGTTGTAGACCAGCGGCGGGGTGGCGGTCTCCACCCACTCGGCGAAGAAGGACCCGTCCACCTTGCTGATGTCCAGCTCGTGGAAGATCCAGCAGAGCCCGGCCGGGGTGTCCGCGAACCGGGAGTACGGCAGGTGCGGGTTGGTGATCACCGAGTCGGCGAAGTCGAACCGGGTCTGCCCGTACCGGTTGACGACGTGCTGGCCCAGCCGGCGTTGCCAGTGCCAGCCCAGTGCGGACCAGGCCTCCTGGGTGCGGAGCAGGTACTCCTCCGTGCCCTCCAGCTCCAGCAGCTCGTCGTAGTCGGACTTGGACAGGGTGAGCGCGGCGATCTGACGCCGCTGCGCGTCGGTGAACTCAGGGGTGTTGCGCGGGGTCGGCCTGGGAACCCCGGCCATCTTGTACCCCAGATTGGTCATCAGACCCTGCATGAGGTGGGTGCCGGTCTTCTGCAGCGAGATCACCATGGCACGAGGGGCCAGCGGCATGTCGGTCTCCCGGTGGTCGTGCGTCGGATGCGACGCGGAGTGAAGGGGAATCAGCGGACGAAGGCAGCCAGGTGGCCGGTGGTGCGCTCGTCGAGGAATCGGAGGAGCCGGGCGAACGACTCCCGCCGTCGCTCATCGGGTGTCCACAGCCACAGCTCCCGCTTGGCGACCCGGGCACCCCGGCGGAACTTCGGGGCGAACGCCTCGAACCCGAGGCGGTACCGGGGTACGCCGGCCCGGATGCACGACTCGACCGGCTGCCCGAACACCAGGTGGTGGTAGGCGACGCTGGTACCGGTGACGTCGTAGTCGCTGCCGTAGCCGAGGGTGCAGCAGCCGTGCCGGCCGTACATCTGCACGGTGCAGGCGAGGACCTCCGCGTCGGAACGGCCCGCCACGGCCACCCGGATCGCCCCGGGGAGCACCGCCGCCAGGTACGCGCGGGCCGCCCGCAGCTGGGGCCGGTTCGGTGCCGCGCCGTTGCGCTCGCCGGTGCGGGCCTCCAGGTCCACGATCCGGTCGACGTGCTCGGCCAGCGGCACCTCGCGGACCTGGAGCCCGGCGCGGGTCACCTCGCGCTCGGCCAGCCGGTAGTTGCGGCGCGTCTCGGCGTTCTGCCCGTCCAGGAACGCCTGGTAGGTGGGGTAGCCGGCCAGGTGCAGCGCGGACGCGGCGGTGACCGAGCCCCGGACGAAGCCAGCGGCCTCCAGCAGGCCCCGCAGCAGGTCGTCGTCGGTGGCCACGTACGGGAGGACCACCGCTCCCGCCCGGCCCTGCCGGACCAGCTCCTGCAGGGCCGCCACCGCCTCCCGGCCGGCCTGCCGTCGACGGTCGGTGTCGACGTCGGGGGCGGTGAACAGCGGGCTGCGGTCGTAGGTACGGACGACGAGGGGCTCACCGACGGTGGTGGTGAGCCAGTCCGCGAGATCGCCCGACTCCGGTACGTCCGGGCCGAGCGCGCCGAGCAGGGCCCGGTGCTCGGCGCGGATCCGGGTCGCGTCGTCGTCCGGGGTGAGCCGGAGGAACTGTTCCTCGGTGAGGAGTTTCCACGGGTGGCTGAACAGGCCCGTCCCGGCGACGGCGGTGACCGCGTGGATCGCCGCCACCGGCCCCCGGTCGTCGTCGGCGGTGACCAGCACCGCGGTGCCCGGCTCCAGCCGTTCGCGGAACAGCAGGTAGCCATGGGCCGCGTCGGGTTCGGCGTCGGCGGCGAGCCGGGCCCAGGTCTCCTCGTCGACGGCGGCGATGCCGTCGGTCACGTCAGTCGCCATGCCGGGTGGACCGTTCCTTCCGGGTCGTCGTGTCCGCGAGGGCCTGCACCTCGGATATCTGGGCCGCCGTACGCAGCGGAGAGGCGTACAGCAGCAGCGAGGAGACGGTGAGCGAGACGGCCACCACCCAGACCGCCGTGGTCGCCCCGGCCACGTCGGCCAACACCCCGCCGAGCAGCGCCCCGACCGGCAGCGAACCGAAGGCCGCGATGCGGTAGCTCGCGGTCACCGCGCCGAGCAGCACCGGAGGCGGAACCTGCTGGCGCACGGTGACCGCCAGGACGTTGTAGACCGCCAGAGCCGCGCCGTTGATCACGAAGCCCGCCCCGAGCAGCAGGGTCGCCGTGCCGGCCGCGGCGAGCCCGGGCACCAGCAGCAACCCGAGCGCGGCGACCGTGATCGAGACGGTCAGCGCCCGGCCGAGGTGCAGTCGGGCCCCGACCCGCCCGGCGACGAGGGAGCCGACCAGCGCCCCGACGCTGCCGAGCCCGATGACCAGGCCGATCAGGCCACCGGAGAGCCCGAGGGTTCGCACGCCGTACACCAGGAAGACCGTCGCGAAGGCCTGCTCGTGCAGGTTGAACAGGGCCGACTGCACGCACAGGTCCCGGATTGGTCGACTCCGCCAGACGTAGGCCAGCCCGGCCCGGATCGTGGGCGCGTCGCCCCGGTCGGTCGCCGGCCGCAGCGCCCGCGCCGGCAGGGCCGCCATCGCCATCGCCGCCGCGCAGAACAGTGCCCCGGTGACCACCGCGGCCCAGGACGCGCCGGCGGACTGCACGATGAACCCCGCCGCCGCCGGCCCGGCCATCTGGGTCACCGACGTGGTGGCCTGCAACAGACCGTTGCCGGCCACCAGGCGGTCGCCGGTCAGCAACCGGGGGGCGGTGACCTGGGACCCGATGTCGTGCAGCACCGCCGCCGAGCCGATGAGGAACGCACCCACCAACAGCGCGGTGAAGACCAGGCGGTCGGTGGCGGCCAGGGCCCCGATGCCGAACAGCACGACGCCGCGCGCCGCGTTGCCGGTGACCAGGATCCAGCGCAACGAGGTACGGGCGGTCCAGGTGCCCACGAGTAGGGAGAACGCCAGCACCGGCACGAACTGGGCCGCGCCGACCAACCCCACCTGGGTGCCGCTGCCGGCGAGCAACGTCACGACCAGCAGGGGCAGCCCGAAGGCGGTGATCTGATGTGCCGACCGGGCGGCCAGGTCGCCCAGCCAGAGGGTACGGAAGGCGGGCTCCCGCAGCGGCGGGCGCGGCGGTGCGCCGACGTCCGTACCCTCGGGCAGGCGCCGGATGTCAGCTGACACCGGTGCCGGCGACGCTCGCTGACGCGTCCGATGAGGTGACTCTGCGGTACAGCGCGTTCTCGCTCCAGATGAGGTCGACCTGGCCCCACTCCATCGCCGACACCACGTCGGGGAAGAAGCTGCGGCCGTTGTAGTTCGCGCTGGTGTTGCAGAGCACCGGGATCCCGCTCCACTTGTGGTACTCACGCAGGACGGCCGCGAGCATCGGATTGTCTTCCGCGCTGACCGTCTGCAACCGGGCGGTCCCGTCGAGGTGGATCGCCGCCGGAATCCGGTCCACCCAGTCCGGGCGCACCCGGTGGTCGAAGAGCATGTACGGGTCCGGAGTGCCCGGGTCGAAGACCGTCGGAGCGTGATCGGTCAGGCAGATCGGGGCGACCGGCCGGTAGTTCTCGCGACGCTTCATCCGGTTGAGCTCGTCCTTCATCGCCGGGTCCACCGCCGGGGCGAGGATGCTGCGCGCGCCGAGGGCGCGAGGGCCCAACTCGGCACGGCCGTGCAGGACCACCACCGGCTTACCGGTGCGGTGCAGCAGCCGGGCCAGCTCCTCCGGTCGACAGGGGGCCACCGTCCAGCCCGCCGGTACGTGCGAGTTGTGCACGAGGTCGGGGCCGGCGAAGACGTTCCATGAGATGGGCGCCAATCGCTGCTCTCCGCTGACCAGGATGGCGCCGGTGCCGACGGCCGAACCCGAGTCGTCCGGGAAGGGCGGCACCCACATCTCGCGGATGGCCTTGTGCGCCCGCATGGCGCTGTTCCACTTGATGTTCAGGGCGCAGCCGCCGGCGAAGCAGAGGTTCCAGGGGCCGTCGCCCTTCCAGGACTGGGCCTTGGCCACGAGCCGCTCGACGAGCAACTCCTCGATGAACTCGTGCACGCTGGCGAGCACGTCGTCGTCGGAGACGCCCAGTTGGTCGGTGCGCCGACGGACGTCCTCCAGATAGGCGTGGACGTAGGCGTGGGAGGGTTCGCCGGTGCTGCCGCAGCCGATGATCTCCTCCCGGTACTTGCGGACGGCCGGGCTGTTGGCCTCGAAGTGCTCGTGGAACAGCTCCCCGAGGACCTGCTTGATCGGCTCCCGGGCGGTGCCGAGAGCGATGTAGGCCATCAGCTTCCCGGCCACCGAGAGGTCGTCGACGTTGCGGGACAGCTTGTCGCGGCGGTACGGCCCGAAGTGCTGCGAGGCCATCGAGTAGAAGTGCCCGATCAGCGGGAAGACCTCGCCGCCGGGTTCGATGCGGCCGTCCTTGTCCACCGAGTAGAGCCGGGGGAAGCAACCGCCGTCCCAGACCAGGACGAGACTCGGCTCGCCCCGTCGGGCGAAGGGGCTGGTGCTGTACGCGGCGGCGAGGTGGCTCGCCACGTGCACGTGGCTGACGTACGGGACGGTGGCGTCGCCGATGGGCAACTCGCCACGGTGGCCCGGCTGTGCCGGATTCGGCACCCGCTCGGTCTCCCGGTAGGGCGCCAGGCGGACGTCGACCGGGCTGCCGTTGTTGAGCCGGTGGGCCTGCCCGTGGATGGCGCCGTCCCAGCCGTCCAGTGCCCACTGGTCGACGTCGGAGATCTTGTACCCGAAGTCGCCCAGGATCCGGGCGATCAGCGTGAGGTCGTCCACGTCGCTGTATCGGCGGTTGTTCTCCAGCTTTTGCGCCTCGACGTTGAACTCCAACACGTCGTCCTGGAAGAGAGCAACGCCCCCGCTCTGGGTGAGCTTTACTCCGCACGTAATACGCATAGATGCCTCTCCCCGTTTTTGGCGACGTCAAAGTCCTATCGATGTTCCACCGGCAAGTCAACCCCTCGGCCATTGCCGACACCGGTCAGGGTGGCCGTCGGCTGGGCGAAGAGGAGTGGTGTCGATCGATGTGGTGCGTCACCGGCGTCATGCCAGGAAGGGGTTGTCGAGAGCCATCCCCGAGATCCCGCAATGCCTATCGGCGTAATGGGATATGGAATTTCCGTCATCTGAAATTCGCGTGTTACGAGTTGGTAACTCAGCGATGCCGGCTGCCAGGGTTGGTGGCGAGCCCGATCGCCGCCTGCGCTGTCTCGGGCGGCATCTCAGCAGCTCAGTGTGGCTGTGACGTGCATGGGGGATTAATGAGTGGCGATGAGGCCAGTTGGCGTCTATGTTCGACCGGGGGTGCCGCGCGGTCCGGGAGCCTCCCGGTGGACGAAGCGGATCTTGAGCGATGGATACGGGATATCCTGCAATCGACGCATCCACTCCGACTCGGCTCGGAACTGCGGCGCGCCGAGCGCGTCGCGAGAGCCAGATTCTCCGATCCGACAATTGCTCAAGCCGTCCATCGTGCCGTCGCGGCAACAATGAACAGGCGTGATTAGGCGTCCCGCATCGGGCACGCGCCACCAGCGGTTTCGGGTCAAGAAAAGCACCTGTCCGTGTCTTTTCATTGTCCGGGCCGGTGCGTCGGTCCGCGCCCTTACCATGGCCCGATGGCCATTGACCTCTTCGCGGGTATCCCCGTCCACGACTACGGCCCGGCAGCGGCCTGGTACGAGCAACTACTCGGTGCCCCGCCGGCGTTCCTGCCCAACGACACCGAGGCGGTGTGGGAGCTTGCCGAGCACCGGTACGTCTTCATCGAGGTGCGGCACGAGCACGCCGGGCACGCCCTGCACACCATCTTCGTCGACGACTTCGACGCCCGGCTCGCCCAGATCGCCGAGCGCGGCCTGAAGCCGACCGAACGCGAGACCTACGACAACGGCGTCCGCAAGGCCATCTTCCGTGACCCGGACGGCAACGAGATCGGTTTCGGCGGCGCGCCCGCCTGACCGGGCGCTCGACCCGCCACACGCGAAACGCCCTGACCGGATGACCCGGTCAGGGCGTTAAAGACGGTATGTCCGTTAAGGGCTGGATCAGCCCTGACGGCTCTTCCACTGCGGGTTGGCGCGGTTCACCACGACCACCCGGCCGCGACGGCGGACCACCACCGAACCCGGCTTCTGCTTCAGTGCACGCAACGAGCTACGTACCTTCATCTCTGCCTCCTCGGTGCAAGCGGTTCCGTGTATCGAAACGCCACACCCACCCGCCGGATTCCCGGCCGGTCAGCGTCGAACCTTTGCCGCCTCGCAGCCGTACCAGTGGGCGGAGGTCATCCTCATGCCCGTACGCCGGCTCCTCGCCACGGTACTGGTCGCTGCCGCGACCGTGCCCCTGGCCGCCACGCCCGCCGTCGCCCACGGTGCCCCGACCGACCCGGTCAGTCGCGCGGCGGCCTGCGGACCCGAGGGCCGCTACGCGACCACCAGCGCCTGCCGGGCGGCGATCCAGGCCGGCGCGGCGGTGCGTGAATGGGACAACGTACGCGTCGCCGCCATCAACGGGCGAGACCGGGAACGGATCCCGGACGGTGAGCTGTGCAGCGGCGGGCTGTCCGCGTACCGCGGGTTGGACCTGCCCCGCACCGACTGGCCGAGCACCGAGCTGACCACCGGCGCCACGTTCACCTTCCGGTACCGGACCACCATCGAGCACCGGGGCACCTTCCGGCTCTACGTCACCACGCCCGACTACGACCCCCGCAAGAAGCTGACCTGGGCGGATCTGGAGTCGCGCCCGTTCCTGACGCTGACCGACCCGCCGGTGCGGGCCGGGGCGTACCAGTTGGCGGGCCGGCTGCCGGCGGGCCGCAGCGGCCGGCACCTGATCTACACGATCTGGCAGAACTCCAACACCCCGGACACCTACTACTCCTGCTCGGACGTGGTGTTCCGTGGTGCCAAGGCCACCGCCACCCCCGCGAAGGCCGGCGCGGCGAAGAGCGCGCCGGCTGCTCCGCGTACCGCCGCCAGTGTGTCGACCGCCACCGAGTCGGCGGCGCCGGCGGCGGCCGACCCGGGCGTGCCGGTGGCCTCGGTGACCGACCTCGGCGGCCGGTGGCCGGTGCTGGCCGGTGCCGCCGCCGTGCTGGTCCTGGCGCTGCTGATCGGGGCCGGACGGCGACGTCGCGGCGCCGCCGCACCGGTGGGCCGGCAGTGCGAGGTGCGCAACCACCGGGCCGGGCGGCGCCGGATCTGGTGACCCGGCCCGCCCGGGGCCCGGCGGCGTTCAGCCGAGGTGGCGCTCGATCTCGGCCAACTCGTCGGCCGTGAAGTCGAGGTTGTCCAGCGCGGCGATGTTCGTCTCCAACTGCTCGACGCTGCTCGCCCCGATGATCAGGCTGGTCATCCGCGGGTCACGCAGCGCCCAGGCCAACGCGAGTTGGGCCAGCGACTGGCCGCGCCGCTCGGCGACCGCGCCGAGCCCACGGATCGTGGCCATCTTCTCCTCGCTGAGGTCGCTCTCGTTGAGGAAGACGCTTGTGCGAACCCGCGAGTCGGCCGGGATGCCGCCCAGGTAACGGTCGGTCAGCAGGCCCTGGGCCAACGGGCTGTACGCGATGCAGCCCGCGCCGACCTGCTCCAGCGTGTCGAGCAGGCCGTCGGACTCGGTCCAGCGGTTGAGCATCGAGTACGACGGCTGGTTGATCAGCAGCGGCGTACCCAGCTCGCGCAGGATCGCGGCGGCCCGGGTGGTCTGCTCCGAGTTGTAGTTCGAGATGCCGACGTAGAGCGCCTTGCCGGAGCGGACGATGGCGTCGAGCGCCCCCATCGTCTCCTCGAGCGGGGTGTCCGGGTCGAACCGGTGCGAGTAGAAGATGTCGACGTAGTCCAGTCCCATCCGGCCCAGCGACTGGTCCAGCGACGAGATCAGGTTCTTGCGCGAGCCCCACTCGCCGTACGGGCCGGGCCACATCAGGTACCCGGCCTTGCTGGAGATGACCAGCTCGTCCCGGTACGGCTTCAGGTCGGTGGCGAGCATCCGGCCGAAGTTCTCCTCCGCCGAACCGGGCGGCGGGCCGTAGTTGTTGGCCAGGTCGAAGTGGGTGACACCCAGGTCGAAGGCGCGGCGCACGATGTCGCGCTGCCGTTCGAACGGGCGGTCCGGACCGAAGTTGTGCCACAGCCCGAGCGAGACGGCGGGCAGCCGCAGGCCACTGCGTCCGCTGCGCCGGTAGGTCATGGTGTCGTAGCGGTCATCCGCGGCGAGGTAGGTCACGATCATGAGCCTAGCTCCGGCCCAGCGTGCTGCCGATCGGGCGTGGAAACCGGGACATCGGGGTAGTTTCGACGCCATGCGTTTCATTGCGCTCGACACCCCCAAACCGCTGTCCAAGATCGGGTTGGGCACCTGGCAGTTCGGCTCCCGGGAATGGGGGTACGGCCCGGACTTCGAGCGGCAGGCGGCGCAGATCGTCCGTCGGGCCGTCGAGCTGGGCGTGACGGTCTTCGACAGCGCGGAGGTCTACGGCTTCGGGCGCAGCGAACGCATCCTCGGCGCGGCCCTCGGCGACGACCGACCGAAGGTGGTGGTCGCCACCAAGATCCTGCCGGTGCTGCCGGTGGCCGCGGTGGTGCAGCAGCGGGCGGTCGCCTCGGCGGCCCGGCTCGGCGTCACCAGCATCGACCTCTACCAGGTGCACCAGCCCCACCCGCTCGTCGCCGACCACACCACCATGCGCGGGATGCGAACCCTGCAGGATGTCGGCCTGGTCGGCGAGGTGGGGGTGAGCAACTACGGGCTGCGCCGCTGGCAGGTCGCCGAAGCGGCGCTCGGCCGGCGGGTGCTCAGCAACCAGGTCCGCTACAGCATGTTGGACCGCGCGCCCGAGCAGGACCTGCTGCCGTACGCGCGGCAGGCCGGTCGGGTGGTCATCGCGTACAGCCCGCTGGCGCAGGGCTTCCTCTCCGGCCGCTACGACGCCAAGAACCCGCCGACCGGCGCGGTCCGGCGTGCCAACTCGTACTTCCTGCCGGAGAACCTGGAGCGCGGCGCGGCGCTGATCGACACCCTGCGCCAGGTCGCCGACGCCCACGACGCCACCCCCAGTCAGATCGCGCTCGCCTACCTGCTGCGCCACCCGAACGTGCTCGCCATCCCCGGCGCGTCCGGGGTCGAGCAGATGGAACGCAACGCCGCCGCCGCCGACATCGACCTCGCCGACGACGAGTACGCGGCGCTGGCCGAGGCCGCGAAACGCTTCCGCCCCACGACCGGACTCGCCGCGATGCCCGCGATGCTGCGGGCCCGGTTCGCCAACGCAACGGGAAAGTGAGCACAGTGGACGACATCACCACGCTGATCCTGGACGACCACGCCGCCTTCCGGCGTGGCTTCGCCCGCCTCGACGACGCCCGCGACGAGCAGGAGATGCTCGCCATCTGGGACGCCCTCGCCCTGCACCTGGACATCCACGCCGAGGCGGAGGAGGCGATCCTCTACCCGCACCTGGTCAAGCACGGCGACGACGGCGAGGACGAGACCGAAGACGCGATCGGTGACCACAACAAGATCCGCGACGCCATCGCCGAGGCGAAGCTGCACCCGGTCGGCTCGGACCAGTGGTGGGAGGCGGTCGGCACGGCCCGCCGGGAGAACAGCGAACACCTGGCCGAGGAGGAGGACGAGGCGCTGCCCGACTTCCGCCGGCACGCCAGCACCGAACTCCGCGCCGAGCTGGGCCAACGCTGGCTGACCTTCTACGGCGAGCACAAGAACGGCCGCAACCTGCCCTTCCGCGACAAGGACCCGCAGCAGTACGTCGCCGACCACCGCTGACATCTCCCCGACGCGGGGGAGTTGCCGGGGCCGATCCGGGCAGCAGAATGGCGAGGTGAACCTCCGAGCGGCGCTGGCCCCGCTGGTCGCCGGCACCACCTGGCGACGCGGCGTGTTCCTGCTGCTCGGCGGCGTGCTGGCGCTGCCGTACGGGCTCCTCGTGGTGACCTTCGCCCAACTGCTCGCCGACTCGGCGATCCCGCGCCCACTTGTGTACGTCCTGCTGGTCATCGCGGTGCTGATCGCCGTCGTCCCGCTGCTGCTGGACGGCAGTCGAGCACTGGAGATCGCCGCCGTCCGGGCCCTGCTCGGTGTCGACCTGCCCGAACCCGCGCCCGGGCACCACGGCGACCGGGAGACCCGGCTGCGCAGCGCGCTCTGGATCGCCACCCACCTCATCGTCGGCGCGCTGGTGATGCTCGCGCTGTTCAGCGCCCTACCGATGGCGCTGGCGTTCATCGCCCAACAGTTCGGCGTCGGCACCGAGCTGACCAGCCGGGAACGGTTCGGGCCGCTGGACGGACAGGACAGCGGATGGTTGACCCTGACCGGGGTGCTCCTGCTGGTCGGCCTCGGCTACGCCGTCGCCGGGCTCGGCGCGCTCGCCGGGTCCATGGCGCCGGTGCTGCTCGGCCCGGCCCAGGCGGAGCGGATCGCCGCCCTCGAAGCACAGGCCACCCGGCTCGCCGAACGCAACCGGCTGGCCCGGGAGCTGCACGACTCGGTCGGTCACGCGCTGACCGTGGCCACCCTTCAGGCCGGGGCCGCCCGCGAGGTCCTCGACACCGACCCGGAGTTCGTCCGGCGGGCACTCACCGCCATCGAGGACGTCGGACGGACCGCGATGGACGACCTCGACCACGTGCTCGGGCTGCTCCGGGAGAACGGACGCGACCGGCCCGTGGTGGCGCCGCAGCGTACCCTCGCCGACCTGGACCGGTTGGTCACCGACGCCCGCGCGGCCGGCCTGGCCGTGGACGCGCATCGCGCCGGCGACCCGACGCGGGTGCCCGCGGCGGTCTCCCGGGAGGGCTACCGGATCGTCCAGGAAGGACTGACCAACGCCGCCCGGCACGGCCACGGGCCGGTGACGGTACGCCTCAGCCTGCACCGGGACGCGTTGGAGCTGGAACTGGTCAACGCGGTGAACCACCCCGCCCGGGCCCGGCTGGGGCGGGGCGGTCGAGGTCTGGACGGCATGCGGGAGCGGGTGCTGCTGCTCGGTGGCCGGCTCACCGTGGGCCCGGACGGCGACCGGTGGCTGATCCGGGCCCGCCTGCCCTACGAGGAGACGCGATGACCACAGGCGTCCTCATCGTCGACGACGACGAGCTGATCCGGATCGGGCTGCGGGCGATCATCGACGCCCAACCCGACCTGCGTGTGCTCGCCGAGGCCGCCGACGGGGCCGAGGTGCCGCCGCTGGTCGCCCGGCACCGGCCCGACGTGGTGCTGATGGACGTGCGGATGCCCGGCATCGACGGCATCCAGGCCACCCGGCACCTGCTGGCCACCTCCGCCGACCCGCCCCGGGTGCTGGTGGTCACCACGTTCGCCAACGACGAGTACGTCTACGAGGCGCTGCGCGCCGGCGCCTCGGGGTTCCTGCTCAAACGGGCCCGTCCCGCCGAGGTGGTGGAGGCGGTCCGGGTGGTCGCGGCGGGTGAGTCGCTGCTCTTCCCGGCCGCGATCCGCCAGCTGGTCGGGGCGTACGGGCCGGCGGGCGGCGACCGGTTGAGCGCCGCCCGGCTCACCGAACGGGAGGCCGAGGTGCTGCGGTTGATGACCACCGGCCGGTCCAACCCGGAGATCGCCGCGCACCTCGTGGTCGGGGTGGAGACGGTGAAGACGCACGTCGGCAACGTGCTGGCCAAGCTGGGCGTCCGCGACCGTACCCAGGCGGTCATCGCCGCCTACGAGTCCGGCTTCGTCACCCCGTCGGGCTGATCGGTCCCTCGACCGGGGGAGTGGGTTCACCGCCGGCCGGGAGGGCACCGACCTGCTGTCGGACCAGGCTGAGAGCATGACAACGATCACTGCCTCCCGACCCCGCGCCGGCTCCCGCTGGCCGGACCGGCTCGCCCCACTGGCCGCCGGATGGTTCGGCCTGTGGGGCGTACTCGCCCTGGTCGGCACACTCACCGGCGCCGGCTACCCGTTCGGCCCGAACGACCCCCACGGCGGCGACGTCAGCCTGCTGCGCCTCGTGCCGGTGGAGGTGGCCACCCCGCTCTTCGCCGGCGTACTGCTCACCGCCGCGGTCGCCGCGCTGGCCATGAGCCGCCCGGCGGCGCGCCCACCCGGCCCGCTGCGGACGCTGCTCGCCGGCTACGGCTGGGCGGTCGCGTTCGTGCTCGTCCTGGTCGTGCCGGACGTCCGGGTGCTGATCGTCCTCGGTTACCTGCCGATCCTGATCGTCGGTGCGCCGTTCGGCTGGCCGCCGGTCGACTACTCCGACATCTTCAACTGGGCGCTGTTCGGCCGGTTCGCGGCGCTGGCCGGCGGACTGCTGCTGGTCGGGGCGGTGCTCACCTGGCAGCGCCGTACCGTCGGGGCCTGCGTCGGCTGCGGCCGCGCCGACACCGGCCAGGGGTGGACCACCCCGGCCGCCGCCACCCGCTGGGGTCGGTGGGCCGTCGGCATCGCCGCGGCCATCCCGTTCACGTACGCGCTGACCCGGTTTGCCTGGGCGGCCGGCATCCCGCTCGGCATCTCCCGCGAGTTCCTGACCGAGATGCAGGACACCGGGCTGGTCTGGGCCGGGTTCGGGCTGGCCGCGTTCGCCACCGTCGGCGCGATCCTCACCCTCGGCCTGGTGCAGCGCTGGGGCGAGCGGTTCCCGCGCTGGATGCTCGGGCTCGCCGGCCGGCGGGTGCCGGTGAAGCTGGCCGTGGTGCCGGCCACCCTGGTAGCCATCTCCGTGACCGCGGCCTCGCTGGGGCTGCTCAGCAACCCCCAGTTCTGGCGGCTGACCGGCGGCTTGAGCATCACCGGGGCGCCGATGCTGCTCTGGCCGGCGTGGGGCGTGGCGCTCGGGGCGGCCACCTACGCGTACCACCTGCGCCGCCGCGGCGCCTGCCAGCGTTGCGACCGGGGCTGAGGGTGGTAGCGGGGGTGCCCCTTATGCCCGGGGCACCCCCGCGAAAGTGAGCTAGCGTGGGTCGGGTGACTGCGCCTACCCCGGTAATCCCGGTTCCACCGGCCGACCTGCCCGGCACGCTCGGCGCGCTACGGGCGGCCGGTCACCAGTACCGCACCGTCAAGCAGGAACTCCGCGACAACCTCCTCGCCCGGCTGCGCTCCGGCGAGACCCGATTCCCCGGCATCGTCGGCTACGACGACACCGTGCTGCCCGAGGTCGAGCGGGCCCTGCTCGCCGGGCACGACATGGTGCTGCTCGGCGAGCGCGGCCAGGGCAAGACCCGGCTGATCCGCGCGCTGGGCGCGTTGCTCGACGAGTGGACCCCGGTCATCCCCGGCTCGGTGCTCAACGAGCACCCGATGCATCCGCTCACCCCGGCGTCCCGCACCCAGGTCGCCGAGGCCGGCGATGATCTGCCCATCGGCTGGCTGCACCGCTCGATGCGGTACGGCGAGAAGTTGGCCACCCCGGACACCAGCGTCGGCGACCTGATCGGTGACGTCGACCCGATCCGCATCGCCCAGGGTCGTACCCTCGGCGACCCGGAGACCATCCACTTCGGGTTGGTACCGCGCACCAACCGGGGCATCTTCGCCGTCAACGAACTGCCCGACCTGGCCGAGCGCATCCAGGTGGCGCTGCTCAACGTGCTCGAGGAGCGGGACATCCAGGTTCGCGGTTACCAACTGCGCCTGCCACTGGACCTGCTCCTGGTGGCCAGCGCCAACCCGGAGGACTACACCAACCGGGGCCGCATCATCACTCCTCTCAAGGACCGGTTCGGCGCGGAGATCCGCACCCACTACCCGGTCGACCTGGAGTTGGAGCTGGCGCTGATCCGTCAGGAGGCCGATCTGGTCGCCGACGTACCGGAGCACGTGCTGGAGGTGCTGGCCCGCTTCGCCCGCGCCGTCCGGGAGTCGCCGTCGGTGGACCCGCGCTCCGGTGTCTCCGCCCGGTTCGCCATCGCCGCCGCCGAGACGGTCGCCGGTGCCGCGCTGCGTCGCGCCGGGCTGCTGGCCGCCTCCGGCACCCCGGAGGGACGCCCCGAGGCCGCTGTCGCCCGCGTCGGTGACGCGGTGTCGGTGACCAGCACGCTGCGCGGCAAGGTCGAGTTCGAGAGCGGCGAGGAGGGCCGGGAGACGGAGATCCTCGCGCACCTGCTGCGTACCGCGACCGCCGAGACATTCCGCGCCCACCTCGCCGGGCTGGACCTGTCCGGGTTCACCGCCCTGGTGGAAGACGGCGCCGCGATCGAGACCGGCGAGTTGGTCAGCGCCGCCGAGCTGCTGCGCCAGGTCGGCACCGTACCCGGGTTGGCGAAGGTCCTGGACCGGCTCGACCTGGGCGACGCGCCCACCTCGGAGGAGGCCGCCGCGGCCGTCGAGTTCGTGCTGGAAGGGCTGCACCTGACCCGCCGGCTCGGCAAGGACGTCACCGACTCGGGGCGCACCGTCTACGGCGGCCGGGGCTGACCGTGGCCGGCAACCGGTTCCGTTACGGGCAGTGGAACGGCGGGCCCGACCCGCTCGCACCCCCGTACGACGTGCGCGAGGCGGTGGACGCGGTCGGCGCGGAGGTGCTGGCCGGCGGCAGCCTCCGGGAGGCGCTGCGCGACCTGTTGCGCCGTGGCCCGCAGGGGCGGGGTGGCCTGGACGACCTGGCCGCCCGGGCTCGGCGGCTACGCCGGGAGGCGCTGCGCCGGGGCGACCTGGACGGCGCGGTGACCAGGGCCCAGGCCCTGCTCGACCAGGCCCTCGCCGCCGAGCGGGACGAGCTGCGGGGTCGCGACGACGAGGCCGCCCGCTTCGCCGAGGCGGTACTGGACAATCTGCCCCGCTCGACCGCGCGGGCGGTGGAGGAGCTGTCCGGCTACCAGTGGGTCAGCGACGACGCCCGCCGCTCGTACCAGCAGATCCTCGACCAGCTCCGCGACGACGTGCTCGGTCAGCGCTTCGCCGGGCTGCGCGACGCGGTGCGCGCCTCCGCCGACCCGGCCGCCCAGCAGCGGCTCGCCGAGATGATGGGTGACCTGAACGACCTGCTCGCCCGGCACGGTCGCGCGGAGGACACCACCGACGCGTTCGCCGAGTTCATGCGCCGGCACGGCGACTTCTTCCCGGAGAAGCCGGAGACCGTCGACGAGTTGATCGACGTGCTGGCCCGTCGGGCGGCTGCCGGTGAGCGGCTGATGAACTCGCTCTCCGAGCGGCAGCGCGCCGAGCTGGCCGGCCTCATGCAGCAGTCGCTCGGCGACCGCCTCGCGGGGGAGTTGTCCGCCCTCGACGCGAACCTGCGGGCCCTGCGACCCGATCTGCGCTGGGGACGGGGCGAGCGGGTCCGCGGCGACCAGCCGTTGGACTACGCGGACGCGGCCGGCGCGCTGGGTGAGATCGGCGATCTGGACGACCTGCTGGACCAACTCGACCAGGAACACCCGGGGGCGACCCTCGACGACGTGGACGTCGACGCGGTGGCCCGCACGCTGGGCCGGGACGCGGCCGACGACGTTCGCCGGCTGCGCGATCTGGAGCGGGAGCTGCGCCGCCAGGGTTGGGTGAGCCGGGACGCGGAAGGGCTCACCCTGAGCCCGAAGGCGCTGCGCCGGCTCGGCGGGACCGCGCTGCGGCAGGTCTTCGCCGAGCTGACCGCCGGGCCGCGCGGCCAGCACGACCTGCGCTCGGCCGGTGCGGCGGGCGAGGTCAGCGGTGCGTCCAGGCCCTGGCAGTACGGCGACGAGCAACCGTTGGACGTGGTCCGGACGTTGACCCGGGCGGTCAGTAGGGCCGGGCCGACCGTTCCGGTGCAGCTCGAGGTGGACGACTTCGAGGTGGTGGAGACCGAGAGGCGGGCCTCGGCCGCGGTGGTGCTCTGCGTCGACCTGTCGTACTCGATGATCTCCCAGGGTCGTTGGGGGCCGATGAAGCAGACGGCACTGGCGCTGGCACACCTGATGGAGACGCGATTCCCGCAGGACGCGCTGCAGATCGTGGGCTTCGGCCGGGAGGCGATGACGCTCACCCAGCAGGAGTTGGCGGCCGTGGAGCCGGACATGGAGCAGGGCACCAACCTCCAGCACGCGCTGCGGTTGGCGGGCCGGCACCTGCGCCGCCACCCGGACGCCGAGCCGATCGTGCTGGTGGTCACCGACGGCGAGCCGACCGCCCACCTGGACCCGGACGACGGCGAGGCGCTGTTCCACTGGCCACCGCTGCCGGAGACGATCGAGGCGACGGTCCGCGAGGTGGACCGGCTGAGCCGCTACGGCGCCACGCTCAACCTGTTCATGCTCGGCGACGACCCGGGCCTGCGGCGCTTCGTAGACGCGGTGGCCCGCCGCAGCCGGGGCCGCATGTTCACCCCGGACACCGACGACCTGGGCGAGTACGTGGTCAGCGACTACCTCCGCTCCCGCCAATCCCGCCGCTAACCGCCGGCGGGGCGGGTTGACTGGGGGGATGGAGAGCGGGGGATTGCGGCGGGCTTACGGTGCCCTGTTCGCGGAGGTCGACGCTGGCGGGTTCGGTCCGGCTCCGGAGGGGCAGCTCAGCGCCGAGCAGATCGTCGCGCATCTGGTCGCCAACGACGAGCTGATGATCCAGGCCACCGAGGCGTTGTTGGCCGGGTCGCCGTTCGCCTACTACGAGTTGGAAGAGGACATTCACCGTCCGCAGCTCGACGCGCTCGCTGCCGAGCAGGGTGGTCTGCGTGGCCTGACCGCGCTGCTGCACGGCACCAGCGACCGGCTGTGCGGGCTGGTCGACCAGCTCGGCCTGGCCGCGGAGACCCCGGTCGAGACGCACCTTCGCGAGGGCTTCGACCTCATCGTCGACGAGCCGCTGCCCTGGTCCCGCACCCTGGACCTGCACACCCGGGTGCACCTGCCCAAACACCAGTCCCAACTGCACCTGCTCCGCTCGTGACCCGCGGCCCCGAGGCCCTCGTCGATCTTGCACTTTCTGTCTCGACAAAAATAGACGTAAGGGATTTTCGGGCAACCCAAAGTGCAAGATCGGCGAGGGCGAGGGCGAGGGCGAGGGCCGCTGGCGGATCAGGTTTCGACCAACTCGGGGCGGGGGTGGAAGGTGCGGCGGTAGGTGGACGGGGCCACGCCGATGCGTTGGTGGAGTTGTTGGCGTAGGGCGGCGGTGGTACCGAAACCCGAGCGGTGGGCGATCTGGTCGACGGTGAGGTCGGTCGTCTCCAGCAGCAGTCTCGCGTGGTCGGTGCGCTGTTGCAGCAGCCACTGGGCCGGGCTGAGGCCGGTCTCCGACCGGAAGCGTCGGGTGAAGGTCCGGACGCTCATCCGCGCCTGCTCGGCCAGGTCGCGGAGTGCGATCGGCTCGTGCAGCCGCTGCCGGGCCCACTCCCGGGTGCCCGCCGTGCTGGTGTCGGTCGCCTTCGGCACCGGCTGCTCGATGTACTGCGCCTGGCCGCCGTCCCGCCACGGTGGCATCACGCAACGGCGGGCCGCCCGGTTGGCCACCTCGCTGCCGTGGTCGAGGCGGATGACGTGCAGGCAGAGGTCGATGCCGGCGGCGACTCCGGCCGAGGTGAGCACCCGGTCGTCGGCGATGAAGAGCACACCCGGGTCGAGGTCCACCCGGGCGTGCAGGTGGCGGAACCGCTCGGCGTACGCCCAGTGGGTGGTCGCCCTCCGCCCGTCGAGGAGCCCGGCGGCGGCGAGCACGAACGCCCCGGTGCAGATCGACATGATCCGGGCACCCCGCTCGTACGCCGCGCGCAGCGCCCCGGTCACCTCCGGCTCGACGGTGCCCGAGGTCAACGGGGTGCCGTCGTGGATGCCCGGGACGATCACCGTGTCGGCGGTGTCCAGCAGCTCCAGACCGTGGTCGGGGACCACCTGGAAACCGGCGGTGCTACGCACCGGCTGCCCGCCCGGGGTGCACACCCGGACGTCGTAGAACGGTGTCCCGTCGGTGGCCCGGGCGGTGCTGAAGACCTGGGACGGGGTGCCGAGGTCCAGGCCAACCACCTGGTGCAGAGCGAGTACGGCGATCCGGTGCGGGCGAGCGGTCATGGCCCGATTATTGCGCATGATGGCTTTCCGGCCACTCGTCGAGGTGAGTGGGCCAGCTCAGACTTGTCCCGTGACCAAGAACCGCCGTCTGCATCCCGCCTGGCTGGTCGCCGCCGTCGCCTTCGTGGCGCTGGTCGGCGCGGCCGGCTTCCGCGCCACCCCGTCGGTGCTGCTGCACCCGCTGCACGAGGAGTTCGGCTGGCCGCTGGCCACGATCTCCGCGGCCGTCTCGGTCAACCTGCTGCTCTACGGGCTCACCGCGCCGTTCGCCGCCGCCCTGATGGACCGGTTCGGCATCCGCCGGGTGGTCTCGGTGGCACTGCTGCTGGTCGCCGCGGGCAGCGGGTTGACGGTCTTCATGACCGCCAGCTGGCAGCTCCTGCTCTGCTGGGGTGTGCTGGTCGGGCTGGGCACCGGTTCGATGGCGCTGGCGTTCGTGGCCACCGTCACCGGACGTTGGTTCGTCCACCGGCGGGGCCTGGTCACCGGAGTGCTGACCGCAGGCGGGGCGGCCGGACAGTTGGTGTTCCTGCCACTGATCGCCATCCTGGTACGCGACCACGGCTGGCGTACCGCCGCACTCGTCGTGGCCGCGGCGGCGCTGGCGGTCGTACCCCTGGTGGTGTGGTTGTTGCGCGAGCACCCGGCGGATCTCGGCCTGCCCGCCTACGGCGCGACCGAGGTCGTCGCGGCGCCGCCGGCGACCGGCGGCGCGGCGACCCGGGCGCTCGGCGCGCTGGCCACCGCGGCCCGGACCCGACCCTTCTGGCTGCTCGCCGGAGGGTTCGCGATCTGCGGGGCGACCACCAACGGTCTGGTCGGTACGCACTTCGTGCCGGCCGCGCACGACCACGGCATGGCCCAGACCACCGCGGCCGGATTGCTCGCCCTGGTGGGGCTCTTCGACATCGTCGGCACGATCGCCTCCGGCTGGCTCACCGACCGGGTGGACAGCCGGTTGCTGCTCGGCATGTACTACGCGCTGCGCGGGTTGTCGCTGCTGGTGCTGCCGAGCCTGTTCTCCGGTACCGCCGAGCCGAGCATGCTGGTGTTCATCGTCTTCTACGGCCTGGACTGGGTGGCCACCGTGCCGCCGACCGTGGCGCTGTGCCGGGAGTACTTCGGTGGCGCCGGGGCGGTGGTGTTCGGCTGGGTGTTCGCCGCGCACCAACTCGGCGCGGCGGTCGCCGCCACCGGTGCGGGGCTGGTCCGGGACCGGCTGGGCGACTACGCGATGGCCTGGTACGTGGCGGGCGCGCTGTCGATCGGCGCCGCCGGGCTGTCGTTGCTGCTGCGCCGCCGGCCGGGCCGAGGAGTGCCGGAGGCCGTGCTGGTCGTCGCGACCGCGCCCAGGGCGTGGAGCTTCCGGGGCTGAACGGCGGCGCGTGGGCCGGTCAGCCCAGGGTCCACTGCTGGGCCGGCCGGCCGTCGCAGGGTCGCTGCCGGATGGCCTCGCCGGCCTCTACGGCGTCGTCGTCGGCCTGCGCGCACTTGTTGCTGTGCGCGGCGACGAGCAGCACCGCGCTGGTGCCGGTCCCACCGAACCGCCACTGCTGGTTGGCCCCACCGTGGCAGGGGTACTGGAGCAACCGCGCGCCGTCGTCCCGACTGCCACCCTCGACGTCGAGGCACTGCCCGTACGCGGCGTTGGTCAACGTCAGCACGTCCGCTCCGGCCGGGTTGACCACCCACTGCTGCTCCGGGCCGCCGGTGCACACGGCCAACTCGGCCTCGGCCTCCTTACCGTCACCGTCGAGCCCCAGGCAGAGGCCCGAGGCGGCGCGCAGCACCCGGGGCCCGGTGGGTGGAGCGGCTGGCGTGCTCGCCGAAGGGGTCGGTGACGGCTCGGCCGATGCGGTCGGGCTCGGCTCGCCGGCCGGGTCGCTGGGCTGGGCTGCGCTGGACGGCGTACCGACCGACGCCGGCACGGCCGGCTCGTCGTCGCCGTCGAGCAGCCCGGTGGCGAAGACGACCCCGAGGAGTACGCCGACGACCCCGACCGCCAACGCGACCCGCAGCAACGGATCGGCCAGCGGGCCGGAGCGCGGTGCCCGGTGACCGCCGTAGACGGTGCCGGCGGGGTCGGGGCGTTCCTCGGGCGCGGACATACGCGCCATCCTCACCCACGACGTCGCGCCGGAGCCAGCCCGGCGGTGCGACGGTCGCCGCGGTTCAGCGGGTGGGCTGCGGGTCGGTGACGTCGGCCACGGTGGCGTCGAGGGCGGCGATCGCGGCGTCGGCGTCGATCGCGATGGCGAGACCACGCTCGCCGGCGCCCAGCGTGATCTCCCGGCCGCGCAGTCGCTCGTCGGCGACCACCGGCCAGGCCGTGCTCGCGCCGAACGGGGTGATGGTGCCGCGTTCGTAGCCGGTGGCGGCCAGGGCGCCCGCCGCGTCCGGCATGGAGAGCCGGTGCACCCCGAGCAGGGCGCGCAGCTTGGGCCAGGAGATGACCCGGTCGCCGGGGGTGAGCACGAACAGGTGATCGGCTTCACTGCGGCGGACCACGATCGTCTTGACCACGTCGGGGACGGCCACGCCCCGGGCGGCCGCGGCCTCCGCGAGACTGCCGACCGCACCGTGGCTGACCAGCCGATACGGCAGTTGGGCGGCGTCCAGGGCGGTGATCGCTGGCGATGGCATGCCCGCCACGGTAGCCGTCGGGCGTGCCACCGGACGGGAAACTGCCGGCGCCGACATCCCACCGTTTCCAAACGGCGAGCGTAAGGTGATCACATGCGCGCTGAGCGTGTGGATCAACCGATTGACCATGATCAAGCGGTGGACACGCTGCGGCGGTCGTACGCCGCGGTGCCCACGGGCGAGCCTGTCCGGCTGGCCAAACGCACCTCCAACCTGTTCCGCCCCCGGTCCGCTCCCCGGACCCCGGGGCTCGACGTGAGTGGCCTGAACGGCGTGCTGTCGGTCGACCCGGCCGGCCGCACCGCCGACGTGCAGGGCATGTGCACCTACGAGGACCTGGTCGACGCGACGCTGCCGCACGGGCTGATGCCGCTGGTGGTGCCGCAGTTGCGCACCATCACGCTGGGCGGCGCGGTGACCGGCCTCGGGATCGAGTCGACCTCGTTCCGCAACGGCCTGCCGCACGAGTCGGTCCGGGAGCTGGACGTGCTCACCGGCTCCGGCGAGATCGTCACCGCCCGACCCGACGGCGAGCACGCCGACCTGTTCACCGCGTTTCCCAACTCGCTGGGCAGCCTCGGTTACGCCACCCGGCTGCGCATCGAGCTGCAACCGGTCGGCCGGTACGTGGCGTTGCGCAACGTCCGGTTCACCCAACTGGAGGCGCTGACCGACGCGATCGCGGAGGTGACCGCCACCCGGTCCTGGGCCGGCGAGCCGGTGGACGCGATGGACGGGGTGATGTTCAGCCCCGGCGAGGCGTACCTGGTGTTCGCCACGTTCACCGACGCGGCCGACCCGCCCAGCGACTACACCGGTCAGGCGATCTACTACCGGTCGCTGCGCCAGCGCACCCGCGACGTGCTCACCGCGTACGACTATCTGTGGCGCTGGGACACCGACTGGTTCTGGTGCTCGGCGGCGTTCGGCGCGCAGCACCCGGTCGTGCGCAGGCTCTGGCCGGCGCGTTACCGGCGCAGCGACTTCTACCACCGACTGGTCCGGTTGGAGCACCGCCACCAGGTGGCGGCCCGGATCGACCGGCTGCGCAAGCAACCGGCTCGGGAGCGGGTCGTGCAGGACGTGGAGATCCCGCTGGACCGCACGGCTGACTTCCTGCGCTGGTTCGCCGGCGCGGTGGGGATGAACCCGGTGTGGTTGTGCCCGTTGCGACTGCGTGAGCCGGCGGGGCCCGGTTCGGCGCGGTCGTGGCCGCTGTATCCGCTGCGGCCCGGGCAGGACTACGTCAACATCGGGTTCTGGGGGAGCGTGCCGATCGCGCCGGGCGCCGCCGACGGCGACGTCAACCGCACGATCGAACGCAGGGTGTCGGAGTTGGGCGGGCACAAGTCGCTCTACTCCGACGCGTACTACGACCGGGACGCCTTCGATCGCCTCTACGGCGGCGACACGTGGCGCGCGGTGAAAGACCGCTACGACCCGGACCACCGGCTGACGGGACTGTACGAAAAGGCGGTAGCACGAGCATGAGCCTGACCGACAGAGATCAGGGGGCGGCGAGCGTCCCCGCCACCCCGCCGGCGGGGGGCCGGCACACGGGTCCGACCGTCGCGGATGTCATCCGCGCGGTCACCACGGGGCCGTTGCCGGTGCGGATCACCGGGTACGACGGCAGCGCCGTCGGCCCGTCCGACGCCGGCATCACCCTGGCGATCCAATCGGAGCGTGGGCTGTCGTACCTGCTCACCGCTCCCGGCGACCTGGGCATGGCCCGGGCGTACGTCAGTGGTGACCTGGCGTTGCAGGGCGTGCACCCGGGTGACCCGTACGAGGCGTTGCGGGTGCTCAAGGACGAGCTGCGGTTACGCCCACCGTCGCTGGCCGAGGGGCTGGCGCTGGTCCGTGGGCTGGGCTGGGAGCGGCTGATGCCGCCGCCGGCACCGCCGCAGGAGGCGCAGCCCCGCTGGAAGCGGGTGATGAACGGGCTGCGGCACTCGCGGGTGCGCGACAGCACGGCCATCTCGCACCACTACGACGTTTCCAACGCCTTCTACGAGAAGGTGCTCGGCCCGTCGATGACGTACACCTGCGCGGTTTACCGCTCTCCGGACGACACGCTGGAGCAGGCCCAGGCGGCGAAGTACGACCTGGTCGCCGGCAAGCTGGCGCTGAAGAAGGGGATGCGGCTGCTGGATGTCGGGTGCGGCTGGGGTGGCATGGTGCGCCACGCCGCGCGCGAGTACGGCGTCAAGGCCCTCGGCGTGACGCTGTCGAAGGCGCAGGCACAGTGGGCGCAGGCCGCGATCGAGCGGGAGGGGTTGACCGAGCTGGCGGAGGTGCGCCACCTCGACTACCGGGACGCGCCGGCCGAGCAGTTCGACGCCATCTCCTCGATCGGGTTGACCGAGCACATCGGGGTGCGCAACTACCCGGCCTACTTCGGGGCGCTGCGCAGCCGGCTGCGGCAGGGCGGGCGGTTGCTCAACCACTGCATCACCCGCGCGGACAACCGGGCGCCGCACCGCTCGGGCGCGTTCATCGACCGGTACGTCTTCCCGGACGGTGAGCTGGCCGGCCCGGGCCGGTTGATCAGTGAGGTGCACGACGCCGGGTTCGAGGTGCACCACGAGGAGAACCTGCGCCAGCACTACGCGCTGACGCTGGCCGCCTGGTGCCGCAACCTGGTCGAGCACTGGGACTTCTGCGTCTCCGAGGTGGGCGCGGGCACCGCCCGGGTGTGGGGGCTCTACATGGCCGGGTCGCGGATGGCGTTCGAACGCAACGGCATCCAGCTGCACCAGGTGTTGGCCACCCACAACGG
This sequence comes from Micromonospora sp. NPDC050784, assembly GCF_044456765.1. Classification (NCBI taxonomy): domain Bacteria; kingdom Bacillati; phylum Actinomycetota; class Actinomycetes; order Micromonosporales; family Micromonosporaceae; genus Micromonospora; species Micromonospora sp. NPDC050784. Next base: position 129,135 of record NZ_JBITGG010000005.1, on the reverse strand, counting down.
CCCGAACGGTGTGAGCGGCTACCCGCTGCGGCCGGACTGGTTGCCCTGATCACCTGCTGAACGCCGCCTGAAGCCGCGTCGAAAAAGTCGGCGCGGCTTCTCGCGAAGCGATTGACAAAGAAGTTTTGTACGTACAAACTGATTTTGCCATGAGAGAAGTCCTGTACCTGGAGCAGATTGAGCAGGCCGAAGCCCTGCTCAAGCCGCAGCGCGTCGAGGTGCTGCGGCAACTGGCCGAGCCGCGCACCTGCACCGAGGTCGCGGCCCGACTCGACCAGACGCCACAGCGCGTCTACTACCACGTCAAGCAGCTCGTCGCGGCCGGCCTCGTCGAGCTGGTCAACGAACGCAAGGTCCGCGGCATCACCGAAGGCATCTACCAGGCCGCCGCCCGGTCCTACTGGCTCTCCCCGCGGCTGGTCGGCCGGATCGGCCTGCGCCGGGCCCGCGACGAGCTGAGCCTCGGCTACCTGCTCGACCTGATGGAGGAGGTCCAGGCCGACATCGCCGGCCTGGACCGGGCGGCACCCGAGCTGCCCTCGATCGGGGTCTCCGGCGAGATCCGGGTGCCGGCCGAGCAGCGCCAGCAGTTCCTGCACGACCTGCAAACCGCACTTCAGGACCTGTTCACCCGCTACGGCGGCAGCGAAGGAGATGCCTTCAAGCTGGCCGTCGCCTGCTATCCGAAAGGGAACGACAATGAGTGAGCCGATGAAGGTGCAGGCCCGTCTCTCCGCGCCCGTGGGGCGCGTCCGCCAGGCCCTGACCGACCCGGCCGAGCTGCGTCTCTGGCTGGCCGAGCACGCCGAGGTCGAGCTGCCGCAGCGGTACGAGTTCTGGGGCCGCTACACGCCCGAGGGTGACGCCCCGCACCAGCGGCTGCTGCACGCCGACGACGACACGCTGCGCTTCAGCTGGCTGCTCGACGGGGTGGAGACCACCACCGAGCTCCAGTTGACCGCCGAGGGCACCGACGCCACCGTGCTGACGCTGACGCAGAGCCATTTCGACTTCGCCGAGGCGATGAGCGGCTCCAGCATCCGGGGCGTGCTCCAGACGTACTGGGCGCTGTCCATCGCCAACCTGGCCGCCCACCTGGAGGGCAAGCCGCTGCTGCCCCGCACCGACTTCACCTCCGCCGACCTGCGCGGTGAGTTGGTCATCGCCGCCCCCGCCGACAAGGTGTGGGAGTCGCTGACCGACTCCGAGCAGGCCAGCGCCTGGTTCGGTTACCCGATCGGCATCGAGCCCTGGGTCGGCGGCCGGTACGCCATGGGCGGCTTCGAGAACGGCTACGCCGCCAAGATCGTCGACCTGGAGCCCGGCCGGCGGATGTCCGTCGACTGGGGCCCCACCGGCGTGACGAACTGGGAGTTGGCCGAGTCCGGTGGCAAGACCACGCTGACCTTCGTGCAGAGCGGCTTCGACGAGGCCAACCCGCCGTACGGGGCCTGGAGCGGGTCGGTTGCCGGGCTGTTCGAGCTGCGCCGCTTCCACGAGGTGCCGAACTGGCAGCCGATCTGGATCTCCGAGGAGATCCCCGGCCTGGAGCCCGCGCCGGCCAGCTGATCGTCTCGCCTTGATCGTGCTCGATCCAGGATGTAGTGGCCTCGTCCACCCCGGAGGCCACTACATCCTGGATCGAGCACGATCTTGTATGTGCGTGCGTGCGTGCGTGCGTGCGTGCGAGCGAGCGTTAGTGCATGCGTGCGGGGCGGACCTGTCCTGATCCGCTGGCGGGATTTGGTGACTTTTCGCGGTTGAGTGGGTACTGGCGGGCGATGTTCTTCATCTTTGGTCTGCGTACCAAGGTCGACCGGTCCGGTGTCGTGCAGCAGGTCTGCCGCCACTGCGGCAACCAGGCCGCCCAGGTGGTCACCCGCCGTTCGACGAAATTCACCCTCTTCTTCATTCCCCTCATTCCGATCCGCACCCGGTACGCCCAGCAGTGCACGTTCTGCGGGGCGGAGTACGAGATCTCCAAGTCCGACGCCGAGCGCCTCCCGGTCGGCTGATCCGACGATGGAACGCTTCCTCTGCTGGCTGATCGGCCGACCGACGTCCTCGGCCGACGTGGCGGTGCACACCGTGGCCCGCCCGCCCTGCACTCCTGGCCGGCGCAGACGCCGGCGCGCACGCCGTCCGCTGGCCGGCACCGCGCTGCCCCGTTCACCCTGGAACCGATCCGCGGGTCGTTGACCCGGGGCCGGGGTCGGGGACGGCGTGCACGTTCGGCTCTGGCGGCGTTTCTGAGCGCTGGTTAGGCTTTCGGGGTTTGCCGTGGACCGGTGCTGCCGAGGGTGCACGCACGACGAAAGAGCCGGAGCGACCGTGTCCCGACAGGACGGAAAGCAGGCTGCGGGGACGCTGAACCCCGCTGGTGCGTTCGTCGCGGCTGCGGTCATCCTGCTGGAGGCGGGTTGGCTGGTCGCCGCGTTGCCCGGTGCCGCGCTGGTCAGCGATGTCGGCGCGATGCTGGTCGCCGGTTGGGCGACGCTCGCGTGCGTCGGGGTGGCCCGTCGGCATCCGGTGCCGCTGCGCCGGTTCTGGACGCTGCTCGCCGTCACCATGGCGCTCGCCGCGATCGGGCGGGCGATCTGGACGGTGCAGCGGCTCGTCGGCGGGGACCTGCCGCACACGCCGGTGGTCGGGGTGGTCTTCACCGCCGGCATCCTCACCGGCACGGCCGCGCTGCTCAGCTCACCGTCCGCGCCACGGACCGCGGTCGGGCGGGCCCGTACGTTGCTGGACGGGGTGATCGTCGCCCTGGCCCTGGTGCCGATCGGTTGGGTGCTGGTCTTCCGTGGGGTCGCCGCCGCCGAGCTTGCCGACCCGGCGCGCACGCTGGGGCTGCTCTTCCCGATGTTCGACCTGATGCAGCTCACCATCCTGGTCGCGGTCTCCGGTCCGGCCCGGCCGATGTGGCGGCCGATGACCATCCTGGCGGCGAGTCTCACCCTGCGGGTCGTCGCCGACGTCGTCTACGTGTCGCTGGTCGCCCGCGCCGACTACGCCGCCGGTCACCCGATCGACCTGTGCTGGCCGTTGAGCTACCTGCTGATCGGCCTGGCCACCCGGAACCCGCCGCCACCGGACTGCGACGGCACCGACGACACCGCCGAGTCGCCGCTGCCGCCCTGGTGGCGGGTGGCACTGCCGTACCTGCCGGTGGGTGGGGCGATCATCGCGGTGGTGCTGGCCCGTCGGCCCACCGGGCAGACCCCACAGCTGGTGTTCGTGACCATGATGGTGTTGTTGGGGGCCCTCGCCGTCCGCCAGGGGTTGGCCGCCAACGAGAACCTCCGGTTGGTGGCCCGGCTGCGCCGACTCGCGTACGGCGATCAGCTCACCGGGCTGCCCAACCGGCTGTTGTTCAACCGGCGGTTGCGTCTGGCCCTGCGTGACGGGCGATCGGTGGCCGTGCTGCTGCTCGACCTGGACGGGTTCAAGCAGGTCAACGACCGGTTCGGGCACGCCACCGGCGACACCCTGCTGACCGGGCTCGCGGCCCGGATGCACGCCGCCGTGAACGGCGACGGCACCATCGCCCGGCTCGGCGGTGACGAGTTCGCGGTGCTGGTCGACGGCGACGGGCCGGTGTCTCCCGAACGGCTCGCGGAGCGGCTGCTGGACGCGTTGCGGCCCTCCGACGACGAGGAGGACGTCGGGGTGCACCCGTCGGCGAGCATCGGTATCGCCGAGTTCGGCCCGCAGCACGCCTCCCACACCGACCTGCTGCGCGACGCCGACATCGCCATGTACGCGGCCAAGGCGGCCGGGAAGTCCGCGTACCGCACGTGCACGCCGGCGCTGCGGGAGTCGGCCGTCTCCCGCGCCGAGCTGATCGCCGACCTGCGCCGCGCGGTCGACGAGGACCAGCTGCACCTGGAGTTCCAACCCATCGTCGACCTGGCCACCGGTGCGGTGCGCAGCGCCGAGGCGCTGGTGCGCTGGCGGCACCCCCGGCTGGGGATGTTGCCGCCGGCGAGGTTCCTGCCGCTGGCCGAGGAGACCGGGCTGATCCTGCCGATCGACCGCTGGGTGATCCACGAGGCGTGCCGGGCCGCCGCGACCTGGCGGGGCCGGGTGCCGGAGGCGACCGTCGCGGTGAACATCGCCGCCGCGCACCTGCGTCGGCCGGACCTGATCGCCACGGTCACCGCGGCCACCAGCGCCGCCGGCCTGGCGCCGCGGGCGTTGACCCTGGAGTTGACCGAGTCGGCGCTGATCGAGGGCACCGAGGCGGTGCTGGAGCGGCTGCACCAGCTCCGGGAGCTGGGCATCCGGATCGCCATCGACGACTTCGGCACCGGCTACTCGTCGCTGAGCTACCTGCACCGCATCCCGGCCACCGAGCTGAAGATCGACAGGTCGTTCGTGGCCCGGCTGGGCACCGATGACCGGGCGTACGCCACGGTGGAGATGGTCACCCGCCTGGCCGGCGCGTTCGACCTGGCGGTGGTCGCCGAGGGGGTGGAGACCGAGCGTCAGCACGAGGCGGTCACCGCGATCGGCTGCCCACGCGGCCAGGGCTATCTGTACGGGCGGCCGGACGGCCCCGCCATGGTGGGCCAGAATCGGAGTTGACTCTCACGTAACGGCAGGCAGGAGCCTGGTTCCCGGAAGGGAGGGGAACCATGGCGTACACGGTGGGTCAGGTGGCGAAGGTCGCCGGCGTGACGGTGCGGACGCTGCACCACTACGACGAGATCGGGTTGCTCTCGCCCAGCGGGCGCACCTCGGCCGGTTACCGCCGCTATGACGACGCGGACCTGCAACGGTTGCAGCTCGTCCTGTACTACCGGGAGCTGGGTTTCCCGCTTGAGGAGATCACCGCGATCATCGACGACCCGGCGGCCGATCCGGCCGCGCACCTGCGCCGACAGCACGAACTGCTGACGGTACGGCTCAAGCGGTTGCAGGAGATGGTCGCGGCGATCGAGTTCGCGATGGAGGCGAGCAAGTTGAACATCCAACTCACACCGGAGGAGCGGTTCGAGGTCTTCGGCGACTTCAGCCCGGAGGAGCACGAGGCCGAGGCGGAGCGGCGGTGGGGCGACACCGACGCGTACCGGGAGTCGAACCGGCGGGCCTCCCGCTACACCAAGGACGACTGGCTGCGGATCAAGGCCGAGAACGAGGACTGGGGCCGGCGGATCGTCGCGCTGATGGCCTCGGGCGCACCGGCGGACAGCCCGGAGGCGATGGAGTTGGCCGAGGAACACCGGCAGCTCATCAGCCGCTGGTTCTACGAGTGCTCGTACGAGGTGCAGACCGGGTTGGCCGACATGTACCTGGCCGACGAGCGGTTCACCGCGTACTACGAGAACATCGCGCCGGGGCTGGCCGAGTATCTGCACGAGGCGATCCACGCCAACGCGATCAGTCGGGCCTGATCGGCCGGGAGGCCGACCGGGAACAGCAGCGGCCGGGAGGCCGACCGGGAACAGCAGCGGCCGGGAGGCCGACCCGGAACAGCGGCGCGGGGGGGGCGGGGGGGGGGGGCCGGCCCCCCCCCCCCGGGGGGCCCCGCCCCCCCCCCCACCAACCGGTAGCCGCCGGGGGCCGGCCCGGGGGGGGGGGGGGGGGCCGCGGGGGCCCCCCCCCGCCCCCCGCGGGGGGGGGGGGGGGGGGGGGGGGGGGGGCGCCGCCGGGGCCCCCCCGCCCCCCGGGGGGGGGGGGGGGGCGGCCCCCCCCCCCCCCCCCCCGCCACTTGGTCAGCCTGGTTCAGGCCGGGACGAGTTCCCGGCATCGGCGCAGGGCAGCCTGGGCCAGCGGCGCGTCCCGGCCCGCGATCCCGGCCTCCAGTTCGGCTACCGCTCCCGCGGCCCGCTCCGGATCACCGGCTGCGGCCGCCGCCTCTGCCAGCACCAACACGGCCTCGGCGGCCCACGCCAGGATGCCCTTTCCGCGTACCAGCGTCAGCGCCTCCGCCGCGTGCCGGGTGGCCTCGTCCGGACGCCCGGCCAGGGTGAGCCGGGCCAGCGCCGAGAGCGCCTGCACCAGCGGCCAGATCGCACCGACCCGCCGGGCATCGGCCACCACCTCCCGCAGCGCCCGTTCGGCCACCTCCACCTCGTCGCGCCCCTCGGCCTTGCCGCCGCCTGCGGTGCCGGCGGTACGGGCCAGCACGGTCGCCAGTTCGACCCGCGCGTCCAGCAGGGTGACCGGCATCCGCTCGCTGGTGGCGACCAAACGGCTGAGTCGTTCGGCGAGCCCGTCCAGTCGGCCGGCGGCCCGGTCCAGTGACAGTTCGGTCGCCTCCACCAGGGACGTCAGCCGCTCGTACCCGGTCTCGTCGACAAGCGCCCGACCGGCCGCAAGCAGCGCGTCGGCCTGCTCCGGGTGGCCGGCGTGCAGCGCGCCCTGTGCCCAGTTCAGGCAGGCCCGCGCATGCTCGCGGGGCCGGTCGGCCAACTCGGCGGACGCGCGCAGCTCGGAGATGATCGCCCAGGCCGCCGGGTCGCCCAACTCCAGCAGCAGCGAGGCTCGGGCGATGCGGACCGCGAGGTGCGCCGCCGGATCCCCGCTGGCCGCCGCGGCGGTCTCCGCCTCCGCGCACCGGGCCAGGTGGTCGTCGACGTGCCGGCCGACGACGGTGTCGGGGGCCGCCAGCACCGCGAGCGCCGGGGCCTTGCGGCGCGGCGCGCGCAGGTACGGCACGGCACGCTCGATCTCGGTGTACCCGCGCAGCGCCTCGCCCTGCTGGCGCAGCATCCGCCCGAGCACCAGACCCAGCTCACCTCGGGCGCCCGGCGGCAGCCGTCGATCGGCGAGCAGCCGTTCCAGCACCGGGATCGCCTCGGCCTGGCTGAGCCCGTCGATGGCCGACCGGCCCAGCTTCGCGGCGAGCCGAACCCGTACCGGTCGGGGCAGCTCGGCGATGTCCATCGTCTGGAGCAGGAAGCTGGCGGCGGTCGCGTCGTCGCCGCGCTCGGTGGCCAGGTCGGCGGCGGCCTCGGCATTGCGGACGAAGTCGGCCCCGCTGCCGGCCCGACGGTAGTGGTGCGCCAGCTGGGCCACCGGCCTCGGCAGTTCCTGTTCCAGCACTCGCGCCACCCGCAGGTGCAGCCACTCCCGGTTCTCCCGGGGCACCAGGTCGTACACCACCTGTCGGGCCAGGTCGTGGCGGAACCGCAGGCCGTCCCCGGCGTCGTGCAGCAGGCCCGCCCGGTGCGCGGTGGTCAACGCGGCGCCGATCGCCACCCGGTCCAGGCTGAGCACCGAGGCAAGGATGCGCTGATCGGGCGCCATCCCCAGTACGGCCGCCGCGCCGAGCACCTCCCGGGTGGCCTCGTCGAGCGGGCGCAGCCGCCAGAGCAGCACGTCACGGAGGAGGAACGGGACGCTGTCGTCGGCCAACGGGTCGCCGCCACGCTCGGCGAGCGTCCGCAGCACCTCCTCCACCACGAACGGGATGCCGGCGGTGCGGTCGAGCAGGGTGGCGGTCAGCTGCTGCGGCGGATCATCGAGGCGCAGGGTGCGGGCCGCCAGCCGGCGTACGTCGTCGGCGTCCAGCGGGCTGAGCGCAACGCGCGTGACGCTCCACGGGGGAGTCCGCGCCAGGGCGTCGTGGATCGGCGTACTGCTTCCCGGCGTCGCCGTACGCGCGGTCAGCACCACGGCCAGCCCCTCCACCGGGTGGGTACTCAGGTAACGGAGGAGTTCGCAGGTCGCCGGGTCCGCCCAGTGCAGATCCTCCAGCAGAAGGGTGGCGGGGCTCAGCGCGGCGAGCACCGCCGCGACGGCGCGGAGCAGGCGGTGTCGCTCGGCCGCCGGGTCGGTCAACGGGGGCGGCGCGTCCGGCAGTACGTCGGCCAGTTCGGGCAGCAGTGGCGCGAGGGCGCCAGCCACCGGGCTGAGCGGACCGAGTTGGTCGGCGCCGCCCCGGATCGCGTCCAGCAGCACGCCGAGTGGGAAGGGCTCGGGCACGTCGTCGCACTCGCCGATGAGGTGCCGGCCGGGAAGTTCGGCGAGCAGTTCGGCGACGAGTCGGCTCTTGCCGATCCCGGGCTCACCCTCCAGCAGGATCAGGCAGGGTGGGGTTGCGACGAGCCGGCGTAGCTGGGCCAACTCCGCCGCTCGGCCGACGAACTCGACCGGCCCGCGCAGACGTTCGGGGCGGACGGGAGTTGGGCTCCCGCCGCCCCGTCTCTTGTCCTCGTCGCCGTCGATCACCGTGGGCCGAGCAGATCACCTCTGTCCAGCGCGGCTGTGGTCCGGCGGGCCGGCGGTGACCTGGGTCATAAGCCGGACCGCCGGCCCATCTACACGGTCAGGACTGGACAGTGACCGGCACCGTCTTCAGCGAGCCGTCGCCGTTGCGGAACTCCAGCACCCCGAGGTAGCGCTGACCCGGGGCGAGACCGAACCACCGCAGGGTCAGGTTCGCCGTCGCGCCCGGCTGCACGCTGCGCTGCTTCGGGTCGATGGTGAACCGGCCGGTGGAGGTGTTCGGCGCGCCCGGCAGGTAACTGGTCACGGTGTACGCGTTAGCGCCGTCCTGAATGTTCTCGGTGAACTCCTGCTCGACGACCACGATGTAGTCCCCGGCGCCGTCCGGCAGGGTCACCTTGGCGCCGTCCCGGCCGCTGGCCGTGGCGGTGACGAACTTCCCGAACTTGTCGTAGACGTTGAGGCTGAACTCGGTGCACTCCATCACCCCCTCCTCGTCGTCCCAGTCGATGTGGGAGCAGGTGGGCCGCTGCGACGTCACCTGGACGAGAGGGCTGCGGGTCCCGGCCGGCACGTGCAGGGTGGTCTTGCTGATCGACGCGGGAAGCGGCACCGGCAGGTTGTTCGACGTGCTCCAGTCCCAGCTCGGCCCGTCGCCCTGGAGGGTGACCACGTTGCTGGTGCCCGAGGTCAGGCCGGAGAGCTGGGAGATCAGCTGACCCTGGTAGCCGACCTCGGCGGCGATCCGGACGCTGCCGAAGGTGCCCTTGCCGGTGATGGCGTCGGGGGCGACCAGCCCGGAGTTGTGCACGACCAGCGGGCTGCGTACCGCGTGCTTGTACTGGTCGCGCCAGGTCAGCGAACCGTCGGCCCAGGTGTCGAACGCGCCACCGGTGTTGGTGACCTCAACGGTGAAACGGGCGCTCTTGCCCGGCCGGATCTGCAGCTTCTTCGGGGTGACCTTGACCTGGTAGCCCGGCGGGGCCTGCACCGACGAGGAGTAGGTGCTGGTCTTGTCGCTGACGTTGGTGACCGTGCGGGTCACCGTCTGCTTGCCCACCATCCGGCCCAGCGAGATGGACGGGTAGTTGAGCTGTGCCGTGTCGATCGCGCCGGCCGTGTCGCAGCCGTCCAGGTCGCCGAGTCCGTAGTCGCTGCCACGGTCGGCGGACACCCCGCACAGGTACTGGATCCAGTCCTGCTGGTTGGAGTCGTAGACCAGGCCCGGGTCGAAGGCGCTGCCCGGCTCGACCTGGCCGGCGCCGTAGTTCAGCGGAGTCGCGTCGTACGTGCCGATCTTGATCGGGTTGCCCTTGTCGGTCTTGTCCACCGCGCTGGTCATCAGCGCCGAGCGGACCGCCGCCGGCGACCAGCCGGGGTGCTTGGCCAGCAGCAGGGCGGCGATGCCGGCGATGTGCGGTGCCGCCATCGAGGTGCCCGACTCCAGCGCGAAGTCGTTGCCGCCGATGGACGGGGAGAACGCGGCCACGATGTCCTGACCGGGCGCGCTGATGTCCGGCTTGAGCAGCTCACCGGCGTTGAGGTTCGACGGGCCCGCCGAGGAGAACGCGGCGACCGCGGGCGCCTCGACCGTCTCCAGCTCGCTCGGCGAGATGGTCGCCGTGGCGTTGCCCTTGGCGACGTACGCGGTGACCGTGGCCAGGTCGACCTCGTTGATGTGCACGGTCGGCACGGCCTGCACGTCGGCGTTCAGGGAGTTCAGCTCGTCGTTGTACAGCACCATGCCGACGCCGCCAGCCCGCGCCACCTCGATGCTCTTGTCGGTACGCGGGATCTCGCCGCGCAGGCAGAGCACGATCGCGCCCTTGACCTTGGCCGGATCCAACGTGTCGTCGGCGCAGAGGCCGGCACCGTAGGCGCCATCCGGGTCGATTGCGCTGTCCTTCGCGAAGACCAGTCGGGCCGGCCCGACACCGGTCTCGCCCATGCCCACACCGGCGATGGTGGTGCCATTGCCGAGGGTGAGCTTCCGGGTGTTCTGCCGGTCGGTCGTGCTCGCCGCCACAGTGGTCAGCCAGGGCGTCGAGTTGTCGACGGTGTTGGCGAACGGGCCGGAGTTGCCCGCGGCGGCGGCGACGAACACCCCGGCGGCGGCCGCGTTGAAGAACGTCGCGTCGACCGTCCCGAACCGCTCGGTGTCGTCACCGATCGAGTAGTTGATCACGTCGACGCCGTCCGCGACCGCATCGTCGATGGCGTGCACGATGTCGATGTCGGTGCCGGTCGCTCCGCCCGCACCGTTGTCGTACAGCGCCTTGTAGATCGCCAACCGCGCGGCCGGCGCCATGCCGGAGATCATGCCCAGGTCCTGGGTGCCCGACGTGGCCCGCACGCCGTGGATGCCGGCCGCGGTGCTGGCGGTGTGGGTGCCGTGGCCGTTGCGGTCGCGCGGCGAGGAGTAGTCGTCCGGGAACGCCTCGGCGATGCCGCTGTCGTTGTACCAACGCGCCCCGATCACCTTGTTGTTACAGGTGACCGGCGCTTCGACGCCGACGTCGCAGGTGCCCTTCCACTTGGCGTCGATGATGGCCTGGTCCGGGCGCGGGCTGGGCAGCGGCGCGAAGCTCGCGCTCTCCGGCCAGTAACCGCTGTCGATGACCCCGATGATCACGCCCTCACCGGCGTGGGAGTCTCCACCGAACTCCTTCTTCCACACCCCGCCCTGGCCGGTCAGGCCCAGGTAGTCCGGGGTGTGTGAGGTGGCGGCGTGCACCTTCTGGCTCTCGTACACCGCTCGGACACCGCTGGTGGCGCGCAGCCGGGCGGCCTGCGGCCCGGTCAGGTCGGCGGCGAAGCCGTTGAACGCGGTCTCCATGGTCACGCGGGTGCGCTCGGCTGGCACACCGACGTGGTCCAGCACCGACTTACGCTGCCGGCGCAGGTGATCCCGGTACGCGTTGGCGTTGCCGGACGTGCGGTTCAGCTTGGCCCCGTCGGCCGGCTTGGTCGCCGCGATCCCGGGAACCCCGCCGGTGTAGGTGGCCAGCGGCTCCTCGGCGAGCTGGACGAGGTATCGGGCCGTCGGCCCACTGCCTGCCGGCGCAGCGGTGGCGCTGGCAGGCAGGCTGGTCAGGCCGGCCGCGGTCAGCGCCACGGCGGCCAGCATGCTGACCCCGTACCTGGCCCGTCCGGTCCGATGTGCGTTCGGTTGTGGCACGTCGTTGCCTCCACGTTCGGTGCCGGCCGCCACGACTGATGACGGTGGCCGAAACCTAGGATCGGTACCGATCATCGAGAAGCACCCGTAACCTGACTGTCATCTTGGAAACAAGCTCGTAACACAACGGGTACTTTGCGCGTCATTTGGGAGCGTCGACCTGGGGGATCCATGCCATTTGGTCGGTTGCCCGTGCCGTCGGTCGAGTCGGCCTTCGTGGTCTTCGACGCCCAGGATTCCGGATGTCTGTCCTACGGGGTCGAGGAGGCGGGCCGCCGCTGGCTCGTCAAGACGGCCGCCACAGTCGAGGGCCAAGCATCCCTCGACCGGGCAGTCGCGGTGCACGCCGCCGTCCGCCATCCGGCCATCGTCCGTCCCAACCGGACGATCCACGGCGCGGCTGGTCCGACTCTCCTCTACCCCTGGCACGAAGGCACCGTCCTGAACCACGCCACCGTGCACGGCGCGGACCGCAGCGGGCTGACCCGGTTCCAGCACCTGCCGGTCCCGCAGGTCGAGGTGGCACTAGACGCGATCCTCGACGCCCACCTCGCCGTCAGCGCCGCCGGCCTGGTCGCGGTGGACCTCTACGACGGCTGCTTCCTGTACGACTTCGCCGCCAGCCGGATGCGGCTGATCGACCTCGATGAGTACCGCCCCGGTCCGTTCGTACTTGCGGCGGATCGGCTGCCCGGGTCGCGTCGCTACATGGCACCGGAGGAGTTCACCCGCGGCTCGGTCATCGACGAACGGACCACCGTGCACGCCCTCGGCCGTACCCTGCACCACCTGCTCGATTCGCCGCACGCCGCAGGGGATGCCCCCAAGCGCCGGCGTGATGCGGCGGGGGCGTGGCGGGGCACCAGCGACCAGCGTCGGGTCGTGGAGCGAGCGACGAGGCTGGTGCCGGCCGCCCGGTACCCCAACGTGCCGGCACTGGTCCGCGCCTGGCGGCTGGCGACGCCCCGAAACGGGTAGTGGCGCGTTTGCCAGGTGGCCCAGGCGTGCAGTTACGTCGGATTTCGGCGGGCGGGCGTCGGGCAGCTTCGGGCGCCGCGGAGCTCCCGGAGCGTTGCGAGTCGCTGAGCAGGCGCAGCAACCCATGTGCCCCGTCGAGCAGACCGAGCGCAGCGCCGGTCCAGGCCCGGCAATCTGGGAGCAAGCCCTCTAACTCGGAACAACGTGCGGATGTGGTTGCCCGGCGTGAGGGGCTGGCCGCATCGGCTGGCTGCTCCTACGTTCGTCGGTGGTAGTGGTTGCGGCGGGGGACCTGTTCGGGGTCGAGCCAGGCGGGTGGGATGAATTCGGGGTGGCCGTCGCCGGCTAGTTGGACGGTCCAGTCGCTGTGGTGCAGGTGGCGGTGGTGGTGGCCGCAGAGCAGGACGGCGTTGGTGAGGCTGGTCGGGCCGCCGTCGGCCCAGTGGCGGATGTGGTGGGCGTCGCACCAGCGGGGCGGGCGGTCGCAGCCGGGAAAGGCGCAGCCGCGGTCGCGCAGGACGAGGGCGCGGCGCAGTGGTCCGGTGATGAGGCGGCGTTGTCGGCCGACGTCGAGGACCTGGCCAGCGCCGCCGAGGACGGCGGGCAGCAGGGTGGCGTCGCAGGCGAGTCGACGCACCGTTTCCGGAGTGAGCTGGAGGCCGGTGTCGAGGGTGCCGGCGCCGAGCGTTGCCGTGAGCGCGTCATAGGTGGTGGTGACGACGATCTGCGCCGGGTCGCCACCACTGTCGGGCAGCTCGCCTGTCCGGAGGGCGAGTCGACACACCTCGGCGAGGGCGTCGTGGCGTCGCTGACCGGGGGACCGGGAGTCGTCCGGTCCGGACGGGGAGGTCAGTGGGTCGATGGCGGCGCGGAACAGGCCGGCGGCCTCCGCGTCGAGGGTGCCGGTGAGGCGCAGGCGACCATCGGTCTGCTCGGACAATGTGAGGTGCCGGTCGCGGGTGGCGCGGCGTGCTTCGGCTTCGAGGGCGGCCTGAGCGGCGGCGTCGGCGATGTCGGGGGCGACGTGGTCGAGGATGCGGGTGCCGAGTTTGCGCAGCAGGGTGGGGTCGAACTGCCGGGCCCAGTCGGTGAGCACACCAACGGCCTTGTCGGCGGCTTCGGTGCCAGCGGTGGTCTGGACGGTGGTGGCGGTGTCGGAGATGACCCGGGCCTGGTCGGGGGTGATGTGCCCGTCGGCTAGCGCTTGTCGTATTCCCGGGTTGCCGGCGTCGAGAGCCGTGGCGAGGTCGATCAGCCGGCGGGCGGCGGGGATGGTGAGTCGCAGGCGCTCGCGGAGCCACACCGCGGTGCAGGAGGCGCCCTGGGTGCGGGCGGTGCCGCGACCGTCGAGCTCGCGAATGAGGGTGAGGGTGACGGCGGCGAGGCGTTGCTGAAGGCGGTGCGCGACGTCGAGCGCGGCGATCAGCTCGTGTTCCGGTAGGGCCCAGGCGGGGGCGTCGACGCAGGCGGCGACCGCGTCTTCTGCCAGCGCCAACTCTTCGACCATGACCCGAGACTAGAACAGGTGTACGACAATTCCAGTCGCCATGATCGATTGGCTTGGCGGTGGCCGACGTTGAGTTGGCCGGGTGGGGGATATGCCGGGAGTTCGGCTTCGGCGATTGGCCGCAGGTGAATGCCGTCACCGCTCGGCCCTTCCGCTACGGCTTCGGGCAGCCCTACGGCAAACGTTCCCGCGAGGCGGCGTGCTCCCGGGGCGGGCGGGTGCGGCGAAGATGCGTGGTCAGGCAGAACTGTCGGACGTGGGGCTACCGCGCGACCTGGGTGAGCAGGGGCGCCGCTCCCGGCCGTGAACTGGAGTGTCAGTCGCGCCGGACGAGGCCCGGGCCCGCGATGATGTCGATGTCGCCGTCCGCGATCTCGTGGCCGGCGGCGCAGCGGAGCACCGCGCGGATCGGCTCGCCGCAGTCGTGGTGGGTGGCGACGATGGAGGGGCCGGTGTCGGTGGTGGCCCAGGTGTCGCCCCAGTTGCGCAGTGCGGTGATGACGGGCAGGAGTTCGCGGCCCTTGCGGGTGAGTTGGTACTCGTGGCGGGTGCGCTGCCCGGGCTCCCGGTAGGGGATTCGTTCGAGCAGCCCGGCGGTGACCATCTCCTTGAGTCGGGCGGCCATGGCGGGCTCGCCGACGCCGACCCGGCGGACGAAGTCGTCGAAGCGGCGCGTGCCGAGCAGGGCCTCGCGCATGATCAGGACCGTCGACCGGCTGCCCACGATGTCCATCGCCCGAGCCACCGAGCAGTTCTCGCTCGTCCAGGATTCGCGGTCGTCTCGTAGGTCCTCCATGCCGTCCAGCGTACCTGACTTGCGTGAGGGCTAGCCAGGTGCTTCACTGGGACGTGCTGACTTCAGCAAACGCAAGTCAGACCATCACCCTGAAGGATCTTCAGTGACCACCAGCGCCACAGCCCCGACTCCACCGGGCACGACCCCACCCGGACCGGCAGCACCCGGACCGGCAGCACCCGGACCCGCCGGCACAGCCCGCTCATCCTTGCGCGGTTCCCGCCCGGTGACCCTGATCGCCATGTGTCTGGGCGCGATGATCACGTTCCTGCAGATCACCGCGACGGTCTCCGCGCTGACCACGATTCAGCGGGACCTGCGGGTCGACCCGACCACAGTGGTCTGGATCCCTAGTGCCTACACCCTGATGGTGGCGAGCGTCGTGCTGTCCGCGGCCACCCTGGGCAGCCGTTACGGGCGTAAGCGCATGTTCGGCGCCGGGGTCGTCGCGATGATCGTCGGCGCAGGCGTCGTGGCCGGCGCTCCGACCGTGGCCTGGGTGATCGTCGGGCAGTTGGTGGCCGGTCTCGGTGGGGCCCTGATCCTGCCGAACAGCCTGGCGATCCTCGGCGCGACCTTCACCGACCCGCACCGACGGACCGAGGTCATCACCGCTTGGTCGGCCGCGTCCGGCATCGGGCTCGCGATCGGCCCACTCATCGCGGGCACCCTGCTGCGGCACTACCAGTGGCACAGCGTCTACCTGTCGACGATCGCGCTGGGCCTGGTCACCCTCGTTGTCGCCATCGTCGGAGTAGCCGAGTCCCGCCCGAACGCCGCCCGACTCGACGTGCCCGGCCTGCTGCTGGGCACCGTCGCCATCGCGGCCGCCGTCTACGCGCTGATCCAGGGCGGCAAGGTCGGCTACACCAGCCCGGTGGTGTCGACGGCCTGGGCCGTCGCGATCGTCGCACTTGTCGCGTTCGTCCTGGTCGAGCTGCGGACCAGCGCGCCGATGCTCGACGTACGGCTGTTCCGGTCCGCATCGTTCAGCGCTGTCATGGTCGTCGGCGCGGTGTCGCTGTTCGGTTTCACCGGCGTGGCGATCCTGCTGGTCCTCTTCCACGAACGTGCGCAGGCGCTCAGCCCGCTGGACACCGGCTGGCGGATGCTGGTGCTCTTCGGCGCCTACGTGCTTGTCGCCTTCGGTGCAGGGCGCGCGATCCGTCGTACCGGATTCAAATTGCCGTTGACCCTCGGCCTGGTCGTCGGTGCGGTCGCTAGCTTCGCGCTGGCGAACCAGGGGCCGACCACGTCGTTCGGTCACCGTTGGGCGTTGTTCGCGTTGTTCGGCGCGGCCAGCGGTCTGGTGGTGGCCCCGGCGACGGCGGCGGCGTTGGCAAGCGTCGCGCCCGCCCAGGCCGGCATGGCCTCCGGTGCGGTCAACGCCGCACGCCAGGTCGGCTCGGTGCTCGGCTCGTCCCTGCTCGGCACGCTGCTCACCACCACGATGGTGGCCGACCTGCCGGACCGGCTCGCCGCGCACCGGGTCGGCGAACCCACCAGTACCGCAGTGCGGGCGGCGGTGGCCTCCGGCGCCAACGGCGACCAACCGCTGCCCGACCCGGTCCGGGCGGCGATCGCCGAGGCGCTGACCTCCGGTGTCCAGGCCGGGTTGCGGATCAACGGCGTCGTCTTCCTCGTCACCGCAGTGCTGGCGCTCACCCTCATCCGCAACCGGCCGCACCAGCACTAGCTAGGCCGGACCAGCACTTGCGAGGCCGCACCAGCACTAGCTAGGAAGCCAGCCCATCCAACTCCTCGATGGCGTCGGCCGGCAGTTTCAGGTCGGCCGCCGCCATGTTCTCCCGCAGGTGCGCCACGCTGGAGGTGCCGGGGATCAGCACGATGGTGGGGGAGCGCTGGAGCAGCCAGGCGAGGGCGACCTGCTGCGGCGAGGCGCCCAGCCGGGCGGCCACGCTGTCGAGCGTGTCGGACTGCAACGGCGTGAACCCGCCGAGCGGGAAGAACGGCGCGAACGCGATGTTCTCCGCCGCGCACCTGTCGACCAGGGCGTCGTCCTGCCGGTTGGCGACGTTGTAGAGGTTCTGCACCGTGACCACCGGCGCGATGGCCTGGGCCTCGGTGAGCTGGTCGAGCGTGACGTTGCTGAGCCCGAGGTGCTGGATCAGGCCCTCCTGCCGCAGTTCGGCCAGAGCGGTGAACTGCGCGCCGAGCGGCTCGCCGCTGGTGCCCTCCGCGACGCCTACCCGCAGGTTGACCACGTCGAGCACGTCCAGGCCGAGGTGTTCCAGGTTTTCCCGGACCTGGGCCTTGAGGTCGTCCGGCTCCAGAGCCGGGATCCAGGAGCGGTCGGCGCCGCGGCGCGCACCGACCTTGGTGACCAGGTGCAAACCCTGGGGGTACGGGTGGAGCGCCTCGCGGATCAGCTCGTTGACCACGAAAGGTCCGTAGAAGTCGCTGGTGTCGATGTGCCGGACGCCCAGGTCGACGGCCTCGCGGAGCACGGCGAGCGCCTGCTCGGGGTCGCGGGGCGGGCCGAAGACACCCGGGCCGGCCAACTGCATCGCCCCGTAGCCCATCCGGCTCAGGGTGAGGCCGTCAGCGGGGGTGAGGGCACCGCCGGGAAGGTTCTCGCTCATGTCATCCTCTGTCCGTCGTCGTCGTGACATCCGGGGCCGCTCGGAACCGGCCCTCCGACGACTGTGCGCCGGCATCCGCCCGGGCGACAGGGCGAGCTGTTCCTGGTAGTGACACAGCCAGTCACCGGGCCGCCCGGCGATCTACCGTCGTGGCATGGACGCAACGAACCCGCTCGGCGACTTCCTGCGTGCCCGCCGGGAGCAGACCCGGCCCGAGGACGTCGGGCTCGGCCCGGGCGTGGGCCTGCGCCGGGTGCCGGGGCTGCGGCGCGAGGAGGTGGCGATGCTGGCCGGCATCAGCGCCGACTACTACCTCCGGTTGGAGCAGGGTCGTGAGCGGCACCCTTCGGTGCAGGTCCTCGATGCCCTCGCCGGGGTGCTGGGGCTGGACCCGGAGGCGACCGCGTACATGATCGGGTTGAGCCGTGCGCGGTCGCGCCGGGCGGCCCGACCGGCCGCCGAGCGGGTGCCGGCCAGCATCCTGCACCTGCTGCGGGAGCTCTCCATGCCGGCGTTCGTGCAGAATCGCTACCTCGACATCCTGGCCTCGAACCCGATGGCGAGGGCGCTGTCGCCCAATCTCGCCCCGGGTGCAAACCGACTGCGCGCGGTGTTCCTCGACCCGGCGGAGCGGGAGTTGTTCCGCGACTGGCGGCAGGCGATGCAGAGCGTGGTGGGGCAGATGCGCGCCGACTCGGTCGCGGCCACCGACGACCCACGATTGGCGGCGCTGGTGGGGGAGTTGTCCCTCAAGAGCGACTGCTTTCGACAGCTGTGGGCGCGCCACGAGGTGCGTCGCCGGGAGGGCGTGGTCAGCCGGCTGCACCACCCCGAGGTGGGCGACCTCGACCTGTACTGCGACAAGCTCGCGGTGGCGGGCGCCGACGGGCAGCTTCTGGTGATCTACCACGCCGAGCCCGGTACGGAGTCCGCCCGCTCGTTGGCGCTGCTCGGCTCGATCGCCGCCAGTGCCGCGGACGACGCGTCGGACAGCCTCCGACCCGGTGACCCGGCCCGCCTCTATCCGCTGGAGTGAGCGGGACAGCTGAGCGGTGGGCTTGACGACGTTTGTTTGTGAGTGCACACTTACAAACATGCGATCCACCGCCGAGGCCCGCCGGGTCACCGTCCTGAACACCGCCGTGTCGGTGTTCGCGCGCGCCGGCTTCCACGCCACCCCGGTCACCGCCGTGGCCGCCGCCGCCGGCATCTCCGAGGCGTACGTCTTCCGGCTCTTCTCCGGAAAGCTCGGCTTGTTCGTGGCGGCAGCCGGAGCGTGTTTCGACCGGATCGCCGACGCGATCGAGGCGGGTGCGGAGCGCGCCGAGGGTGACAGTCCCGAGGAGATCCTCGACGCCATGGGCGGTGCCTACGCGAAGCTGATCGCCGATCGCGATCTGCTGCTCTTCCAGGTGCAGGCGCAGGCCGTCACGGACATCCCGGAGGTCGCCGAGGCGGTGCGGGCCGGCTACCGGCGGGTGGCGACCTTCGTGCAGAGTCGGGCCGGTGCCAGCGACGCGCAGGTGCAGCAGTTCTTCGCGTACGGCCAGCTGTGTCACCTGATCGTGACCGCCGGCCTGGAGCAGGTTCCGGAGCCCTGGGCTCGCGCCCTGACCGCCGGCATTCGCCACCCCTGACCGACCCCGTTGCCGGGCCGCTTCGGCGGCCCACTTTTCGAGCCCGATAAGTGTGTGAGTGCACACTTACAAACAAGGGAGTGCTCCGATGACCACCGACACGACGATCACCGAAGTGGTACTGCCCGGCGTGGTGGAGCCCGACGGCCTCCTGCTGCACCGGCGCGCGATGCCCGTCCCCGCCCGGGGGCAGGCGCTCGTCCAGGTCGAGGCCACCGGCATCTCCTTCGCCGAGCAGCAGATGCGCCACGCGCTCTACCCTGGCCAGCCGAAGTTCCCGTTCGTGCCCGGCTACGACCTCGTCGGCACCGTCCGGGCGGTCGGTCCCGGCGGCGACGGCGCGCTGGTCGGCACCCGGGTGGCGGCGGTCACCAAGACCGGTGCCTGGGCCACGTACGCGCTTGTCGACATCGACGTCCTGGCCCCCGTACCCGTGGGTCTGGACCCCGCTGCGGCCGAGACCGTCGTCGTGAACGGGGTGACCGCTTGGCAGATGCTGCGGGACGCCGACCTGACGGCCGGGCAGACCATCCTCGTGCACGGCGCGAACGGCGGCGTGGGAAGCGTGCTCGTCCAACTCGGCCGACACCTCGGCCTGCGGGTCATCGGCACCGCCGCCGCCCGGCACCACGCCGGGCTGCGCGAACTCGGCGTCGAACCGCTCGACTACCGCGACCCGGAGATGGCCGCGCGGGTCCGCGAACTGTCGCCGGGCGGCGTCGACGCCGTCTTCGACCCGGTCGCCGGCCCGGGCGTACGCACCTCGTACGCCCTGCTCGCCCCCGGCGGCAAGCTGGTCGTCTACGGCAACGCCGCCGCCGTGGGCACCGGGCAGCCGGTCGTGTGGGTCTTCGTGAAGCTGCTGACCCGCCTCTACACCTGGAACGCGCTGCCCGACGGCCACCGGGCCGGTTTCTACAACTTCTGGGCCGGTCGGCTCACCCGCCGCGCCGCGTTCCGGCGTCGTCTGCGTACCGACCTCGGCACCGTGCTCGACCTGCTGCGGCAGGGAGTGATCGTGCCGCAGATCGCCGCCCGCTACCCCCTCAGCGAGGTCTCCGCGGCACTGGTGTTCGCCGAGGCACGCAGCCGGGCCGGCAAGGTGGTGCTGGAGCCCTGATCAGCCACTACGTCGAGGGCATCGGTGGTTCGGGCGGCCTTCCGCGGGCCCGGATGCTGTCGGTGACGGCAACTCCGGCGAGCACCAGGGTCGCGGCGAGGCCGGCCACCAGTGCCGGGGTGAGCACCAGGACGGGTCCCGCGACCGCCAACGCGAGCAGCGCGAGCAGTCGAGACGGCGACACACGGCTGAACACCTCGTACTCGAACCGGGCGCGTCCGAGCAGGAACAGTGCGAGCCCGCCGAGGAGTAGGCCGGCCAACCACGGCGACGTCTCCTCGGCGGGCTCGCTGATGATGACCTCGAAGCTGGCGGAGGCGGCCACGACACCGGCCACCATGAGGAGATGGGTGTTGGGCGCGGACCGTACGAACCCGCCCGGGTCCCGGGAAGCCTCGATGGCGGCTTTCAGCAGGGCCCCGGCCCGGTGGACGTAGATCTGCCACAGCAGCACGGTCGTGGCGAACCCGATCAGGAGTGCCGCCGTCCGCTCGATGGTCAGGTCGTGGGCGGCGTAGGTCAGGGTGATGACGAGGATGAGGTCGCCGAGAGTGAGCGTGAAGATCTGCTGGTAGCGCTCCGCCAGGTGGTCGGCCGCGACCGCGTAGTGGCGTGTGGGTAGACGACCGATCCGCGGTGTGGGGTAACGAAGCCAGGCGGCCGCGTAGTCGACAGCGAGCGCGGCGGTCCACAGCAGGCCCCGGGCCGGACCGCTGACGAAGGCACCGGCGAGCCACGGTACGGCGGACACGGCGAACCAGAACATCAACCGACCGGAACGCTGCTGCTCCATTCGACCGCCCAGCGCGGCCACGAGGAAGGTGCCACGTCCCACCTGGATCGCCACGTACGCGCCCGCGAAGACCAGCCCGTGCCCGGCGAAGGCTTCGGGCAACGCCCCCGCCATCAGGATCGTCCCGAACATGACCCAGAGCGTCACGGCGAAGATCGGTGGGTGGCCGAGGTGTTGGAGCTCGGTTGCCAGGGCGCTCGCTGCCCAGACCCACCAGATGGCCGTCAACAGCACCATGGTCTCGAAGAGCCCGACCCAGTCGAGACGCTGTGCCAGGGTCCGCGACGTCAGGGCGAGCGCGGCGACGAACACCAGATCGAGGAAGAGTTCCAGCAGGGTCGCCCGTTGGGGCCCCTCATCCTCGCGGGTCAGCCCTACCGCTTGGTCGGTCGTCATCAGGTGCCCGCCTACGTGCTCCGGACCTTCGAGCCTAGTGCGACATAGGCGGCGACTCGGGCAAAGTTGGTGGCCGGTCCTCGTCGAGGTGCCGGATCCAGGCTGCTGGGCAGCGCCTTCGAACCGGCCCGGCTGCCCGTGCGTGTGCAGCCGCACGTCACGAGGCGTACGGTGAACATGTCGCCCGGGAACCCGGTGGCCGCCAGACGCCGTCGCCATCAGCCCATCAGGGGCGTTACCGAACGTCATCCCCGTCGCCGCGACTCGCTGGTCGTGCTGGCCGATCGCCGACCACGTCCCCGGCCGCCGGGTTCGCCCGTCATCGCGGTCCGAACGGTTGGTGGTCCGAATCCAACCGCGCGTGCGCACCGCTGTCCGTGCGAATGATCGTTTTGAACACCTCAACCAGGGGAGCACCAGATGAGAATCGCCAGAGACCGGATCGTCACCGCACTTCGCGACCGGGGCCAGCAGGCCCGGGCCGACTGGGTCGAGCGCGAGCTGCCGGAGCGCGTGGACCCGGCCAAGCACTCCGGGCTGCTCGCCACCCTGAACCTCAACCCAGCTGATCTCGTCGACGCGTCCTCCCCTTGAGGGTTGCGCTGCTCGGACCGGTCGCCTGGCGTACGCCCCCACACCACTACGGCCCGTGGGAGCAGGTGACCGGGCTGCTCGCCGAGGGGCTGGTCAGCCGCGGGGTCGACGTGACGCTGTTCGCGACACTGGACTCCGTCACATCCGCCCAGCTCGACGGAGTCTGCCCACGGGGGTACGCGGACGACCCCGACCTGGACGGTCGGGTGTGGGAGGCGATGCACGTCTCGCACGCGATGGCCCGCTCGGCGCAGTTCGACCTGGTGCACAGTCACCTGGACTGGCTGCCCCTGGCGTTCGCAGAACACTGCCGCGCGCCGCTGCTGACCACAGTGCACGGCTTCTCCGGCGCGGGGATTTTGCCCGCCTACGGCCGAGCCCGCTCGTCGTACGTGTCGATCTCCGACGCCGACCGGGCGCCGGAGCTCGACTACGTGGCCACGGTGTACCACGGCGTCGACGTCGGCGGACTGCCATTCACCGACGAGGCCGGTCCTGGGCTGGCCGCCTTCGGCCGGATCCACCCGGACAAGGGCACCCACACCGCGATCGAGATCGCCCGCCGCGCCGGCCGGCCCCTGACCATCTGCGGGATCGTGCAGGACGAGCGGTACTTCACCGAAGAGGTCGCCCCGCACATCGACGGCGATCAGGTCGTCTTCCTCGGGTCGGTGGGTCCGCGACGGCGTGCCGAGGTGCTGGGTGACAGCACCGCACTGCTGCACCCGATCGCCTTCGACGAGCCGTTCGGGCTGTCGGTCGTGGAATCGATGGTCTGTGGCACTCCGGTGGTCGCCTACAAGCGGGGGTCCATGCCCGAGGTCGTCGACGAAGGGGTGACGGGTCTTCTCGTCTCCACCGTCGACCAGGCCGTCGAAGCGGTCACCCGGGTCGCCGGCCTCGATCGGGTGAAGTGTCGGGCGCGGGCTCTGGAGCGCTTCGGCGCGGACCGGATGGTCACCGACTATCTGGCCGTCTACGACAAGCTCGTCCGCACCTGACTGAACCGCACCGCTCTCCGTTCCGCCGGTCACACACGCTGACCGGCGTACGCCGTTCCCGCGTGAGGCTCACCCCGTACTCCTGCGGTGGCCGACAACCGGAAGGCCCGACGTTCATGCTCAGCTACGGATTCCTCAGCACCCACCCACCGACCCGGTGTGGACTGGCCACCTTCAACGCGGCCCTCGCCGCCCAGTTGACCGCCGACGGCACCCGCGGCGGCATCGTCCGGGTCACCGATCACGGCGACGACCAGCGGCCCGTGCCCGGGGTGGTGCACACCTGGTCGTCGCGGAACCCGGCCGGTTGGCGGGAGGCGGCGGCCGCTCTGAACGCGTACGACGTGGCGATCGTCCAGCACGAGTACGGCATCTACCCCGGCACAGACGGCGAGGAGGTCCTGCCGTTGCTGCGGCGGCTCAGCGTGCCGAGCATCGTGGTCCTGCACACCGTGCTCAGCCAGCCCTCGGCCCGGCAGAAATCCCTGTTGGAGCAGATCGTGGCGACCGCTGGAGCGGTCGTCACGATGACCGACACCGCCCGCGACCGGCTGCTCGTCGGGTACGCCGTGCCGGCGGGCAAGGTGACGGTGATCCCGCACGGCGCGGCCGAGCTTGCCGGTGTACCCGTCGACAGGCGTACCCGTCCGCACCTGCTGACCTGGGGGCTGCTCGGGCCGGGCAAGGGCATCGAGTGGTCGTTGCGGGCCCTCGCGCGGTTGCAGGATCTGGAACCGACTCCGACCTACACGGTGGCGGGGCGGACCCACCCGAAGGTGATCGAGCACCACGGTGAGGCGTACCGGGCGGGGCTGCACCAGCTCGGTGCCCAGCTGGGCGTCGCGCACGCCGTCGACTACCAGGACGTCTACCACGACCAGGAGGCGCTGGGCCGCCTGATCCGCTCCGCGGACGTGGTCGTCCTGCCCTACGACTCCCGCGAACAGGTCACCTCCGGCGTACTCATCGAAGCGGTGGCCGCCGGGGTGCCCGTCGTGGCGACGGCGTTCCCGCACGCCGTCGAGCTGCTGACCGGTGGGCCCGGTCTGGTCGTACCCCACCAGAACCCGACGGCACTGGCCAAGGCGATCCGGCGGGTCCTGATCGAACCGGGCCTGACCGCCCGGTTGGCCGGGCGGGTTCGTCCACTGGCCGCGCACCTGCGTTGGCCCGCGGTGGCGGCCCGCTACGGCGCCCTCGCCGAAGAGCTCGTCGACGCCCGCTCGCCCGCCGCCAGCGCCGTGCCGGCGTGACGGCGACCACCGGACGCCCCCGGATAGCGACGGGTGGGCGCTGGGGGACGGCACCCGCGCCGAGCTTCGCGCACCTGGCTCGGCTCAGCGACGACACCGGTCTGTTCGAGCACGCACGGCACGCCATCGTCCGGCGTGAGCATGGCTACTGCACCGACGACGTGGCCCGTGGCCTGGTGGTCGTCGGCCGCGAGCCGGAGCCGAGCGAGGAACTGCTCCAGCTGGCGGAGCGATACCTGGCGTTCCTGACCCACGCGCAGGACGACGGCGGCGCGTTCCGCAACCGGCTCGGGCACGATCGCCGCTGGGTCGACGAACCAGGACTCGGCGACTGGTGGGGTCGAGCTCTGTGGGGCCTGGGCACGGCCGTCGCCCGCAGCCCCGCCCCATGGGTACGCGAGGAGGCGTTGGTCGCCTTCAGCCGGGGTGCCGTCCGGCGGGCCAAGGCCCCGCACACGATGGCCTTCGCCGGTCTGGGTGCGGTCGAGGTGCTCCGTCGCCACCCGGGCCATGTCGTCGCCGCGTCCCTGCTGGCGGACGCGGCCAGCACGATCGGCCCCCCGGCCTCCGATCCGGGCTGGCCGTGGCCACGGCAGGAGCTGACGTACGCCAACGCCGCCCTCGCCGAAGTGGTCATCGCCGCGAGTCAGCTTCGCGAGGGTGGCCCACCTCTCGACGACGGCCTGCGCATGTTGACCTGGCTGCGCGATGTCCAGCTCCGCGACGGGCGGCTGTCGGTCGTACCCGCCGGGGGTTGGCGGCGCGGCGCCGTACGACTGCGGCACGACCAGCAGCCGATCGAGGTCGCCGCCTTCGCCGACGCCTGCGCCACGGCGGCCGCGGTCACCGGGGACCCGGAGTGGGACAACGAGGTGCGGCAGGCGGTCGGGTGGTTCCTCGGCGACAACGACCTCGGCACGCCGATGTGGGATCCGGCGACCGGCGGCGGCTACGACGGGCTGACCGCGCACGGGCCCAACCTCAACCAGGGAGCCGAGTCCACCCTCGCGCTCATCTCCACCCTGCAGCACGCCCGGCGGTGGTCGTGACCGGGAGTCTGGCCGTCCGGCAGGACGTCACCCTCACCCCGGATCCACGTCGCGTCATCGTCAAGCTCTTCGTTCCGGGTGAGGACGCCGCAGTGGTACGGAACCGCGCGCAGGCGCTCATCGACCGGGTCGCGCACCTCGACGACGAGGAGACCGCCCGGCTGCTGCGGGACACCCTGGACCGGTTCGGCGCCCGGCACCGCGACCTGGCCGGCACCTTCCACCACCACTACGACCTGGTCCGGCACCGCGCCGCGCGGGCCCGGGACCTCTCGCCGAACAGCCGGCTGCTGGTCGGCGCCTACTTCAGCCACGAGTACGCCGTCGAGGCCGCCGCCCTGTGCAACCCGTCGATGGTGGCCTACCCGGACCAGACCGGTCTCGGCCCCGGGCAGCTGCGCGTCGCCGTCAGCCTGCGCCAGGTCGGGGAGGGCCACGTGTCCTCGATCGGTTTCGCCACCGCGATCGTCGGACCGGGGAAACAGCTCACGATCGCCGATCGGACCGGGCCGTTGGCCGTCGGGCAGCGGACGGGCGTACGGCACCGCCGGGACCTGCTCGTTGCCGGCCTGGCCGAGGAGGACTGCGACAACGAGGTCACGGCCACGGTGCTGGACGCGTTGCCCGAGTGGTACGACGAGGCCGCCTTCGAGCGGGTGCTCGGCAACCTGCCACCCGATCTGCTCTCCCGCAGCACCGGGTTGGGGACCGTCGAACAACTGCGTCGTACCAACGCCGGTAGCTACGCCACGGCCTTCCCGGCCGACACGGTCCTGCACCAACGGGTGCTGTGGCCAGCCACCCCGGCGGAGAGCAACGGCATGGAGGACGCGCGGTTCGTCCGCTTCGTCGATGAGTCCGGGCCGGTGTACCGGGCCACCTACACCGCCTACGACGGCCGGAACATCGCCACCCGCGCACTGACCAGCGAGGACCTGCGCCGGTTCGAGATGACCCCGATGCGCGGGCCGGGTGCCCGGAACAAGGGGCTCGCGCTGTTTCCGCGTACCGTCGGCGGCCGGCACCTGGCGCTCTGCCGTGCCGACGGCGAGACCATCGGCCTGACCGCCCTGGACGGCGAGAACCGCTGGCAGGCTCCGACGCCGTTGCACGCACCGGGCGAGAGCTGGGAGTTGATCCAGGTCGGCAACTGCGGATCACCGATCGAGACCGACGTCGGCTGGCTCGTGCTCACCCACGGTGTCGGGCCGATGCGTTCGTACGCGATCGGTGCGCTCCTGCTCGACCTGCACACACCGGAGCGGGTCGTCGCCCACCTGCCTGGTGCGCTTCTCGCACCCGACGAGAACGACCGGGACGGGTACGTACCGAACGTCGTCTACTCCTGCGGCGCGCTCGTGCACGACGGTGAGCTGTGGATGCCGTACGGGGCGAGCGACGCGCGGGTGGGATTCGCCACCGTGCCGCTGTCCGCGCTCCTGAGCGCGATGGTCGAGGCCCCACCGTCGGGCAATCGGGACGAGTGAGCGCCGGTGGTGCCGCCCCGGCGGCCGGTTGGTCACCGGCCGCCGGGGCGCATCGGTCAGGACTCAGACCTGCGTCGTCGATAGAGGACCAGCAGGGCCGCGCCGGTGGCGACGGCGACGCTGCCGATTCCGGTCAGGACGGGCAGCAGAGCGGCATCGCCGCTGCTGCCGGTCACGGGCAACTCGCTGCGGGTGGGCCGTGCCGTGGGCTGCCCCGTCGGCGTGACCGTGGGCTGCCCGGTCGGCGTACCTGTGGGCTGGCCGGTCGGGGTGCCTGTGGGCGTGCCGGTCGGGGTGCTGGTCGGCGTGCCCGTGGGCGTGCCGGTCGGGGTCTGGGTGGGCGTTCCCGTCGGCTGGAGGCAGACGGGGGCGTTGATGGTGTTGGTGTCGAGGGTGACGGCGCCGGTCTGCGCCAGGGCGCGGCCCTGGAGGGTCGCGCCGGTGTTCATGGTGATCGAGGTCTGGGCCAGGATGTTGCCCATGAACCGGGTGCCCGTGTCGAGCGTGGCGGAGCTGCCCACCTGCCAGTAGACGTTGCAGGGCGAGGACCCGTTGATGAACACGACGCTGCTGTTGGGCGCGGTGATGAGGGTCGAGGCGATCTGGAAGATGAACACCGCCGCAGGGTCGCCCTGACTGTCGAGCGTCAGGGTGCCGGTCAGCTGCGCGGCGCCGATCCGATAGACCCCGGGGAGCAGCGTGGTGCCGCCCAACTCGGCCGGAAGGTTGGTGAACGGAGTCCGGCCGGCGGCGTCGTTGTAGGCGGTGGTCAGGTCGTTCTTGGCCTGTAGTGCGACGGCGTCGCCGAGGTGGATTTCGCCGCCGACGATGCCGGGCGGGAAGCCGGGCGCGGTGTTACCGGGGCTGACGCCGAGGCTCTGGGCGAGGAATGTCGGCCCGGTGTTGGTGACCGTGGTGCCGGCCAGCACGGAGAAGTTCGCCGCTGTGCCGAGGTCGACCGGTGCTTCGGCGGCGCTCGCGCCGGTGCCACTGAAGATGAGTACGGCAACGGCTGTGCCGCTGGCGGCGACGGCCGCCAGTGCGGACATGGCCCCGCGCCGAGGATGGCTGAATAGTTTGGTTGTCACGACGTGCCCTTTCGCGAAGGCATCTCACCAGAGGCCGGTTGTGCGGCGGCTGGAGGCCGCAGCGAGCCACGGTTTGCTCAATCGGACTTTTGCACACCTATTTCGCAAAAGCTGCCAAATCTGTGAGATGCCTGAGGCACTTGGGGTGAAAGAGCAGTCGGTCTACCCGACCTGGGCGATCAGCGCGCGAGGAACGCGGCGGGGCAAGGTAGCCTCACCGCTCGCACTACGTGCTCCCGAGGGTCGGGGAGGACTCGGGGAGGTGGAGCGTGGGCGACGTCGGCGAAGTGGTGCGTTGGTTGCAGCTCAACGCGCCCCGGGGTGGCCCGGACGAGGTGTCGCAGCTGGTCGCCCGTGCGGCGCCCGCAATCGACGCCAGCGAGATCGTGATCTATCTGGCCGACTACACGCAGACCCTCCTCGTGCCGTTGCTCGGCGCGGGTCTCGACCGGGACCAGTTGCCGATCGAGACGACACTCGCCGGTCGGGCCTTCACCACCCTCGACATCCAGCGCGCGCCCGACAACCCGGACCGGGTCTGGGTGCCCCTGCTGCTCGGCTGTGAGCGGATGGGCGTACTGGAGATCGTCTCGCCGGCCGCCGCCGACCAGACGATGGACGGTCCGGCCTGGGAGGTGGCGGTCAACATCGCCCAGATCCTGGTCAACCGCCGGCTCTACGGTGACGTGGTCGAGCGGATGCGGCGGCGGATGCCGATGCAGGTCGCGGCCGAGATCGTGTGGGGCCTGCTCCCGCCGCTGACCTTCGCCACCGACGACCTGGTGGTCACCGCCATCCTCGAACCGTGCTACGACGTCGGCGGCGACATCTTCGACTACGCGTTGAACGACGACGTGCTCAGCGTCGGGCTCTTCGACACCTGTGGGCACGGCATCAAGGCGAGCACCCTGGCCTCGCTGGTGGTCAGCGCGTACCGCAACGCCCGTCGGTGCGGCCTCGATCTGGTCGACACGGCGATCAGCATCGACCGGTGGGTGCGGTCCGAGCACCCGAACTTCTTCGCGACCGGCTTGCTGATCGAGTTGGACCGTCGGACCGGCCACCTCAGCATCATCAACGCGGGGCATCCCGGTGCGATGTTGCTGCGCGACGGCAAGGCCGTTCGGGAGCTGCCGGGGCCGACCATGTTGCCGCTCGGCCTGGGTCACCTGTCCCCGCACCGACCGCGGGTGCACATGGAGAATCTGCACCCCGGTGACCGCATCCTCGCCTACACCGACGGCATCACCGACGCCCGGAGCGCGGAGGGGGAGCAGTTCGGGCTGGACCGGCTCGTCGACTTCGTCAACCGCGCCCTCAACGACCGGTTGCCCAGCCCGGAGACGATGCGTCGTCTGGTCCGCGCGGTCGTCGGCTACCAGGACGACCAGCTCGAGGACGACGCGACGGCCCTCTTCGTGGAGTGGCGGCCACCGCACCTGCCGCTCGCGCACCTCCGCGACCTCGCCGCCGGCACCGGCCCCTGACCGCGCCGGCGCGTCGCCGACCCGCGAACCCCGCAGTGGGATTTTGCACTCGCAGTGCACTTGTCTCCGATTGCGAGGCTGTCTAGCGTCACCTCATGGCTGACTCATGGACCTTCGCCGTGGCGCGTGACGACCTCGGGCAGACCACGCTCGTCGATGGCTCCACCCCCGCCGTGGCCAAGGGCGAGGCGCTGCTGCGCGTGGACCGCGTTGGTCTCACCGCCAACAACGTGACGTACGCGGTGCTCGGCGACTCGATGCGCTACTGGCAGTTCTTTCCGCCGGCGGCCCAGGGGCTCGGGCCGCAGTGGGGCCTCCCGCCGCTCTGGGGCTTCGCCGAGGTGGTCGCCTCGGCGGTGGCCGGGGTCGAGGTGGGGCAACGGATCTACGGTTACCTCCCGCCCGCCGGTCACCTCGTGGTGCGGCCGGACCGGGTGGACGCGTCCGGGTTCCGCGAGGCGAGCCCACACCGGGCCGAGCTGCCGTCGCCGTACAACGCGTACCGGTCGACCAGCGGCGACCCGGCGTACCAGCGCGACCAGGAGGATCTGCTGATCCTGTTCCGGCCGCTGTTCTTCACCTCGTTCATGCTTGCCGACCAGGTTGTCGACAATGACTTCTACGGTGCCGAGGCGCTGCTGGTGTCCTCGGCGTCGAGCAAGACCGCGTACGCCGCCGCGTTCGAGCTGCACGGGCGCGGGCCGCGCCTGGTCGGTCTCACCTCACCCGGCAACCTGGCGTTCACCCGGTCGCTCGGCTGCTACGACGAGGTCGTGTCGTACGACGCCCTCGACGCCCTCGACGTGGTCCCGACCGTCTACCTCGACCTGTCCGGCGCGCCCTCGACCCGTGCCGCCCTGCGTCGGCGCCTCGGGGACCGGCTCGTCCGGGACATCGCGGTCGGGCTCACCAACCAGACGCCGAACGCCGACGCCGCCGAGGAGGTGTTCTTCGCGCCGGTGCAGATGCGCAAGCGCAGCCACGACTGGGGCCGCGACGGGCTCGACCAGCGGTTCACCGAGGCCTGGAAACGCTTCGCCGCCGTGGTGAGCGGGTGGCTGGACGTCCGGGTGGGCGCCGGGCCGGCGGCCCTGCAACACGCGTGGCTCGACGTTCTCGCCGGTCGTACACCGCCACGGGTGGGCCACGTCATCCAACTCTGACCGGGCTCAGGCGGCGATGTCCTCGCTGAGCTGGAGGCGCAACGCGGCCAGCGAGCGGGTGATCAGCCGGGACACGTGCATCTGCGAGACGCCGATCCGGTCGGCGATCTGGGCCTGGGTCAGGTTGCCGTGGAAGCGCAGGCTCAGGATCTCGCGTTCGCGTGCCGGCAGCGTGGCGAGGGCTGGACCGAGGGCGACGCGGATCTCGACGAGATCGAACGCGCAGTCGTCGTCGCCGAGGGTGTCCCCGAGTTCGCGGCTGCCGTCAGCTCCGGTCGGGGTGGACAGCGACGTGGCCCGGTAGGCGCGCGCACCCTCCAGCCCCTCCAGGACGGTCTCCTCGGTCACGTCGAGGTAGGACGCGATGTCGGCGACGGTCGGCGAGCGGCCGAGGTTCTGGGTCAGGGCGCTGTTCGCCGCGCTGATCGACAGGCGCAGCTCCTGGAGGCGGCGGGGTACGCGAACCGCCCAGGTGCGGTCCCGGAAGTAGCGCTTGATCTCGCCGATAATGGTGGGAATGGCGTACCCGCTGAAGTCGACACCTCGGTCGTGGTCGAAGTTGTCCACGGCCTTGATGAGCCCGACGAAGGCGGTCTGGGCCAGGTCGTCATCGGGTGCGCCGCGTCCGCCGTAGCGGCGCGCCAGGTGCCGGGCGAGCGGCAGCCACGCCTCGATGGCGCGGTCCCGCAGGGCTGGGCGGCGGGGGTCGTCGGCCTGGGTCGCCTTCATCGCGGCGAGAAGCTCTTCCGGGCTCTGGTCGCTGCTCCGCTGGTCGACGCGGCTGCTGGTCGCGTTCTCGACGATGATGGCCATGGGATGGTCCCTCCCGCACGTGCCCGTCGATCGAGTCGACCGGAAGGGTCTCCGAACCGGCTACCGCCGGGGCGCACGTACGGGCGAAGGTGCGCTGTCGCAAGGCCACGAGCACGGGCCTCGCCACCGCGTCATGTCGTTCACTTGATGACCCGGACACTACCCGAAAGACTGACTATTTCCTAGCCGAAAGTATGAGAGCAGGCGTTCGGGGTGGGGACAGCGCGCTGGGATCAGCCGCGCTGCTCCGAGGCGTCGACAGCGGTCGGGGTCGGCTGGGTCGGCTGCACCGCGAACGGGTGGCGCAGTTGCCGCATGGCTTCCTCGCTGCTGTCGAAGGTCACCGCGGGTCCGTCGAGCCCGTCGCCGTTCGACGTGGCGAGGAACAGGGCAGGTCGACCGTTGTCGTTCGATGTCATGCAGGGATCCTGTCTCTACGAGAGGGGTGCGTCTGGGGCCTCGGCAACGTCGGCCGTGCGACCTGGTGACGCTTCGGCGCACACGCTCGCGCCCGAATGCTGGTGTCCTGTGCACGGGCGAGCACCCGGCGACACCGACACCCCGCACCATACCCGGCGCCGCCACCTCTTATGCGCCGCCGACGGACCCGCGTCGCTTGTGGCGAACCGGCCGCCCGGGAATTCTGTAATCCCACCCGCTGCCGCGAGTCTCCGATCTTGAGGGCGGTCAGCGCACCCAGCGTGGGCGCCGCGCGGATGAGCACACGAGGAGTGAGACCCATGTCGTCAGCCGGTCGAGCACTGCCCGATGTCGGGTTGGTCGTCGCGGCCAGGCAGGGCGACCAGCGCGCTCTCGACGACGTCGTCGCGGCCTCACTCCCGCT
This sequence comes from Micromonospora sp. NPDC050784, assembly GCF_044456765.1. NCBI lineage: Bacteria > Bacillati > Actinomycetota > Actinomycetes > Micromonosporales > Micromonosporaceae > Micromonospora > Micromonospora sp. NPDC050784. Next base: position 97,173 of record NZ_JBITGG010000005.1, on the reverse strand, counting down.
GGTCTACAACATCGTCGGGCGCGCGTTGCGCGGGCACGCCGACGTCGACGACGTGGTCCAGGAGACGTTGGTACGGGTGATCCGGTACCTGCCCGCGCTCAACGACCCGGCGGCATACCGTTCCTGGCTGGTGGCGATCACCATCCGCCAGGTACGTGACTGGGAGACGCGCCGCCGCGTCGCCCTCAACCGTGACGCCGGGCTCGACGTGATCCACAACGTGCCCGACCCCGCCTCCGACTTCGCGGGGATGACAATCCTCCGGCTCGGCCTCACCGACCAACGACGCGAGGTCGCCGAGGCCACCCGCTGGCTCGACCCGGACGACCAGGAACTGCTCTCGCTGTGGTGGTTGGAGGAGACCGGCGAGATCACCCGGAACGAGGTCGCCGACGCGCTCGGGTTGTCACCCGGGCACGTCGCGGTGCGGATCCACCGGATGAAGGAGCAGATCCAGAGCGCCCGCGGCGTCGTACGCGCGCTCCGCGCCCGCCCCGGCTGCCCGGACCTGGGCGCCGTGACCGCCGAGTGGGACGGCACGCCCAGCTCACTGTGGCGCAAGCGACTGGCTCGACACGTCCGCGACTGCGCGTTCTGTGGACGGCTGGGAACGACGCTGCTGCCGATCGACCGGCTGCTCGCCGGCCTGCCGCTGCTGCCGCTGCCGGCGGGTCTCGGCGCCCACCTGCCGAACGCGGCCGCCCCCGCCGCCGCCGCGCAGGCCGTCGCGCCGCCGAGCCCGACGGTCGGACACTCCGCCGGCCCGACCCCACCCGGTGGAGTGTCCAGCGATGCGGGCGGCGGCCAACGCGTCGTCGACCTCGCGGTGAACCGGCCCCGCGGCCTCGTGCCGTCCCTCGCCGCCGGGGTGGCCGCCGCCGTCCTGGCCATCACCATGGCTGTGGTGATCCTGCCGGACGAGCCGTCCGCCCCCTCGTGGGCGGCGCCGCCGCCGTCTGCTGCGCCCACCGCCGTCGCCGCCCCGAGCGTCGCGCCCTCGCCGAGCGCACGACCCTCGTCGAAGGCTCCGGTCGCGCCGGCGGTCAGCTCCACCCGCAAGGGCGTCGGGGTGTGGAACTTCGCCGGGGCCAGTCAGGCGTTGGCGAACTCCAAGGCCAGCTGGTACTACACCTGGGGCACCCAGCACCCGGGGATCAGCACGCCGCGCGGTGCGACGTTCGTGCCGATGATCCGCAGCGCGGAGAACGTCACCGCCGCGGAGCTGTCCCGGGCCAAGGCCGCCGGGCCGTACCTGCTCACCTTCAACGAGCCGGACCTGCCCGAGCAGGCGAACATGACCGTCGAGCAGGCGCTGGACCTGTGGCCGCAGCTGATGGCGACGGGCAGCAAACTGGGCAGCCCCGCGGTCGCCTGGGGCGGGCCGGACCCGCAGGGTTGGCTGGACCGGTTCATGACCGGCGCCCAGGCCCGTGGCCACCGGGTGGACTTCATCACGCTGCACTGGTTCGGCGCCGACTTCACCACCGCCACGGCGGTGGCCCAGCTCCGGCAGTACCTACAGGCCGTCTACCAGCGGTACCGCAAGCCGATCTGGCTGACCGAGTTCGCGCTGATGCGCTTCGGCGCGGGCGGTGCGCAGTTTCCCAGTCAGGAGCAGCAGGCGGCCTTCCTCACGGCGGCCACCGCCATGCTCGGCCAGCTTCCCTACCTGCAGCGCTACGCCTGGTTCGGGCTACCCGCCACGGACAAGGACCGGTCCGGGTTGTTCAGCGACGGAACCCAGGCGACAGTGGTCGGCCGCGCGTTCCAGGCCGCCCGTTGAGCACTGGCGAACGGGTGGACGAGCAGATCGCGGAGCGCCCGGGGCCTCGCGTCCGGGCCGGGCGGCTGGTCGGTGTGGTCGCGACCCTGGTCGCCACGGCGCTGGCCGTCGGTCTCAGCCAGGGGTGGGGCCGCACCGAGCAGGCACCCGCGCCGTCGTCGGCCGCAGCCTCGTCGGCCGCTGCGGCGCCGACCGCGCCGGTGGTACTCAACGGCACCGACGACGCCTTCATCCAACTGTTGATCCCGATGAACGAGGGCGCCCTCGCGCTGATCGATCAGCTCGACACCCGCCCGGCGGACGCGGATCCGTCGCTGCGGGCCCTCCTCGGCGAGCTCCGGAAGACTCATGAGGCAGAGTTGCGGGACCTGCGTGGGCTGTTGGCGGCGGGCAACGTGCCGGAGCTGAACATCCACGAGGGGCATCAGATGCCCGGCATGGTCACCGATGCCCGCCTCGCCGAGCTGCGTGCCGCGGCCGACGCCGAGGTGCCGTCCCGGGCGGCTGCCCTGATCCGGGCGCACCTCGCCCAGACCGTGGTGCTGTGCCGGGGTGAGCAGGATGCCGGGGGAAGCCCGGAGCTGAAGGCGCTCGCCGGCCGGATCCAGCAGGCGCGGGCTGCCGAGCTGAGCGCGCTGGACAACCGGCCCGGGGCGTCCACCGCCGCACCGGGCGGCTGACCGTGCGGCCCAGGAAATCGGCCGATGCGGACGTCTGACCTGCACGCCGACCTCCGTACCCCGTCCCGGGCGTCCCGCCCCGCCCACCGTGCCGTCACGTCGGACGCCGTCCGTCCGGCCCGGCGTGCGACGCACCGGCCCCCGAGCGCATCGCCGCCGGACGCGGTCGCCCCGGCGTCGGCGGCGGGCTGGCGCGGTGGCCACCGTCGCGCCGCCGGCCGCCCCGCGGTCGTCGCCTCGGTTCTGACTGTCGGTCTCGGGTGGCTGCTCGCGATCCTCGTCGCGCCGCACGTCACCCTCTCGCCGGGCGCGCGGATGGTTGCCCTCTTCTGCCACCTGACCTGCCTCGTGGTGGGCTTCGGCGCGGTGCTGACGGTGGACTGGTTCAGCCTCCGCTGGCTACTGCGCCGGGAACCGCTCGGCACGGTGCTGACCGCCGCACGCGGCGCGCACCTGCTCATCTGGCTGGGCCTGGTGGGCCTGCTCGCCAGTGGGGCCGCCCTCGGGCCGGACACGTCGTCCGGGCTGGTCTGGGTCAAGTTGCTCGCCGTGCTGGTGGTCGGTGTCAACGGGCTGTTCCTCGGCCGGGTCCGGGATCGACTCGTGGCCGTGCGAGGCAGGCCGTCCTGGTCCATCCTGCTGCCCGGCGTCGCCGCCGCCACGATCTCGCAACTCGCCTGGTGGACCGCCACCCTCGTCGGCTTCTGGAACGCCAACAGCTGAGGGTCGCCGGCCGCGCCGGTGGTCAGGCCGGCGTCGGGTGTCGCGCCGTGAACCGGGCGCGCGTCAGGAACGCGAGTTGGGCCCGCTTGTCCGGCATGTCGATCTCCGAGTCGAAGGTGAAGCCCTCGATCTCCAGTCGGCGTAGGGCGAGGTGGTTGCGGACGTCCGGCTCGACCACGATCCGCTGCGCGGCCGGGTCGCGGAACAGGAAGCGGGCGACGGCCGGGGCGACCGCGTTGGTGAGGCTCCGGGGGAGGCGTCGGTCGGGGCTGAGCAGCAGGTGCATCCCCACGTCGCCGGGCTGGACGGGGTAGCGCTCGCCGACCGGGTCCGCCTCGGGCTGATAGCTCTGGAAGAGGCCTACCGGCTCCCCGTCGACCATGATCAGGTACGCGTGGTGCGTCGGCAGACTGTCCACAAAGGCGTAGATCTCGCGTACCTCTTCGAGGGTGTGCGAACCCATGCCCCAGAAGGAGTTGCGGGGGAGGGTCACCCAACCGTGCAGGAGGGCGGCGTCCCGTTCCGGGTCCACGGTCACCAACGACAGCTCGCCGAGACCGTCGATCTTCTCCTGGTACGTCATCGGGCGCTGTCCTCTGTTCCATCCGGGGCGCAACTTAGGTTAACCTCCCCTAACCAAGGATGACCTTACCTGGAGGGGTGCGTGAAACGGAACTGGGAGGCCCTGGTCCTCAAGGCCATGGGAGGTCGGGACTTTCGGTTGACCGTCCTGAGCACCGAGTCAATCGACGGGCACTACCAGCGGCTCCTCCTGGACGGGGGTGGGCTGCTGGAGACGTGCGGGGTGCACCCCACCATGTGGATCCGGCTGTGGTTCGACAACGACGGCCGGGCCCACCAGCGCGCGTACACGCTGGTGGACCCCGACCCGACCACCGGCCGCTTCACCCTGGAATTCGCCATCCATGACGGCTGTGCGGCCCGCTGGGCCACCACGGCCAAGGTCGGCGACACCATCAGCGCGACCGTTCAGGGCAGCGCGTTCGAACTCCCCGACCCCGCGCCCGAGCACCTCTACCTGATCGGCGACGCGGCCTCCCTGCCCGCGGTGAACAGCCTGCTCGACGCCGGTGCCGACATCCCGGCGACGGTCTGGCTGGAGTACGCCCACGAGGGCGAGAAGGCGCTCGCACTGCGGGCCCGGGCGCACCACGACGTCACCTGGGTGCCGCGGCGCGACGAGGGTCAACATCTCGTCGACACGGTCTGCGCAGCCCTGCCGACCAGCGGCACGGGCCACTACTGGGTGGCCTGCGAGGCGGCCACCACCCGGGGCATCACCCGACACCTCCGCAAGACGCTTGGCGTCGACAAGGACCGGTTGACCTCCCTCGGCTACTGGAAAGCGGCATGAAGGGCCGGCTCGGCACCCTGACCGCGCTGTACGTCACCCAGTACCTCGGCGTCGGCTTCATCACCGTCGGGCTCACCGCCATCCTGCGGGACGGTGGCACCTCGCTGGACACGCTGGCGCTGTTGCAGATCGTCGGCCTGATCTGGCCCATCAAGTTCCTCTGGGCGCCCATCCTCGACCGGTACGGCTCACGCCACCGCGGCCACTACCGCTCCTGGCTGCTCGTGCTCCAGACCGCCCTGGTGCTCGCCCTGCTGGCGCTGCTGCCGTTCTCCAGTCCGGCCGACGCGCTCGGCCCGATCATCGCGATCTGCGCCGCGTACGTGTTCTTCTCGGCCACCCAGGACATCGCCGTGGACGCCGTCGCGGTCCGGATGCTCGCCGAGTCGGCCCGGGGGACCGGCAACGGCATCCAGGTCGCCGCGAGCTACCTCGGCAACCTGCTCGGTGGCGGAGCCTGCGTCCTGGTCTACGACCAGTTCGGCTGGGCGCCGGCGATCGGCCTGCTGGCCGCGATGACGGCGGTCGGCCTGCTGGTGGTGTGGCGGTTCCGGGAGCCTCCCCGTACCGATCGGGTGGAGCGGGTCGGCGCGGCCTACCGGGCGCTGCTGTCGGTGTTCGGCCAGCCGGGCTGCCGGTGGTGGACGTTCGGTGTGGTGCCGCTGGTCTACGTCGGCGCGGGCATGGCGTACGCCCTGGTCACCCCGGCTCTGGTCGACGCCGGTTGGTCGTTGGGCCGGATCGGCGTCGTCACCGGCGTGGTGACCAGCGCGCCGGCCATCGTGGCGGGTCTGGTCGCGGGGCTCGGGATCGGGCGGTTCGGGCGCGGGGGCGTGCTCGTGGCCGGCGGCGTGGCGCTCACCGTGTCGACGTTGCTGCTGTTGCCGTTGATGAACGGCCGCGCGCCGCTGGGCGGGACGGTCGCCGCGCTCTGCTGCTTCATGGTGGCGTACACCATCGCCAACGTCGTGCTCTACACGGTCAACATGGACTACTCGCGGCCCGACACCGGTGGCACCGACTTCACCGTCCTGTCGTCGTTCGGCCTGGTCTGCTCGTTCGTGGCGGCGTCCATCGGTCTCGCGGCGGCCGACCGGGTCGGTTACCCGTCGGTCGCGGTCGCGGCCATCGTGCTGGTGGCCGGCGGCGTCGCTCTCGGCCTCGCGCACCAGCGGCGGTTCCCGCACCGGCCCGGCCCCACCACCGGCCCGGCGGCCGAGCAGCCGACCGTCGGCCCGGCGGCCGAGCAGCCCGCAGTGGACGGCGCCAAGGCGGTGGCGTGACCACCGTCCAGCCGGCCACCGACACCGCGACACCGGCACGACTGCCACAGCGATGGCTCATTCTTGCCGTGCTGTGCGTCGCGCAACTGGTCGTGGTGTTGGACAACACCGTGCTGACCGTGGCGGTGCCGGTGCTCACCACCGAGTTGGGTGCCAGCACCGCCGAGGTGCAATGGATGATCAACGCGTACGCGTTGGTGTTGTCCGGGTTGCTGCTGACGGCTGGTAGCGCCGCCGACCGGTACGGCCGCCGCCGGATGCTGCTCGCCGGGCTCGTCCTGTTCGGGGTCGGTTCGCTGGCCGCCGGTCTCGCCAGCACCAGCGGGCAGTTGATCGCCGCGCGGGCCGGGATGGGTGTCGGTGGCGCGCTGCTGGTCACCGCGACGCTCGCGGTGGCCATGCAGGTCTTCGACACCGCCGAGCGGTCCCGGGCGATCGGCATCTGGGCCGCCACCAGCGCGTTGGGCTTCGCCATCGGGCCACCGATCGGCGGCACGATCCTCGCGCACCTGCCGTGGGGTGCGATCTTCCTGATGAACGTGCCGATCGTGCTGGTCTGCCAGCTCGTCGGTCGCGCGCTGGTGCCCGAGTCCCGTGGACCGGCCGGCGGCCGACTCGACGTGCTCGGCGCCGTACTCTCCACCGCCGGCCTGACCGCGGTGGTCTGGGCGATCATCTCCGGCCCGGAGCGCGGGTGGGCGTCGACCGAGGTGCTCGGCGCCGCGGTTGTCGGCGTACTCCTGCTCGGGATCTTCGTGCGGTGGGAGCGACGGACCGCGCACCCGATGCTGGACATGGGTTTCTTCCGGGACCGGCGCTTCGTCGGTGCGATCTCCGGGGTCGTGCTGATCACGTTCGGCGCCACCGGAGCGCTGTTCCTGCTCACCCAGCACCTCCAGTTCGTCAGGGGTTATCCCGCCTGGGAGGCCGGGCTCCGGATGGCGCCGTTCGCGCTGTCCATCGTGCTGCTCAACGTCAGTGGTGTCGTCGCGAGCGTGATCCGTCGGCTCGGCCTGGCGGTTGCCATCGCCGTTGGCATGACGCTGCTCGCGGCTGGTCTCGCGCTGGTCACCCTCTTTCCGTCCGACGGGTACGTGGTGCTGCTGGTCGGGCTGCTCGTCATGGGTGTCGGTTGCGCGGTGGCCAACCCGGCCATCGTCGAGGCCGTGATGAGCGCGATTCCGGCGACCAAGGCCGGTGCGGGCGCGGGGGTCGACGGCACCATGACGGAGGTAGGTAGCAGCCTCGGCATCGCGGTGCTGGGTGCCGTGCTGAACGCCCGGTTCGCGGCGCTGCTGCCGGCGGCCCTGGCCGGCGCCGGATCGTTTCCGGCGGCTCTCGCCGCCGCCCGCGAAGGGGCCGAACGGGAGGCCGTGACGGTCGCCTTCGCCTCGGCGCTGGAGACGGGGCAGCTGGTGGGCGCGGTCGGGGTGCTGGTCGGTGGCCTGGTGGCCGCCGGGTTGCTACACCGGGCAGACCGCACCAAATCCGCCTAATAAGGGTAGGCTACCCTAATAGTGACATCGTGGTAGTCGACGGAGGCGGTATGCGGCTCTACCTGACCGCGCTCAACCCCACCAACGCCGTCCTGGACGGGTTCCTCCCGGCGGCGGCGTCGCTCGGGCTGTCGGCCACCGTGCTGACCGACCGGCCGGGCGAATGGCCGGCGGACGTGCGTGTGGCGCGGTGCGCGGTCCGCGATGCGGCCGCTGTGGTCGCGGCGGCGGCACCGACCCGACCGCTGGCGCTACTGTCCAACAGCGACCATCTCCAGGAGGCCACCGCGATCGCCGCCCGAAAGCTCGGCCTGCCCGGCAAGGACCCGGACGCCGCCCGTGTCTGCAAGGACAAGGCCGCGGCCCGCCGGGCGGTCGCCGCTGCGGGCCTCGATCTGGTACGCACCGTCACCGTCGACCCCGGCGCCGCGCCAGAGGTGCCGAGCGGGATGTTCCCGGCGGTGGTCAAACCCCGCGAGGGAGTGGCCAGTGAGGACGCTTACCTGGTGGCCGACCACGCCGAGCTGGTCGCTCGGGTGGCCGAGATCCGTGGACGGCGGCCGGACGTTGCCCTGGTGGTCGAGGAGTACCTCGACGGCGAGCTGCGGACCTTCGAGACCCTCGGGGACGGCACCGAGCTGGCCTCCCTGGGCGGGTGGCGCACCGGCCTCGGCCCGCCACCGACCTTCACCGAGGAGAGCCTCGCCTGGTCGCCCCCGACGGAGCAGGCGCGCACCCAGCTGCGGGCGCGGCTCGACGCGCTCGGGGTCGGCTTCGGCGCCTGCCACACCGAGTACGTCATCTCCGACGGCCGGGTCCGGCTCATCGAGGTGAACTACCGCCTCATTGGCGACCGGATGGACCTGATCCTCGCCGACCTGCTCGGTGTGCCGTTGTTCGAGTACGTCATCCGGCTGCACCTCGGCGAGCCGCTGGCCGCCCTCGGCCTGCCCCACACCGTCGACCGCTACGCCCAGGTCGAGTACGTCTGCGCGGACCGGTCCGGCCGCCTCGTCGCCGCACCGGGCCCGCTCGACACCGTCCACGGCGACGTCCGGCTGGGCTGCCATCCGCTGCGCGAGGTGGGCCGCACCGCCGAGCACACCGGCACGAACCGCGACTACCTCGCCGTGCTGCACGGGATCGGCCCCGACGAGCGCACCGTCCGGCAGTCGCTGGCCGACCTCCGCGGCGGCCTCAAGTGGACCATCGTCGAGTGAGCGACGACTGCGAGCGGGAGGTCTTCGCCCGGGTGCTCGACGCCCTGCTCCGCGAGGACCACCTCGGCCTGCGCAGCGCCGGCCGACCGGACGGGCCCGACTGGTGGCAGGTGCCGCACCCCGCCGGCCTGCTGCGCATTCCGGTCCGGGCGGACGGGTTCCAGCAGGCCCTGCGCAGCGCCGCGCCGGTGGTGCTGCTGGTGGTCGGCGACGGCGACCCGCAGCGTACGGAGACGCTGGAAGGGCTGTTGACACTGCTCGCCCCGCACGGCAACGCCGAGGCCGAGGCCGGCTGGCGGGACTTCGGCGTCGAGTGCCGCGCCGACCTGCGGGCCCGCCGGCTCGCCGCCCGGAACCGGGCGCGGGTGCTCACCGAGGTGACCGCCGAACGCGCGCACACCCCGGCCGGCCTGCCGGCGGCACTGCTGGACGACGTGCTCGCCGCCCACCAGGGTCACCCCGTCTACCCCACCGACAGGTGCCGGCACGGTCTCCGCGACGAGGAACTGCTCCGGTACGCCCCGGAGCACGCCCCACGCTTCGCGCTGCGCTGGTACGCCGTACCCGCCGAGGACGTCCGGCTCGCGGGTGACCTCCCCTCGTGGTGGCCGCGCGCGCCGCGACCGGACCAACTGCTGCTGCCGGCGCATCCAATCACCGTGTCGCGCGACGCGCTCCCGGTGGCCGACCTGCCGGTGACCCCGGTGCGACCCACCCTCTCCATGCGGACGGTGGCGTTCGAGGACGACCCGTACCTGCACGTCAAACTGCCACTGCCGACCGCGAGCCTCGGCGCGCGCAACCGACGCACGCTGCAACCGGGCTCGCTCGCCGACGGCGCGGCCGTCGCCGCACTGCTCGACCGGATCGCCACCGCCGAACCCCGCTTCGCCGGTCGGATCCGGCACGCCGACGAGAGCACCTGGGCGCACGTCGACGGAGACGAGCGGCGCGGTTTCCTGCTGCGCCGGTTTCCGCGCGACCTGGCCGGCGTCCAGGTGGTGCCGGTCGCGGCCCTCGCGGCTGCCGACCCGGTGGCGGGCACGGTCCTGGAACGGGTCAGCCCGCAGCGGCCCGTCGCGTTGCTGGAGTCCTACCTGGACCTGCTGCTCGACTGGCACGTCTTCCTCTGGCTACGCCACGGGATCGCCCTGGAGGCGCACCCGCAGAACATCCACCTGCTGGTGCACCCGGACGGCACGGTCGGCCTGCTCTACAAGGACAACGACGGCGCCCGGCTCGACGCGCGGCACGACGGCCCGAGCGGCATCGAGCTGCACGACGACCGGATGTGGGTGCGTGACCCGCAGGAGTTGGCCGACGTGTTCATCACCATCACCCTGCACCTGGCCGCCGCCGCGCCCCTGGTCGCCCTGGCCGCCCGAGGTCTGCCCGTGCCGACACCCGCCGAGGCGCTGGTGCCCCGGCTCGCCGCCGCCCGCGACCGGTGGGGCGACGGACCGGCGGCGCGGACCTTCACCGAACGGGTCCTGCACGCCACCCAGCTGCCCATCAAGGCGATGCTCACCGCCGGCACCCTGCTGCCCAAACAACGGCTGGGCTGCGCCGACATCAACAAGTACTACCTGCGTACCGGCCCGAACTACCTCCGGGAGACACGATGACGAGCGCGCAGTTGCGCTCCCGGCCGGCCACCGACACCGGTCAGCGCGCCGACCTGGCCGCCGCCCACGCCGTCTTCGGCTGCCTGCTGCGCGAGCTGACCCCGCCGGACGGCACCCAGACAGTGGTCGACGGTGCGGTACGACTGCTGCTGCGGCACCTCGACGTCACCGTGCGCTGCCAGGTCGCGCGAGTCTCGCCGCTCGGCGCGCACCGCTACACCGGCCCGGTCCAACGCAGCACCGGCGGCGAACGGTGGGCAGACCTGGACGCGGACGGGTTGGCCGCCCTGGTCGCGGCGGAGCTCACCACACGTACCGGCCTGACCAACGACGAGTTCGTCGAGCAGGTCCGGGCCAGCCGGGACACCGTGGCCCGGTTGCTGGCCGACCGACCGGCCGAGGACCCGACCCCCACCGGTGAGCCCGCCATCGACGCGTACGTCGACTCCGAGCAGTCGCTTGTCTTCGGCCACCCGCACCACCCCACCCCGAAATGGCGCAGCGGTGACCCGGACAGCTGGCGGGCGTACGCGCCAGAGCTGCGCACCGCGTTCCGGCTGCACTGGCTCGCCGTACCGGACGACCTGGTCGCCGACGCCGGGCCCTTCGACCCGCTGGTGGCCGCCCTCGACCCGCCACGGCCCCCGCGTGGGCACCGCGTCCTGCCGGTGCACCCCTGGCAGCTGTCGCTGGCCCCGCCCACCCACCCACGGCTGCGCGACCTGGGGGCGGCCGGTGTGCCGGTACGGCCGACGGCCAGCGTCCGCACCCTCTACGCACCCGACGCCGACCTGTTCGTGAAGACCAGCCTGCACGTGCGGATCACCAACTGCCTGCGTAAGAACGCCCGCTACGAACTCACCGGCGCGGTGGCGCTTACCGACCTGCTGGCCGGGGTGCCGTTGCCGGACGGGGTGGGGCTGCTCGCCGAGCCCGCCTACCGCACGGTCGACGTCCCCGGCCCGGACGAGGCGTACGGGACGATCCTGCGCGGCGGTCTGCGCCCGCACCTGCGTCCCGGCGACACCCCGGTGCTGGCGGCGGCGCTGGCCGCGACGCCGATGGTGACACCGGATCCGGTGGCCTGGTGGCGCGCGTACGTCGGCCTGCTGGTGCCGGCGGTGCTGCGCGGCTGGCTCAGCCACGGCGTCGTGCACGAGGCGCACCTGCAGAACGTGGTCGTCGTGCTCGACCGGGACCGCCGCCCGGTACGCATGCTGCTACGCGACCTGGAGGGGGTGAAGTTGGACGCCGAGCGGTGGGGCACCTGGCCGGACGGCGTCCCGGCGCAGGTCCGCTACGGTCCCCGGGCCGCCCACCGCCGGATCGTCTACTGCCTGTTCGTCAACCACCTCGGCGGGATCAGCGGGGCCCTCGCCGACGCGCGACCGGGCATCGAACGACGCCTGTGGCAGGAGCTGCGCGGCGTCGTCGAGACGGTGTCCGCCGACCTCGGTGAGCCGGCCGAGCTGCGCGCGCTGCTGTCCGGGGAGCCGCTGCTGGCCAAGGCGAACCTGCTGGTCCGGTGGCGGCGCGACGCCGACCGGGCCGCACCGTTCGTGCCGGTGCCGAACCCGATGGGTGGGCCACGGTGACCCGACCCGTCTACGTCCACGACCTCGACGCGCTGGCCGTGCAGGCCCGGGCCATCCGGGCGGCGCTGCCCCGGCCGGTCGAGCTGCTCTACGCGGTGAAGGCCAACCCGGATCCCGGCGTGCTGCGAACCCTCGCCCCGATCGTCGACGGGTTCGAGGCCGCGAGCCGGGGCGAGCTGCGGAGGCTGGCCGAGGTGCTGCCGGGGCGGGCGCCGGCCGCGTACGCCGGGCCGGGCAAGACCGACGCGGACCTCGCCGCCGCTCTCGCCGCCGGGGTGCACCGCATCCACGTCGAGTCGCCCGCCGAGCTGGCGCGACTCGGCGCGCTGGCCACCGCCGCGGGCCGGTCGGCCCAGGTGTTGCTGCGGGTGAACCTGCCGGTCGACGCACCGGGTGCGAGCCTGGTCATGGGCGGTGGACCCAGCCCGTTCGGCATGGACCCGGCCGACGCGGTCGCGTGCGCCCGCCGCCCGCCCGCCGGCATCGACGTACGCGGAATCCACGCCCACCTGGCCAGTGGGTTGGACGCGCCGCTCGCCGCGACGGTGGCCGCCGCCGTGGTGCGCTGGGCGGTGGCCGAGGTCGACGCCGCCGAGGTCGACGTCGGCGGCGGCATGACCGTCGACTACACCGACCCGGCCGCGCGGTTCGACTGGGAGGGCTACGGCCGGGCCCTGACGGACGTCCTGGACAGCTACCCGGCAGTGCGGTTGCGCATCGAGCCGGGCCGGTCGGTCACCGCCCACTGTGGGGCGTACCTCACCGAGGTCATCGACGTGAAGCGCTCCTACGGCGAGTGGTTCGTGGTGGTGGCCGGCGGGACGCACCACCTGCGGACCCCGGCGGCGAAGGGGCACGCGCAGCCATTCACCGTGCACCCGCGACGCGGTGCCGGCGGCCCCCGCACCGACGGCGGGCCGGTCACCGTGGTCGGGCAACTCTGCACCCCGAAGGACGTGCTGTCCCGGTCGGCCACCGCCGGGCCGATCGGGGTGGGTGACGTGTTGGCCTTCGCCATGGCTGGCGCGTACGCCTGGAACATCAGCCACCGTGACTTCCTGCTGCACGATCCTCCGCTTTTCCGGACCGGTGACCTGCAAGAAGTGGCCGCCGAGTGGGCGGCCCGGCCGCTCGGGGCGTGAGCGCGAGAGGCGCGATCGGCCCGTTGTGTTATCGATAACATGCTATCTTTCAGCCGGGAGTGAAGGGCACGCTCCCGGTCACCTGAGCCGGTCGGCGAAGACGTGCCGAGGGCTGCACCCCTCCCGCCGCCTTCCCGGTCGGTGACCAGTCCGGGCCCCCGTCGATGCCAGGCGACCGTTGACGGTCGCCCAACGGCAAGGAGCCCAATCCATGCTGAAACGCAAACTTTTCCTCCCATCCATCGCGGCCGCGGCGCTTCTGCTCGCGGCCACCACCGGCGGTGCGTTGAGCGGCGGCTTCGGTGCGACGGCGGTCGCCGCGACCAACGGCACCCTCGCGGCGACCGCCGGCTGCGGCAAGGCCCCGACACTCGCCAGCGGGACGCGCACGATTCAGAGCAGCGGCCAGAGTCGTACGTACAACCTGCGGATCCCGGACGGGTACGACCGGAACCACCCCTACCGACTGATCTTCGGCTTCCACTGGTTGAACGGCTCGGCCAACAACGTCACCTCGGCCGGCTACTACGGGCTCCAGCCGCTGTCGAACAACAGCACGATCTTCGTCGCGCCCCAGGGTCTCGACGCCGGCTGGGCCAACACCAACGGGCGGGACCTGACCCTGTTCGACGACATCTCCCGGCAGATCGAGAACGACCTCTGCGTGGACACCACCCAGCGGTTCGCCCTGGGCTGGAGCTACGGCGGGGCTATGAGTTACGCGGTGGCCTGCGCCCGGCCCACGATCATCCGCGCCGTCACCGTCATATCCGGCGCCAACCTCAGCGGATGCAACGGCGGCACCCAGCCCGTCGCCTACTTCGGCATCCACGGCATCTACGACAGCGTGCTGAACATCTCCCAGGGTCGGCAGCTGCGCGACACGTTCGTGCGCAACAACGGCTGCACCGCGCAGAGCCCGCGCGAACCGAGCCGGGGCAGCCTCACCCACATCACCACCGCGTACGCGGGATGCCGGGCCGGCTACCCGGTGCAGTGGGCGGCGTTCGACGGGGACCACACCCCCAGCCCGGTCGACGGGTCGGGCAGCCCCAACGACTCGCGGACCTGGACCTCGGGTGAGATCTGGAGGTTCTTCAGCCAGTTCGAGTCGACCACGCCTCCGACGACCCCGCCGCCCACCGATCCGCCGCCGACCACCCCGCCGCCGACCGGCGAACCGGGCACCTGCACCGCCACCTACCGGACGCTCAACACCTGGCCCGGCGGCTTCCAGGCCGAGGTGACAGTGGCCAACAACTCCACCGCGCCCCTGAACGGCTGGACCGTCGGTCTGACCCTGGCCAGTGGTCAGGCCATCAGCAGCCTCTGGAGCGGCACCAACACGGGCACCACCGGCAGTGTCACCGTCAGGAATGCCGCCTACAACGGCACGGTCGGCCCGAACGCCTCGACCAACTTCGGTTTCACCGCCACGGGCAACGGTGCCACCGCACCCGGCAACGTCACCTGCACCAGCCCCTGACCGGGGCAGGATGAGGGCCCGGAGCCGAGTGGCTCCGGGCCCCTTGCTGACGGTTTCCGGTTGGGAAGGGGCCTCGCTAACGGACCGTGCGCGCGTCGTACCGTTGCGGACATGAACCCGGCCATCCGACGGATCGCGATCGATGCCCTCATCGCGATCGTCGTCGCGGCCGTGGTGGCGGTGGCGATCCGGGTCGCCGACGAGCCCGGTGCCCGGCCGCCGGACGCGCGCGCCTACGCGATCGGCGCGGTGATCGGGCTCCTGCTGGTCGTCCGGCGTCGCTGGCCGCTGCTGGTGCTCATCGGCTCGGTCACCGCGCTGATGATCTACTACGCGCTCGAGTACCCGGGCATCCCGCCAGCCCTTCCGCTGGCCGCCGCTCTCTTCTCCGTCGCGGCCGCCGGCCGGTTCACCTGGGCGCTCGTCGTCGCCGGGTTCTTCGTCGTCCTTGAGCTGATCATGCGGTACGCGCTGCTCGGCGAGGGGTTCTTCCCCGCCCTCTCGGCCACCCTCGAAGAGGGCTCGCTGCTCGCGGCCGTGGTGCTGCTCGCCGAGACGATCCGCACCCGCCGGATCCGTCTGGCCGAGGCACAACAGCGTCTCGCCGTCATGCGCCAGGAGCGTCAACACGAGGTCGCCCAGGAGCGGCTGCGCATCGCCCGCGAGGTCCACGACGTACTCGGCCACACGATCGCCGCGATCAGTGTGCAGGCGAGCCTCGCCGACGACATCTTCGACAGCAAGCCGGCCGAGGCGCGGGCCGCGCTGCGGAGCATCCGGGGCGCGGCGCGCGACGCGATGCACGAGGTCCGCTCGGCGATCGGCATGCTCCGCGACGCCGGGGAGGTGCCCGACCTGGCCCGTGTCTTCGCGGTCGCCGAGCAGACCGGCTTGAAGGTGCGGTCGGGGATCGCCGGCACCCCGCGCCCGATCCCGCCGGAGGTGGCGCTCTCGGTCTACCGGATCGTGCAGGAGTCGATCACCAACACGGTCAAACACGCCGAAGCGACGACCGTCGACGTCACCATCACCTACGCGGGTGGCGCCGTCACGGTGGAGATCGTCGACGACGGGGTCGGCGCCGGGGCGAGCCGGCGAGGGCACGGGATGGCCGGCATGCGGGAACGAGCCACGGCGGCC
Organism: Micromonospora sp. NPDC050784; assembly: GCF_044456765.1. Classification (NCBI taxonomy): domain Bacteria; kingdom Bacillati; phylum Actinomycetota; class Actinomycetes; order Micromonosporales; family Micromonosporaceae; genus Micromonospora; species Micromonospora sp. NPDC050784. Next base: position 81,625 of record NZ_JBITGG010000005.1, on the reverse strand, counting down.
GGCGGATCCCTCGAGGCCGGGCCCCGGCCGGAGGGCGGGGGGTTCCGAGTGGCCGCGCGGCTGCCGGTCGAGGTGGAGGAGACAGCGTGACGATCCGGATGGTGCTGGCGGACGACCAGACGCTCGTGCGGGCCGGCTTCCGGGGCCTGCTCGACCACAGCGACGACCTGGAGGTGGTCGGTGAGGCGTCCAACGGCGCCCAGGCTGTCGAGATGGTCGCCGCGACCCGGCCGGACATCGTGCTGATGGACGTGCGGATGCCCGTACTCGACGGCGTGCGGGCCACGGCCGCGATCGTCGAGCGGTTCCCGGCCGTGCGGGTCATCGTCCTGACCACCTTCGAGCTCGACGAGTACGTCTTCGAGGCGCTGCGCGCCGGCGCGAGCGGGTTCCTGCTCAAGGACATCGAGCCCGACGAGCTGCGCCAGGCGGTGCGGGTGGTGGCCGGCGGCGACATGCTGATCTCACCGCGGGTAACGAGTCGGCTGGTGAGCGCGTTCGTCAGCAAGGTCGCGCCGACGCCTGTCGACGGCGGCCGGCTGGCGGTGTTGACCGACCGCGAGCGCGAGGTGATGAGCCTGGTGGCCAGCGGGCTGACGAACGAGGAGATCGGGCGCCGACTGTCGATGAGCCCCGCCACGGCCCGTACCCACGTCCACCGGGCCATGGTCAAGCTCCGCGTCCGCGACCGCGCGCAACTCGTCGTCCTCGCCTACCAGACCGGGCTCGTCGCGCCCGGCGGCTAGCTAACTACGGCCCTTGTTTCGCGGGCGGTGCCGGCTACGGCGATCGCCGTACGACCCTGCCGCTCAGCAACGGATGTGGTGGGGTACGCGTCGTTCGTATGTTTGCGCCATGTTTGAGGTCGGAGAGAACGCCGATGGGATCCTGGCCGGGGTCCTGATCCTGATCTGGCTGTCCGCGGCGATCCTCGCCACGCGGCTGGCCTGGCGGCCGACGCCCGAGGCGCTGCGCAAGAGCGCCCGTCGGCTGCGGCGTCTGCTCGTCGCCGCGCTTGTGGTGCTGGTCGTCAAGGGCGTCGCGATCGGGCTGATGCTCGCCGTCGACTGGATCTTCGCCGACAATCGCGTGATCGTGCAGATGCCGCTCCTGCTGCTGCCGATGCTGGCGGTCGCCGTCTGGACCGTGCCGGGCCTGCGCGCCCTGGCCAACCGCGACGACGCGCCGGTCGACGCCGAGACGCGCTCCGCCGCCGCCAATCCCCGTTTTGTCGTGCCGGTCCAGGTGACGGCCGTGGCGACGGTCGTCGGCGTCTACTTCGCGTACGTGTCCCGTCCGGTCCCGTCCTACCTCGACGACATCGCGACCCACGCGGCGCCGATCCTGCTGTCGGTGTTGGTGCTGTGGCTCTGGCAGGGGCGTCGCCTGCGGATTGTCACCGCGACCGACTTCGCGCGCCGTGGCCGACGTGCCAGCGTCCTGCGCGCCACCTCGCAGGCCGCCGTCGCGGTCCTCGTCGTCGCCGCCGGCGTCACCTACGCGGCCCAGAGCAGCCGGCTGCCCGACCGGATGTCCATGACGTCCCACGACAACGTCGACTACGGCGGCGGCCCCTCGATCGGTCACGGCGGTCATGGCGGCACCTCCGTCGACGACCTGCGCGGGCCACGGACCGGCAAGCCCAACAAGGCCTTCACCCTGACCGCGAAGAAGGCCACGGTACGGCTGTCGTCGGGCACCGAGGTCGACGCGCTCACGTACAACGGGGAGTCGCCCGGGCCGGAGCTGCGGGTCCGTGAGGGCGACCTCGTCGAGGTGGCGCTGCACAACGAGATCCCCGACGAGAACGTGACGATCCACTGGCACGGCCTCGACGTGCCCAACGGTGAGGACGGCGTGGCGGGCGCGACGCAGAACGCGGTGGAGCCGGGCGGCACCTTCACCTACCGGTTCGTCGCCGAGCAGGTCGGCACCTTCTGGTACCACACCCACCAGAACCCGCTGGAGGCAATCCGACGGGGCCTGTTCGGCGCGCTGATCGTCGAGCCGCGTGACGGCCCACCACCCGGCGAGCGGGACTTCGTCGTGCAGGCCCACGAGTGGCGTACGCCGGACGACAACATCGTCTCGTTCGGCACCAGCGACACCTTGCAGCGCCAGGACGTCGCCCCGGGCACGCCGGTGCGGCTGCGCCTGATCAACACCGACAACAACCCGTCCACCGACAGCCGTCCGCGGTCTCTTACGGTCACTGGCACGCCGGTGCGGGTCGCGGCGATCGACGGGATCGACGTCAACGGCCCGACCCCGCTGACCGACCCGCGGTTCGGGCTGGCGACAGGTGGACGCTACGACGTGACGTTCACGATGCCGGCGGGCCCGGTACGCCTGACCGACCTCGCCAACCGCGACGGCGGGCTGGTGTTGGCGCCACCGGGTGACACCTCGACGCCGAAGGTCGTCGACGACGGGGACCAGTTCGACCCGCTCTCGTACGGCTCCGGAGGATCCCGGCCCTTCGACGCGGGCTCGTCGTACGACCGCTCGTTCACCCATCTCCTCGACGACCGGCTGTCCTTCTACAACGGCGGACTGCACCTGGTGCCGATCATCAACGGGCACAGCTTCCCCGACACTCCGACGCTGATGGTCCGGATGGGCGACCAGGTCAAAGTGCGGATCGTCAACCGCAGCCACCAGAACCACCCGATGCACCTGCACGGCCACCACGCGTTGGTGCTGTCCCGAAACGGGGTCCGGGCAACCGGGTCGCCCTGGTGGATCGACAGCCTCGACGTGATCCCCGGCCAGATCTACGAGATCGCCTTCACGGCGGACAACCCGGGGCTCTGGATGGACCACTGCCACAACCTCGACCACGCAGCCAACGGCATGGTGATGCACCTCGCCTACGAGGGCGTGACATCCCCCTACGAGTTGGGGCGCCGCACTCCCAACCAGCCGGAGTAGGCGGGCCTGTCGAGCCTTCCTCCACCGGGCCTCGATGGCCGACCTGCTCGTACGCCCGGGTCGACACGGCCAGCCGCAACTCCTGACGGCGCTTGCTCCACACACCCGGGCCCCTGGCGGGCCCGGTGTGTGGAGCACGGGCGCGGTTGAACGGGACTCCAACGGTCCTCGACACTGGTGCGGGAGGGTGCGGACATGACTGGCGACTTCAGCGATTTCAAGGTGGCGGATCTATCGTTGGCGGCCTTCGGGCGTAAGGAGATCGAGCTGGCCGAGCATGAGATGCCGGGTCTGATGTCGATCCGGAGGGAGAACGCCTCGCGGCAGCCGTTGAAGGGCGCGCGGATCACCGGCTCGCTGCACATGACGATCCAGACGGCCGTGTTGATCGAGACGCTGGTGGCGCTCGGCGCGCAGGTCCGGTGGGCGTCCTGCAACATCTTCTCCACCCAGGACCACGCGGCGGCAGCGGTCGCGGTGGGCCCGACCGGCACCCCGGACGCCCCGGCGGGTGTGCCGGTCTACGCCTGGAAGGGCGAGTCCCTCGACGAGTACTGGTGGTGCACCCAGCAGGTGCTGCTCTGGCCGGACGGGCAGGGGCCCAACATGATCCTCGACGATGGTGGTGACGCCACGCTGCTGGTGCACAAAGGTGCCGAGTTCGAAGCGATCGGGGCGGTCCCGTCGCCGGAGAGCGCCGACTCGGAGGAGTACGAGGTCATCCTCGGCGTGTTGACGCGGTCGCTGCGGGAGGACAACCGCCGCTGGACGCGGGTCGCCGCCGGGATCAAGGGAGTGACCGAGGAGACCACGACCGGTGTGCACCGGCTGTACGAGATGCAGCAGGCGGGGAACCTGCTGTTCCCGGCGATCAACGTGAACGACTCGGTGACCAAGAGCAAGTTCGACAACAAGTACGGCTGCCGCCACTCGTTGATCGACGGGATCAACCGGGCCACCGATGTGCTGATCGGCGGGAAGGTCGCGGTCGTGTTCGGCTACGGCGACGTCGGCAAGGGCTGCGCCGAGAGTCTGCGTGGTCAGGGTGCGCGGGTCATCGTGACCGAGGTGGACCCGATCTGCGCACTGCAGGCGGCGATGGACGGCTATCAGGTCGCGACCATCGATGACGTGGTCGAGACCGCGGACATCTTCGTGACCGCGACGGGCTGCTTCAGCGTGATCACCAACGAGCACATGGCGCGGATGAAGCACCAGGCGATCGTGGGAAACATCGGCCACTTCGACAACGAGATCGACATGGCCGGTCTCGCGAAACGCGGCGACGTCGAGCGGATCACGGTGAAGCCGCAGGTGGACGAGTGGCGGTTCGCGGACGGCCACTCGATCATCGTGCTGTCCGAGGGGCGGCTGTTGAACCTGGGCAACGCCACCGGGCATCCGAGCTTCGTGATGTCGAACAGCTTCGCCAACCAGACCATCGCGCAGATCGAGCTCTTCACCAGCACCGATCAGTACCCGGTCGGTGTCCACACCCTGCCCAAGCACCTGGACGAGAAGGTCGCCCGTCTCCACCTCGACGCGCTTGGTGTCCGCCTCACCGAACTGACCAAGGAACAAGCCAACTACCTCGGTGTCCCGGTCGAAGGGCCCTACAAGCCCGACCACTACCGCTACTGAGAGGGCTCGCCCCGCATGATCGCCGTATCCGGCTCGATCGCGACCGACCATCTGATGCGCTTCCCGGGGCGGTTCGCCGAGCAACTCATCGCCGGCAGCCTCGACACCGTCTCGCTCTCGTTCCTCGTCGACGACCTCGTCGTCCGGCGCGGCGGGGTCGCGGCCAACATCGCCTTCGGGCTCGCCCAACTCGGGCACCGGCCGGTGCTGCTCGGCGCGGTCGGTGGTGACTTCGGCGACTACCGCAGCTGGCTGGAGGGCCACGGGGTCGACTGCTCGGAGGTGCAGGTCAGCTCCGTCGCGCACACCGCCCGGTTCATCTGCACCACCGACACCGACCTCTGCCAGATCGCGTCGTTCTACCCCGGTGCCATGGGCGAGCCCGACCGGATCAGCCTCGACGGTGTCGCGGCGCGCGCCGGTGGGCTCGGGCTCGTCATCGTCGCCGCAGAGAACCCGGACACGATGCTCGCCCGTGCCGCCGCCTGCCGCCGACTGGGCCTGCCCTTCGCCGCCGACCCGTCACAGCAGCTGGCCCGAATGCCGTCGGCCGACATCGAGGCGATGATCAACGGCGCAAGCTACCTGTTGACGAACGAGTACGAGGCGGCGCTGCTGGAGTCGAAGACCGGGCTGAGCGAAGACGACATTTTGCGCCGCGTTGGCGTGCGGGTCGTGACCCTGGGCGCCAACGGGGTACGGATCACCGGGCGGGACGGCGACTTCCTGGTGCCGGCGGCGCGGGTGGGCGGCATCGTCGATCCGACCGGCGTCGGCGACGGTTTCCGGGCCGGCTTCTTCGCCGCGCTCGCCGCCGACCTGCCCATCGAGCGTGCGGCACAGGTGGGCTGCGTCCTGGCGGCGCACGTGCTGGAGGTCGAGGGCCCGCAGGAATACACGGTCGACGCCGACGCTTTCGAGGGCCGCATCGCCGACTCCTACGGCCCCGACGTCGCGGTCGATGTGCGCGCGCTGGGGCTGGCCCGGGTCTGACGGGCCAGCCGGCCAAGACGAACGCGGCGCCCGCGCACACGGGCGGCAGTCACTCGACGGCGGGCCGCTCATCCTGCCGGCGCGGTCCGCGCTGCTGTTCTTGGTTCTGCCGGAGCGCTTCCTCGAGTTGGTCTTCCAGGATGATGATCCGGCAGGCCGCCTCCAGGGCGGTGCCGTCATCGACCATCTCGCGGGCCCGGGCGGCCAGGCGCAACTGGTAGCGCGAGTAGCGGCGGTGCCCGCCGCTGGAGCGGTGCGGGTCGATCAGTTTCGCCTCGTCCAGGCGGCGCAGGAAGTCCTGCGTGGTGCCGAGCATCTCCGCGGCCTGGCCGATGGTGTAGGCGGGGTAGTCCTCGTCGCCGAACATGTCTTCGGGGTTTCGCCCCATGTCACCTCCACGTCGAGGGCCCCGGCGCTCTCGCGCCGGGGCCCAGGGTTACGGGTCAGAACACCATCTGCCGACAGGAACGTCGGTTTGTCGTATCCGCACCAGCCGTCATCGACGGCCTCGGGTGCGAGGATCGCGTATGCGTGACCGGAGACCACCTCTCGTTCGATGGAAACTGCGGTGTCCGCCCGGCCTGAATGACGGCCAGCGGCGGGCGATCCAACGGTGTACGGCCCTCCCTTTCCTCTGCATCTCTTCTTACCGTGCTGACGTGCGGTTCGCCGGTGTCGGAGCCCCACGCGACTTCATGGCCCCGCACACGTACGACGAACATCAGCTGGAGCCCTGAATGGTTCCTTGGCCCCACCTGCGGTGCCCCGTCGTTCGTCACGTCGGGGCTGACGTGCCCTACTGCCGTTCCAGAGCGGGGACCGTGAACCAAGTTCCCACCCTCGCGCCCGTCGTGACCTCACGGCCGGGCGGTCCGTCTGCGTCTTTACTCTCTGATCTCGACTTGAGGAACAGTATCCCCCGCCATCAAGAATGTCTAGTCGTTTGAACATAGATTTTCTGGCTGGTAATCGGTAGGTCCAGCGGCCAGCGGAGGGCTCGAGGAGCCTCCGGCACCGCACTGGTCGTGGCCGCCGGTATGTCCGAGGCATTGGCGTACTCCCCGGCGTCGGTGGCCGGCGTCGAGCTGCCCGACGACGTGTCGCGGATGCGGACGATTGGCCTGTTCAGCTCAATGATCTCGGCGGTCCTGCTGCCGGTGGCGTACTTGGTGGTGACACCTTGGCAGCGGCGCGCGCCTCCGCTACCGTCCATGGGAACGCTCCCATGAACTTAGATACATCTATGTGATCTGGAGGCAACACGTCGTGGCTATCCTCTCCTCGCTCCGCCGCAGATCGGCGGCCATCAGCGTGGCGGCCGTCGCGGGCGCCACCGCCGTCGGCGTCTGTCTCGCCGTCAGCAGCGCCTCCGCCGGCACGCTGTCCGGGTCGCTCTACCGCGACCCGAGTTCGGCCGTCGTCCGCTGGGTCGCCGCCAACCCCGGCGACTCGCGGACGGCCGTCATCCGCGACAAGATCGCAAGTCAGCCGCAGGCGCGCTGGTTCGCCAACTTCAACCCCTCGACCGTGCAGTCCGAGGTCTCCGGGTTCATCGGCGCCGCCAACGCGGCGCAGCAGATCCCGGTGCTGGCCGTCTACGAGATCCCCAACCGGGACTGCGGCGGGGCCAGCGCCGGTGGGGCGCCGGACCTCAACCAGTACCAGACGTGGGTGTCCAACTTCGCCAGAGGGCTGGGCAACCAGACCGTCATCATCATCCTGGAAACCGACTCGCTCGCCCTGCTGACCTGCCTGAGCAGCGCCGAGATCAACGCGCGCAACGAGGCGATCTCGACGGCCACCCGGACCATCAAGTCGGCCAACCCCAACGCCAAGGTGTACCTCGACGGCGGCCACTCCACCTGGAACAGCGCGGGTGAGACGGCCAACCGTCTCCGGGCGGCCGGCGTGCAGTACGCCGACGGCTTCTTCACCAACGTGTCGAACTACAACTCCACCTCCAGCGAGGCGAACTTCGGCCGGGCGGTCATCTCCGCACTCAACGGCATGGGGATCTCGGGCAAGCGCCAGGTCATCGACACCAGCCGTAACGGAGGCGCCAGTGGGGACTGGTGCGGCGACGACAACACCGACCGGCGCATCGGGCAGTACCCGACGACCAACACCGGCGACGCCAACATCGACGCGTACCTGTGGGTGAAGCCGCCGGGGGAGGCGGACGGCTGCCGCTTCACGGCCGGTTCGTTCCAGCCCGACCTGGCCTTCAGCCTGGCCAACGGCGCGCCCAACCCGCCCACCACCACCCCGCCGACGACGCCGCCGCCGACGACCACTCCTCCGACCACGACCCCGCCGACGACCACGCCGCCGACCACCCCTCCGCCGAACACCACGCCGCCGGCCGGTGACGGCTGCTACGCGTCGATCGCGGTCAACCAGTGGGCTGGCGGTTTCACCGCGAGCGTGACGGTCACCGCCGGCAAGTCGGACATCAACGGCTGGACCGTGACCGTCCCGCTGCCCGGCGGCGCGGTCACCAGCGCCTGGAACGCGCAGGTCAGCGGCACCAGCGGAACCGTCGGGTTCACCAACGTGAGCTACAACGGACGGGTCCTCGGCCGGCAGTCGACCACCTTCGGCTTCCAGGGCACCGGCACCGGCCCGGGCGTGTTGGCCGACTGCGTGACCAGCTGACCCCACCGGATACGGCGGCCCGGCGTGGAGAACCACTCTCCGCGCCGGGCCCGCCCCCGCCATCCCAGGTGAACGCCCAGGTCGCGCTCGGCCCCCGGTAGCTCCAGGGACGCCGCAGCAGCTATGTCCGCACGCTGGTGGCCCGTGGCTCCTCGACGTCGCGGCTGTGGGTCTGTCGCGCCAACCAACTGCTGTGGTCGGACTTGTGGTCTCTCCCTCGCTTGCGGGAAATTTCGTGGCCGGCGAGCAACGCGATCGCCGCGGCCGTCAGCAGGCCACCAAACAACGGAATGACGCGCACCCCGGCCGTCGCCAGCAGGCCCGCGCCGATGAACGAGCCGGCCGCGAGGCCGAAGTTGAACGCGACGCTGAGGCTGGCCGACGCCATGTCGGTGGTCGACGGGGCCACCTGCATGACGCGGTGCTGGATTCCCGCGATCAGCGAGGAGAACGACATCCCCGCCACGGCGAGCAACGGGATCGTCAACACCTTGCTTGCGCCAACTCCATAGAGGCCCAGCATCGCGGCGGTGAGGAGCCCGAGGAGAACCAGCACGACAGCGAGCGGAGACCGGTCCAGGAACCGGCCGACCGCCCAGGTTCCGGCGACGCCGAACGAGCCTTGAACGAACAGCAGCAGGCCGAGAGATGCGGCGGCGAACCCGCTGACGTCGAGGAGGAAGACGGTCATGTAGGTGAACGCGCCCATCGCGCCGGTGACCGCGAGGATGGTGGCGAGAAGGAGCACGACGAAGCGGTGCCGATCCGGCATCGGCCCGATGTCTCCCGCAGTTTGTTGTGGTGTGACGTTCGGCAGGAGCAGGGCGACCGCGACGCACGTGACGAAGCCGAAGATGGCCATCGCGACGAAGGCCGCCCGCCACCCGGCCTGCCCGCCCAACCAGGTGCTCAGCGGCACGCCGAGGACCGGGCCGAGAGCGTTGCCGATCGACAGCCGGGCCACGATGCGGCCTCGGATGTTCGCGGGGAACATCGAGATCGCTACCGGAAACACCACCGCCCAGAAAACGCCGTTGGTGGTGGCGGACACCAACCGCGCGGCGAGCAACACCTCGTAGGAGGTGGCGAAGGCCGACACCGTCGTCGCCGCGGCGAACACACCGAGGGCGCCAGCGAGCAGCGGGCGCCGGGGCACACGCCGAGTGACCCGGGTCAGCGGAAGCGCCACAATCATGACCACCACGGCGTACCCGGTCACCAGCAGACCGGCCTCGGACCTGGAGCGACCCAGGTCCGGCGCGATCAGCGTGAGCAACCCGATCGGAAGCACCTCGGTGGTGACGTAACAGAAAGTGGCGGCGGACAACGCGGCGAGGGCGTAGACCGCTCGTCGTTGGTGCGCCATCGGCTACCTCCCAGGTCTTGGACGAGGTGGAGCAAGTAGCCGTTACACACGCAGCGTCGTGATTCCGGCTAACAAGGTTTCGACGGTAGCATAGGCAGACGTGTATCCCTCGTTTTTCCGCGTCAGTAAGCCGCATCCGCATGCCAACAGGGGTTAGGCACAACCGCCTTGGATGGGTTTAGGTGGTAGCGTTGCCGGATGCCTCTCGACGTGTGCCAGCTACCGTTGGTCGGCGGGCACCCGGCACTCGATTTGGTCAACACGCTGGAGCGAGGGGGCGAGCCGCCGCACGACTTTCTGTCCGACAGCTCCGCTCTGCTGCGCTGGTCGGTCCTGGTGGGCGTGGTCAGCGACGCGGAGGCCGACCAGGTGGGCCGGGCGTGGCGCGACGAGCCTTCGGCGGCGCAGGCGGGATTGGCCGCCGTGCGGGACATCCGTGAAGGTCTCCATCTTGTGCTGCTTGCGACGATCACCGACCCGGACGGTGGTACGGCCGGCGACCCCATCGCGGCCGGCGCCGCGCTGGTCGCACTGCACCAGCGCTGGTCCGGCGCGGCCGCCCGAGCAAGATTCGTGCTCGACTCGTCGCAGGTGCGGCTGGCTTACGGCACGGTGCCGGCCATGCTGGTGCCCGACCGGATCGCCGAGGCCGCCCTCGACGTCATGCTGACGGCCGACCTGACCCGCGTACGTCGCTGCCCGGTGCGCGAGGGTGGATGTGGCTGGCTGTTTCTCGACCAGAGCCGCAACGGATCCCGCCGCTGGTGTCGCATGGCCGACTGCGGCAACGTGGTGAAGGCGCGACGGCTCACCGAGCGTCGCCGCGCCGCCCGGCCGTCCAGCCCGTAGGCAATCGATGATGTGGGGCCCTGGGCTGGGAAAACAGGGGTCCGGATGACGGGGGTGCGCGTGGGCGCTCCCTGCCACCCCAGGTGAACCCCAGGTCGCTAGACTAGGCCCTCGCGCCCCCGTAGCTCAGGGGATAGAGCATCGGTTTCCTAAACCGTGTGTCGCAGGTTCGAATCCTGCCGGGGGCACCTCGGTCCGTGGTGGACTACGTGAACGGCGAGACGCTCACCGACCCGGTGCTCTCGGTTCGATCGGTTTCCACCACCTGCCGCGCGACGAGGACCAGAGCCCGATGCGCGTGCACTGGCAGGGCTTCGACCTGCTGCCCCGCGACCTGACCGCGACCAACCCGCTGGCCCCGAGCGCGCGAGCGAGCATCAACGGCCGCCCCCTGACCGGCGCCCTGCGCGAGGTCGCGCCTGAAGACCAGCGGGGTAAGCCAAGATCCGCGCAACTTCAGCGAAGATGCCGCCTCGCGGCTAACCGGAGGCGGCATTTTCCCCGAACCTGCGCGGATCTTGAAAATGTGGCGGAACAGAACGTCAGAAGTACTTGTACATCTCCTCTGCCGCCGCCTCGGTGTCCTTGGCGGGCGGGGCGGTGACGGTGACCGGCTCGCCGAAGCCGCTCATCCCCAGCTCGGTGACGAGGTCACCGAGGGTCTTCGTGGCGATCGTGTAGGAGAGCGCGGTGAGGCGACCGTCGGCGTCGACCGTGGCCTCGAACGGGATGGCCTTCGGGTCCTTCGCGAGCTTCGCGGACGACTCGATGCCCTCGCGCATCCCGCCGTCGCGACTGGCGGCCGCGGCGGCCTTGCCCAGGTCGGCGGTGCCGGTGTAGCGACCGCCGCCCACCTCCTGCGCGGACACGATGCCGCCGACGATGCCGGTCTGCGACTTCAGGTCGAACGACTGGCGCAGGGAACTGCCCGGCTTGAGCTTGGTGAGGTCGAGCTTCATCCACGGCTTGTCGCCGTCGAGCGAGTCCGCCTTGATGTAGGCGACGTCGGCGATCAGCCGGGCCTCGATCGGCTCGGGCATCTTGCCGGTGACCAGGAGCGTCTTGGCAACCGGGTCCATTTTTCCGGTCATGGTGATCGCGTTGGGGCCGGCCTTGACTGAGGCGTCCATCGCGAGCGTGCCGGAGAGGGCGCGGTCCATGGCCTGCTGCACGGTGGCGACCGGGTCGAGCTTGGACGGTGACGGGTTGGGTGCGGACGCCGCGTTGTCGCCGGAGTTGGTGCCACAGCCGGCCACGAGGGCGGCAAGGGCGATCGAGAGGACAGGGATCAGTCGACGCATAGGCGTGACCCTAACTCGCCGCCGCCACCCGATTTGGCCCGCCGCCCGGGGTCGGCGCGGGTCAGAGCGTTGGCAGCTGTTCGGCTCGGGTGACCACGTGGTCGATGAGGCCGTACTCCCGGGCCTGCTCGGCGGTGAACCAACGGTCCCGGTCCCAGTCCCGCTGGATCTCGTCGAGCGTCCGTCCACTGTGCTGGGCGATCAGCTCCTGCATCGTGCGCTTCACGTGCAGCATGTTCTCCGCCTGGATGGTGATGTCGGCGGCGGTTCCGCCCATTCCGCCAGACGGCTGGTGCATCATGATCCGCGAGTGCGGCAGCGCGTACCGCTTGCCGGCCGCGCCCGCGCAGAGCAGGAACTGCCCCATCGAGCCGGCGAACCCGAGCGCCAGGGTCGCCACGTCGTTGCGGACATAGCGCATCGTGTCGTAGACCGCCATCCCCGCGCTCACCGAACCGCCCGGCGAGTTGATGTAGAGGTAGATGTCCCGGTCGGCGTCCTCGGCGGCGAGCAACAGGATCTGCGCGCAGATCTGGTTGGCCGACTCCTCCGTCACCTCGGTGCCGAGGAAGACGATCCGCTCCCGCAGCAGCCGCTCGAACACATGGTCACCGAAGGACGGCTGCCCGCCGTCCAGCATCTGTGCGCCGTACCTCATCATCTGCCGCCGCCTTCCACCGTGCCGGCGGGCGGTGGGGACCACCCGGTGGACCGGCCCCTCCAGCGTGCGGTCGGCGGCGGTGGCCGGCCCAGTGATTCTGCCGCCGGCAGATCCGCCGACGGCAGAACCCGCGCGGCCTACGCGGCGGTCAGCCGCCGCAGGCCGAGCCGGGTCGGTGCGCTGTCAGCCAGGGCGGCGGTACGCGGACCGGGGCACGAGCCACCAGCGGAGGCTCTTCCGCCGACGCTGAGGGTCGGCTCGCTCGCCACCGGCCCACGGTGCAGGACGAACCCGCTGACACGTGGACCCACCAGCAGGGTGGCGTTGCCGATCTCGCGCCGAGTCGCATCGACCCGCTCCAGGTGGGTGAGCGCGGCGCGCGGCGCGGCCGGGAGGCGGGGCTCGACCCGGCGCATGTCGTCGCGGGCCTCGCCGAGCAGGTCGGCGAGGCTGATGCCGAGCGCCCGGCAGATCGCCGCCAGCACCTCCGACGAGGCCTCCTTGCGGCCCCGCTCGACCTCGGAGAGGTAGGGCACGGAAACGTCGGCCGACGCGGCCACCTCGCGTAGCGTGCGGCCCTGACGCTGGCGGTGGCGGCGCAGCACCCCGCCGATCACTCGTCGCAGTAACGACATGCCGGCCTCACTTTCGCGGTCGTCGTCGGGAACACCCTCATCATGCCCGTCCCCGGCCGTCCGGGCCGACCCGTCCGGGCCCGCGCCGCTCCGACGGCGCGGGCCCGGCGCTCTCACCGGTGCAGGTGGGTGTGCCAGGCGGCCGGCTGGGCCACCAGCGTGACCGTCGGGAACAACGCCCGGGTGCCACCGGTGGGGAGCAGAGCGCTGTCGTCGATCGTCACGTTCGCCCCGTTGACGTCGTAGACGGTCAACGACTCGTTGCCGTTCTCCCCGCCGAACCGCGCCGGGTGCCCGGCGACTGTGGTGTTCGGGTCGACGTACGCCTTGTCGGTCGGATCGGTGACGTTGCGGTAGCGGGAGACGACAACACTCAGCGTCCGGGCCCGCTGCCGACCGGGGTCGGCGGTGGCCGGTTCCCGGGTCCAGGTCCACCCGGCGTCCCAGGAGTCGGGCTCGTCCAGTGACTCGTTCACGTCGACCGTGATCAACCGGAGGTTGGCCGGTACGCCCGCCACGGTCGCCGGCATCGCGATGGTGTCGGTGCCGAACCGCAGGGACCGCGCTACCTGCGTCGCCGTTCTCCGTACGTCCGATCCGGTCCCGAACACCCGGACCTGTGCCCAGCCGTCCGGGGCGTACCGCCAGCGCAGAATCGCCTCCGGCTTCTCGGCGCCCGAGTAGCTGGCGAAGACGCTGTCCCCGCCGTTCAGCCGGGGACCGCGGTCGGAGTCGCCGGCCACGGCGGGCTCACCGCTGTCCCGCTGCGGCGCCGACGGCTCCACGCCCTTCGGGAGGAGCGAGACCGTCACGAACTGCCGCTGGTCGTCGGTGCGGCCGTTGGACGCGCCGAGGTGCACACCCGGCCCGGAGAGGAGCAGTCCGGCCTGGTACTGGAGATCCCGCATCCCGTCCGGCAGCCAGCCGAACCGGACGTACACCCGCTGTGGGTCGACCGTGGTGAGCGCGACCGGCAGGCCGGTCTGGCCATCGGCGGGCGCCGCGCCGAGCGGCGCGGGGGTCGGCGGTCGGTCCGGGGTCAGCAGGTCGGGGACGGTGAGACCGCCGACGGTCAGCGCCGCCGCCAGCAGCGCGGCGCCGGCCCCCTGGGCGAGGCGGCGTTGCCGCCGTCCGGTGGTCATGGCCCGCTCCACGTCCAGCACGACGGAGGGTCGCTCGGCCGATTCGACCTCGGTCAGCATCAGGTCGCCAATGTGGCGTTCGTCAAGCATCGTCGCTCCTCTCAGTTGCCGGTCAGGGTGGGGGTGAGCAGGGTGCGCAGCGTGGCCAGGCCCTTGGCGGTCTGGCTCTTCACCGTCCCCGTCGAGCAGCCCATGGCCCGGGCGGTCTCCTCGACGCTGAGGTCCTGGAAGTAGCGCAGCACCAGCACCGCGCGCTGCCGCGGCGGCACCTGCCGCAGCGCGCCGACCAGAGTGATCCGGTCGGTCGGGTCGGGAAAGGCCCGGGACACGTCGGGCAGTGCGGTGCCGAGGCGGACCCGAGCCCACCGCAGCCGCCGCTCGTCGATCAGTCGTCGCACCAACATGGTGCGGACCAGCGCGTCCAGGTGGTCGGCCTGCCGCGCCCGTGCCCACGAGCGGTACAGCTCGGTGAGCACCCGTTGCAGGATGTCGTCGCCCCGGTCCCAGTCCCCGCACATCAGGTAGGCGGCGCGTCGCCACTGCGCCATCCGGGAACTGACGTACTCGGTGTATTCGTCGTCGGCCTCGGCTCGCCGTCTGCCGCTCGTCGTCACGAGGGTCGCGCCCCCTCCGTCTGCCGGCCTGCACCGGTTCGTCGTTGTCGTCCGGTAGTCGGGTGCGGGCGCGCCGCCGGTTGTCCGCCGCGACCCGGACGTGCGGTCGGCGGTGTACCCGCTATGTTGTGGGCGTGCAGGCGACGGCGGGGGAGCAGGTTCGACAGTGATCCATTTTCCCGCGCAACGCCGGGGCCCACTGAGCGCGCTGAGCCTTCGGCTCGCCGCCGCCCTGGGCCTGGTCTTCGCCGTGGTCGCAGCGGTCTACCTGGGCCGGGCCGGCTACCGCGACGTCAATGAGGACGGCCTCACCCTGCTCGACTGCTTCTACTACGCGGTCGTGTCTCTCTCGACCACCGGCTACGGGGACATCACCCCGGCCGCACCGTCGGCCCGGCTGGTCAACGTCCTCTTCATCACCCCGGCCCGGGTGATCTTCCTTATCATCCTGGTCGGCACCACCCTGGAAGTTCTGACCGAGCAGTACCGGACCGGCCGTCGCCTGTCGCGGTGGAGGAGAGCCGTGAAGGACCACGTCATCATCTGCGGCTACGGCACCAAGGGGCGCAGCGCTGTCTCCGCCCTGATGGAGAACGGTCTGGACCGCTCGCGGATCGTGGTGGTGGAGCGCAGCGCCGCCGCCCTGCGGCAGGCCACCTCCGCTGGGCTGGTGGCGATCGAGGGCTCGGCGACCCGCTCGTCGGTGCTCAACGAGGCGCACGTCAAGACCGCGAAGGCCGTGATCATCGCGACAGACAGTGACGACGCGTCGGTGCTTGTCGCGCTGACCGTACGGCAGCTCACCGCCGGGCAGGTCCGCATCATCGCGGCGGCGCGGGAGGCGGAGAACGCCCCGCTGCTCAAGCAGAGTGGTGCGCACCATGTGATCGTCTCCTCGGCCACGGCGGGCCGGCTGCTCGGCCTGTCCACCTCGGCGCCGCCGCTGATCGACGTGGTGGAGGATCTGCTCACTCCCGGCCAGGGCATGGCGCTGGCGATGCGTTCCGCGGAGCGGGACGAGGTGGGTCGCTCGCCGCGCGAGCTGGAGTCGTTGGTGATCGCCCTGGTGCGGCGGGGCAAGGTGGTCACCCTGGCCGACCGGGCCGGCGCGGTGATCGAGACCGGCGACATGCTGGTGCACGTACGCGACGACCGCCCCCAGTCGGCAACGACCGCCTGATCGTCGCGCCGCGGTCGGCCGGGGCGACCGCCCGGCCGCCGTGGTGACGGCTGTGCCGCCGCAGTGGTGAGGCGGTGTCAGCAGGTGTCGTCGGCGACGCAGATCGCCTCGGTGCAGTTGACCGACGTGCCGGTGGAGGCCCGGCTGAGCAGCTTGTAGAGCGTCTCCCGCTCGGTGGGATCCAGTGCGCCGAGCACCTCGTCCTCGGCGCTGGCCAGGGCGCATTCGGCCTCGCTGAGGCGTTTTGCCCCATCTTCGGTGAGTTCGACGACGTGGCGGCGGCGGTCCTCGGGTGAGCGCCGACGCTCGATCAGCTGCTTCGCTTCCAGGTCGTTGAGCAGCCCGACGATGTTGGTGCTGTCCATCTCCAGGATGGTGGCGAGCGCCTGTTGGCCGGTGCCGCCGCCAGCGCGCAACACGGTGAGCGCGACCAGGTGCCGGGGGCGTAGCCCCAGCGGCGCCAGCACCGACTCCGACCGCAGCCGCATCCGCCGGGCCAGATGGTCCAGAAGTGCGCCCGAGCGGTGCTCCGAGGAGTCGAGCGGCTGCGCGGACATGTGACCCAGTCTACCGACCCCAGGGAACATCGGCCTGCTATAAATAGTTGGTGCCACACGAACGATTCCTGAAGGGGGAATGATGCATCTTCTGCATATTGACTCGAGCATCCGCGGTGACTGGTCGGTCAGCCGGCGGCTCACCGCCCGCGCGGTCGACGCATGGCGTGCGGCCCACCCGGACGGCACCGTGGCCTACCGGGACCTGGGTGCCGAACCGCTGCCGCACCTGGACGCGGACGGTGGGCTGGCGCGGATGACGCCTCCGGACCAGCACACGCCCGCCCAGCGCGAATCCTGGGAGCTCAGCGAGCGGCTGGTCAACGAGGTGAAGCAGGCCGACGTGGTGCTGCTCGGCCTGCCGCTCTACAACTTCGGCGCGCCCAGCAGCGTCAAGTCCTGGGTCGACCACCTGATCCTTCCCGGGCTGGCGTACGACCCGACGACGCAGGAGGGCCTGCTCGGTGGCCGCGAGTTCGTGGTGCTGGCCACCCGGGGCGGCGGCTACGGCGAGGGCACCCCTCGTTACGGCTGGGACCACGCTGAGCCATGGCTCCCGCACGGCCTGTCGATGACCGGGATGCAGCCGCGTTTCATCAGCGCCGAGCTGACCCTGGCGCCGTCGGTACCGGCGATGGCCGAGCTGATCCCGCTGCACGAGGCGAGCCTTGCGGCGGCCGAGAAGGAGATCGACAACCTCTGGACCCCGGCCACCGCCCAGCGCTGAGGCAGCGCCGGTACGACAAGAGCGGCCGCCCCCGATCCGGGGGACGGCCGCTCTCGTCAGTGCGGACGGGTCAGAGGATGGTCCAGGTGTCGCCGCTGCCCAGCAGGCCGGCGAGCTGCTGCTCGGGGGTCTCGGTGACCTTCGCCTTGGCGGCCGCGAGCTGAGCCTGCACCACGCTGTCGTAGGACGGGCGGTCCACCGAGCGGAACACCCCGATCGGGGTGTTCCGCAGGTCCAGGCCGGGCAGCCGGGACAGCGCGAAGGCGTACGCGGGGTCGGTCACCGTCGCGTCGTGTACGACGATCTCCTCCGGGCGGACCGAGCTGGTGTCCCGGACCTCCAGGCCGAAGCCGCCCGGCGGGTGCACCACGCAGAACCGCCCGTCGGCGCCGAAGGTGATCGGCTGCCCGTGCTCCAGGCGGATCAGGTAGTCGTCCCGCGTGGACGGGTCCTTGAGCTGCTCGAACGCCCCATCGTTGAAGATGTTGCAGTTCTGGTAGATCTCCACGAACGCCGAACCCTCGTGCTCGGCGGCGGCCCGCAGCACCGACTGGAGGTGCTTGCGGTCGGAGTCGATGGTCCGGCCGACGAAGCTGGCCTCCGCCCCGAGGGCGAGCGACAGCGGGTTGAACGGGGCGTCCGCCGAGCCGGCCGGGGTCGACTTGGTGACCTTGCCGACCTCGGAGGTCGGCGAGTACTGGCCCTTGGTCAGACCGTAGATCCGGTTGTTGAACAGCAGGATCTTGAGGTTGACGTTGCGCCGCAGCGCGTGGATGAGGTGGTTGCCACCGATGGAGAGCGCGTCGCCGTCGCCGGTGACCACCCAGACCGACAGGTCCGGCCGGGACACCGACAGGCCGGTCGCGATCGCCGGGGCCCGACCGTGGATCGAGTGCATCCCGTACGTGTTCATGTAGTACGGGAAGCGGGACGAGCAGCCGATCCCGGAGACGAAGACGGTGCGTTCCCGGGGGATGTTCAGCTCCGGCATGAACTGCTGGATGGCCGCCAGGATCGCGTAGTCACCGCAGCCGGGGCACCAGCGCACCTCCTGGTCGGACTTGAAGTCCTTCGCGGTGAGCTTGACGGCGACGGGCTCAGACATTCTTCAGCACCTCTTCCAGCGTCGTCTCCAGCTCGGCGGCCGTGAACGGAAGACCGCGGACCTGGTTGTAGCTGATCGCGTCGACCAGGTAGCGGGCCCGGATGACGTGGGCGAGCTGGCCCAGGTTCATCTCCGGGATGACCACCTTGTCGTACGAGCGCAGCACCTCACCGAGGTTGGCCGGCATCGGAGCCAGGTGCCGCAGGTGCGCCTGGGCGATGGAGAGGCCGCGCTGGCGTACGCCGCGGCACGCCGCGCCGATCGGCCCGTACGTCGAGCCCCAGCCGAGGACCAGCACCCGAGCGTCGCCGTCCGGGTCCTCCACCTCGATGTCCGGCACCGGGATGGTCTCGATCCGGGCGGCCCGGGTGCGCACCATGAAGTCGTGGTTGGCCGGGTCGTAGGAGATGTCTCCGGTCTTGTCGGCCTTCTCCAGACCGCCGATCCGGTGCTCCAGGCCCGCCGTGCCGGGGATCGCCCACGGCCGGGCCAGGGTCTCCGGGTCACGCAGGTAGGGCAGGAAGGTGGTGCCGTCCTCGCCGTTGGGCTTGGTGGCGAACTCGACCCGCAGGTCGGGCAGCGACTCCACGTCCGGCAGCAGCCACGGCTCGGAACCGTTGGCCACGTAGTTGTCGGACAGCAGGATCACCGGGGTGCGGTAGGTCAACGCGATCCGTGCCGCCTCCAGCGCCGCGAAGAAGCAGTCCGACGGTGACCGGGGCGCGATCACCGCGACCGGCGCCTCGCCGTGCCGACCGTAGAGCGCCATGTTGAGGTCGGCCTGCTCGGTCTTGGTCGGCATGCCGGTCGACGGGCCGGCGCGCTGCACGTCCACGATCACCAGCGGCAGCTCCAGCGCCACCGCGAGCGAGATCGTCTCGCTCTTGAGCGCCACGCCGGGGCCGCTCGTGGTGGTGACACCGAGCGACCCGCCGTAGGAGGCGCCCAGGGCGGCGCCGACGGCGGCGATCTCGTCCTCGGCCTGGACGGTGAGAACGCCGAACCGCTTGTGCTTGCTCAGCTCGTGCAGGATGTCCGACGCGGGCGTGATCGGGTACGCGCCCAGGAAGACCGGCAGCCCGGAGCGGACCCCGGCGGCGACCAGCCCCAGCGAGAGGGCCGCGTTGCCGGTGATGTTGCGGTACGTGCCCGGCTTCATCTTCGCCGGCTTGACCTCGTAACGGACCCCGAAGTCCTCGGTGGTCTCGCCGAAGTTCCAGCCGGCCTTGAAGGCGGCGACGTTCGCGGCGACCAGCTCCGGGCGGGCCGCGAACTTGCGCTCCAGGAAGCGCAGCGTCGACTCGTAGGGCCGGGAGTACATCCAGGAGAGCAGGCCGAGCGCGAACATGTTCTTCGAGCGCTCGGCGTCCTTCTTGGACACCTGGTGGGCGGCGAGCGCGCCGACCGTCATCGAGGTCAGCGCCACCGGGTGCACGACGTAGCCGGCCAGCGAGTCGTCGTCCAGCGGGCTGCTCTGGTAACCGACCTTGGCCAGGTTGCGCTTGGTGAACTCGTCGGTGTTGACGATGATGTCCGCGCCGCGCGGCAGATCGGCCAGGTTGGCCTTGAGGGCCGCCGGGTTCATCGCCACCAGCACGTTGGGCGCGTCACCCGGGGTGAGGATGTCGTAGTCGGCGAAGTGCACCTGGAAGCTCGACACGCCGGGCAGGGTGCCGGCGGGAGCCCGGATCTCGGCGGGGAAGTTTGGCAGCGTGGAGATGTCGTTGCCGAGCTGCGCCGTCTCCGAGGTGAACCGGTCGCCGGTCAGCTGCATGCCGTCGCCGGAGTCACCGGCGAACCGGATGACCACCCGGTCGAGTTGACGGATCTGCTTGGTCACTGTGCCACCTTCGTTCGCGACTGCGGGGCTTGCCCGGCCACGGAACCTCCTTGACGCAACGCTTCACCGCACCGCCCCAGGCTGGTCCGGCCGCTGTCGTTCCTCACCTGAGAGCCTACGTCTAAGGGAGCCCTAACCATCCCTGGAGGTCCGCCGACTGGGACCCGAACGGGTTATGAAATGCCCACCTTTGCGGTGTTACGCCCCGCCCGCCGTAATTCAGATCACCACCGGGCCGCGCCGACGACCCCGGCGGCACGGCGCCGGGGTCGTCCGTCGATCAGTCGGCGGGGGTGGGCGTGGGCTCCGGCGGCGGGCCGCCGAACCGGCGGCGCAGCGAGGTCATGGCCAGCGTGAGAGCCAGCACCACCAGCAGCGTGGAGACCGTGATCAGGATGACCGCCGTGCGCTGCACCGAGGTCATCCCGCCGTCGTCGTTCGCGGCACCGGCGGGGAGTACGCCCTGCGAGCCGGTCGGCGCGGGCGGGGAGACGACCGGCGTGGCCAGGGCGGCCGCCGCGGTGATCCGGAAGCTCATCTGCACCCGACGGGTCGGGCCGCTGCGTGGATCGAGTTGACCGATCACGGCACCGGAGAGCGGCGCCTCCCGCTGGGCCTGCGGCGTCGCCTCCACCGGCAGTTGCACCTCGGCGGTTTTCCCCGCCAGCACCACGCCGGCGTCGCAGCGGGTACGCGTCGGGTCGACCGCCACACAGCCGAGCGGTGGGGTCGGCACGGTAACCCCGGCCGGCAGGACGACCTCGACCCGGCCGGCGGCGTCCACCTTGCCGGTGTTGCCCAGCCGGACCGTGAGGGTGCTCGGGCTGCCGCTGATGTCGAAGGCCACCTCGTCGGCGGCGAGGGTGATCCCGGGCACCGGCGGGCCGGGTGGGAAGAGCACCGCGAAGCCCTGGTCGTCGCTCGCCTCCCCGGGCACTCCCGGCGCGTCCGCGATGACCTGGACGGAGCCGCTGAGCGGCATCTGCTTCCACGCCGTGCCGGCGACCCGCAGGCGCAGCACGGTGCTGAACCGGACGCCCGCCCCGGCGGACCAGGCCCCACAGCGGTACGCCCCACCACCGGCGGCGGCGCAGCCCTTCGTGCCGGCGTCGGTCAGCCCGGCGGGCAGCGTGTACGAGAGTCGGATCCGTTCCGCGGTGGTGCCGGTGTTGTGCACCGTGACCTGCAGGGTGGCGGCCGTGCTCGCCGTGTTCCAGTACGCCTCGGTGAGGGTGACGTCGCCGGTGGTGACCTGCACGCCCAGCGGGCTCTGCGGCGGCGCCGCCGAACCCGGCGCGGGCGGGCGGACCGGCGGCACCGGGGGTGTCGGCGGGCCCGGGGGCGCCGTCGGTGGCCCCGGGGGACCCGGGGTGGGCGCTCCGGTGGTGCCGCCCGGCGCGGGCGCGACGGTGGTCGGCGCCGGCGGGACCTCCGGGGCGGTGGTCACCGGCGCTGGTGGCGTCGTCTCCGGTGGTGGCGCGGTGGTCTCCGGTGCCGGGTCGGTCGGTTCCGGTTCACCGCCCGGCCCCTCGCTCGGGGTGGGCTCGTCGGCAGGTGTGGTCGGGGGCCCTTCCCCTCCCGGCTCGTTGACCGGCTCGGCCGAGGTCCCGACCGGATCCGCGTCCGGTACGGCCGCGCTGGCCCAGGCCGGCCCCACGGCGAGCGCCGTGAGCAGACCGAGCGCGAGCGCGGTCGCCAGCAGGGGCGTGGAACGCCGCCCCTCCGCCCGGTTACCGGGCGATGCCTTCACGCGGGCCATCTGTCCTCCGGTGACATGGGTGGGTGTCCAATATTCGGTAACAGTTGCCCCGATGCACTAGTCCCATCTGGAAACAAATGCGTAACGTGTTTGGGACGGCCCGTCCGGGCGGACGGTAGGCTGCCGACTGTGACCGGTTACCTGGGCTCGTACGCGACGCTCGGGCTCCTGCTGCTCGCCAGCGTTCTCTTCTTTGTTACGGCGTTCTCGGCCAACCGGGTGTTACGCCCGGCGCGTCCGGCCGACCCGGCGGGCAAGCGGGCCAGCTACGAGTGCGGGCTCGACCCGGTCGGCACCGACTGGGCCCAGATGCAGATCCGCTACTACGTGTACGCCTACCTGTACGTCCTGTTCGCGGTCGAGGCGGTGTTCCTCTTCCCCTGGGCGGTGGTCTTCGACCGGCCGGGCTTCGGTCTGGTGACGGTGGTGGAGATGGCGGTGTTCGTGGCGGTGCTCGCGCTCGGCATCCTCTACGCCTGGCGTAGGAACATCCTCCGCTGGACCTGAGCGCCGGGGCGTCCGGCGATCGTGTCGGTCCGTCCGGCCGTTCGCGGCCGGTTACGGCGACAACCGGTCAGGCCAGTCCCCGGCGGGTCGCCGTCGGCGGGCGGTCGCCCCGGATCGAGGCCACCATGTCCAGCACCCGGCGGGTCGGGCCGACCTGGTGGGCCCGGAAGACCCGGGCGCCCAACCAGGCCGACACCGCCGTCGCGGCGAGCGTCCCCTCCAGCCGTTCGGCCACCGGCAGGCCCAACGTCTCACCGATGAAGTCCTTGTTGGAGAGCGCCACCAACACCGGCCAGCCGGTCCCGGTCAGCTCGTCCAGGCGGCGGGTGACCTCCAGCGAGTGCCGGGTGTTCTTGCCGAAGTCGTGCGCCGGGTCGATCAGGATGCCGTCGGGGCGTACCCCGGCCGCCACCGCGCGCTCGGCGAGCCCGGTCACCGTCGCGACCACGTCGGCGACCACGTCGGTGAAGGCGGCCCGGTGCGGCCTGGTCCGCGGCGTCAGGCCGCCGGCGTGCGAACACACCAGGCCGGCGCCGGTCTGCGCGGCCACCCGGACCAACGTCGGGTCGGCGCCCGACCAGGTGTCGTTGAGGAGGTCGGCACCGGCCGCCACGGCCTCCTTCGCCACCTCGGCACGCCAGGTGTCGATGGAGATCACCACCTCCGGAAACGCGGCCCGGACGGCCGCGATGGTGTCCACCGTGCGGCGGATCTCCTCGGCGACACCCACGTCCGCACCGGGGCCGGCCTTGACCCCGCCGATGTCGATGATGGCCGCGCCCTCGTCCACCGCCCGTTCCACCGCGCGCAGGGCGCTGTCGGCGGCGTAGGTAGCCCCCCGGTCGAAGAACGAGTCCGGCGTGCGGTTGATGATCGCCATCACCACCAGCTCGCCGGGGGCGAACGTGTGCCCACCCAGCCGAAGCGCCCCGGCCATGCCCGCCTCCTGGAAGTTCGCGCCGTCGCCGCCGCGTCGGCCGGTCCCGACGCTAGTCGGTCGCCCGTCCGCGATTCCGGGCGGGCGTCGGTGCCGATCGTGATCGGGGCGGGTGGCGGGGTCGCTCCGGGCCGGCTGCCATGCCACGATCAGTGCATGGGTCAGCTTCTGCTCCTCCTGGTCGTGGCGTTGACCGTCGCGGCGGTGATCTTCGGCGTGACGGTGCTGGTCAGCGGCCGTGATCCCGGCCTGGCGCCGGCCGAGCCGGATTCGCAGGCTGTGGCGTTGCCGGGCACCCGCCCGTTGCGCGAATCGGACGTGGGGGCGGTCCGTTTCGACACCGCGTTGCGCGGGTACCGGATGGACCAGGTCGATAAGGCGATGCGCCGTGCCGCCTACGACATCGGTTACAAGTCCGAGCTGATCGGCGTACTGGAGTCGGAGGTCATCGCCTTGCGTGAGGGGCGCACCGACGACGCGGACGTGCTACGCCAGGCCCGCGAGCAGTCCGCCACCAAGGTGACGACCGCGGCCGCGGCGGAGCCGGGCGAGGCAGCCGAGCCGGGTAAAGACGTGCCGCTGGCCGGCGAGGCGGGCTCGGCCCCGGTCGGCTCGACGACCCCCGGCCCGTTGCCCGCCGCCACCTCGTCCTCGGCGGATTCCGATGGTGTGGCACCTGCAGCCAAGCCCACCGACGACGAGTCGACCGATGGTGAGCAGACCACCGGCGCGCCCGCCGCCGGCACCGAACAGCGCGACGCGGTGGTTCGGTCGGAGTCGGCGTGACCGAGCCGGAGGGCGCCGACGATCTTCGGGAGGCGGCCCGACCCGGTGCCGGTGAGGTGACCGCCACGGTGATCGTCGACGCCCCGGCGGAGCGGGTCTTCGCCGCGTTGCTCGCCTGGGAACGTCAGTCCGACTGGATCCCGTTCACCCGCGTCCGCGTGGTCGAGGGCGACGGGCGCGAGGGCAGCCGGATCGAGGCGGTGACCGCACTCGGCCGGGCGACACTGCGCGACGAGATGCTGGTGGTCCGGGTCGACGAGCCGTACGAGATCGGCGTCGTGCACCACGGCCAGTTGCTACGCGGCCCGGGGGTGCTGCGCTGCACCCAACTGGGCCGGGACCGCACCCAGGTCGTCTGGCACGAGTGGTTCCACCTGCCGGGCGGGCGGGCCGGTCGACTGGCCTGGCCGGTGCTCTGGCCCGGCTCCAAGGTCGGCCTCACCCAGGCGCTGAAGAGGTTTGCCCGTCTGGTCGAGCAGGGTCGGCTGCCCTGACTGTGCGGCCCGGTGCCGGCTGCCAACCCGGCGCGCGGAAGAGGTGCCCGGCCCGGTGCCGCCAGGTCACCGCAGCGCGCAGGTCGCGTGCGATCGAGGCGTACTCGTGGAAGGCCACCCGGACCGGGTTGTAGCTGCCGACGTTCTTGGTCAGGCCGTACACGCAGCGCTCCCGTTCCGGCGCGAACGAGCCGAAGAGGCGGTCCCAGACGATCAGGATGCCGCCGAAGTTGCGGTCCAGGTAGCTGCCCTGCGACGCGTGATGCACCCGGTGGTGCGACGGGGTGTTGAACACCGCCTCGTACCAGCGCGGCATCTTCTCGATCCGCTCGGTGTGGATCCAGAACTGGTAGAGCAGGTTGACCGAGCCGCAGAACGCGACCACGGCCGGGTGGACGCCGGCCACGATCAGCGGGACGTAGAACACCCAACTGGTCAGGCCGGTCCACGGCTGGCGCAGTGCGGTGGAGAGGTTGAACCGCTGCGACGAGTGGTGCACCACGTGCGAGGCCCAGAGGATGCGGATCACGTGGTGACCGCGGTGCGACCAGTAGTAGCAGAAGTCCTGCGCGAGCAGGATCAGCGGCCAGGTCCACCACAGCTCGGCGACCCGCAGCGGGGTGAGCGCGTAGAGCAGCGCGTACGCGGCGGCGATCGGCACCTTCCAGAGCAGGTCGGCGAGGACGCTGCCCAGCCCCATCGTCAGGCTGGTCGCGGTGTCGGCGCCGCCGTAGCCGACCTCGTCGTCGTCGCGGTGCAGCAGGTAGGAGACCCGCTCCAACACGATGAGCAGCACGAAGGCCGGGATCGACCAGGCGATGACGTCCGGGAACTCCTTCACCGCGCGGCCTCCGCTCGCCGTCACCGGTCGGGGCGCACCGTTGGGTGACCTCGACCTACCGGTCGGTAACAAGCACCATAGGCAGCCGGGCGGCCGGTGGCAATGGGGTGTCGGACGGATGCCCTAGCGTGTACGAGGTGACTGACCTGGTGATCGGCGCCGATGGGCTGGCTCGCTGCGCCTGGGGGTCGAGCACCCCCGACTACGCCATCTACCACGACATCGAGTGGGGGCGGCCGCTGCGCGGCGACGACGCGCTCTACGAGCGGATGACGCTGGAGGCCTTCCAGTCCGGGTTGTCCTGGCTGACCATCCTGCGCAAGCGTCCGGCGTTCCGGCTGGCCTTCGACGAGTTCCACATCCCGACCGTCGCCCGCTACGACGACGCCGACGTGACGCGGCTGCTCGCCGACGCCGGCATCGTCCGCAACCGGGCCAAGATCGAGGCGGCGATCGCCAACGCCCGCGCCGCCCTGGAGCTGCCCGAGGGCCTGTCCGCGCTGCTCTGGTCCTTCGCACCGGAGCCCCGGCCAGCTCGCCCCGCCTCGTTCGCCGAGCTGGCGCCGATCACCCCGGAGTCGACGGCGATGGCCAAGGCGCTCAAGAAGCGCGGCTTCCGGTTCGTCGGCCCGACCACCGCGTACGCGCTGATGCAGGCCACCGGAATGGTCGACGATCACATCGTCGGCTGTCACGTCACCCTCCCAGCGGCGGCGTGATGAGATGGCAGGCATGACGACCGAGACCGCGCACCGGGCCGGCGCGGCCGGCAACGCCGACGGGGTGGGCGCCTGGGCGGTGCTGCTGCCCGCCGAGCGGTACGAGGCCGAGCGGCTCGTGCACCACGACACGCTGGAGCTGACCGGGCTGACCGACGTCTCCCGGCCGGGGCCGGGCGACCAGGTGGCCGTGCTGGTCGACGGGCCGCCACGGCTGGTGGCTCTCGGCCGGGTCGGCGCGCCGGGCCAACGCCACCGTGAGGACCCGGACGACCCGCAGTCCCCGGTCGAGCCGGGGACGCTCGTCGTCGCGTACACCCGGCGGGCCTTCGACGAGCCGGTGCCGGCCGACCTGCTGACGCTCGACGGGCCGGTCACCGCACTGGAGCCGGCGGCCTTCCGGGCGCTGGCCGACCAGCTCGGCCCGCCCCCGGCGCGGCGCACCTGGCTGGTCAGCCTGGACCTGCCGATCGAGGCCGGCACGCCCGCCGAGGCGGTCCGGCTGTTCTGGTCCTACGTGCAGGAGTTGGGGCCGCGTGAGCTGCCCGCCTTCGTCTCGCCGGCCGGTGACGAGCTGGCCATGCAGGCGTTCGTGCTGGGCGAGCAGGCCAACCAGGACCCGGAAGAGGACGACTAGAAGAGTTTGTCCACTCGTCCCCGCCAGTCGGCGAGGACCGGGCCCGGGTCGGTGTCCAGCACCCGCTCCAGCAGCGTGGCGTAGACGTCCCGGAAATCGGTGGTGTATTTCAGGTCGCCGTCGTCGAGGTCGGTGAGGCTCGGCGGTTCGCCGTGCCAGCCGCCCCGGACGCCCGCGCCGAGCAGCAGCACGTCCGAGGCGGTGCCGTGGTCGGTGCCGTCCGAGGCGTTGGCCCGGACCCGACGGCCGAACTCGGAGTAGACCGCCACCACCACCTTCCGGCCCGCCTCGGTGCGACTCATCCGGTCGGCGAACCCGGTCAACGCCCGGTCCAGCTGACCCAGCAGGACGGCCTGCAACTGCTTCTCGTCGGCGTGGGTGTCGAAGCCACCCAGGGACACCGAGAAGGCCCGGGTGGATACTCCCGCCTCGACGCACTGCGCGACCAGATCGAGCTGCGCGTCCAGTGGTGTGTGTGCCCCGCCGGTGGCCGTCGCAGGGGCCTGCTCGCCGTCCGGGTCCGCCGTGTCCGGGTCGGCGGAGTCGCGTACCTGGCGGATCATCTCGTCCACCGACCGTAGGTCGGCGAAGCAGGCGGCGGCCCGACCCCGGGCCGCCGACTCGCCCGCCTCCGCGGCGGCGAACGCGGTAAGCGTCTCCGCGGGCAGTCCCTTGGCGGCCTTCCGGTCGGCCACCGGCACGGCCGCGCCGGCGCTCTGTGCCCCGGCCAGCAGCGGCGGGAGCGCCGGCTCGAAGGAGACCGCCAGCCGGGGGTCGCCACCGGCCCGATCCAGCCACCGCCCGAGCCAGCCGGTGTTGCCCGGCCGGTCCGGTTGCGCGGTGTGCCAGATGTCCATCGACCGGAAGTGGCTGCGGTCCGGCTTCGGGTAGCCGACCCCGCGCACGATTGCCAGCCCACCGGTGGACCAGCGCTGGTGCAGGCCGGCCAGCGCCGGGTTGAGGCCGAAGGTGTCGTCCAACCGCCGCACCTCCCCGTCCGGGTAGGCCAGCTCGGGGCGGGCCGCCCGGTAGGCCGGGTCGCCGTACGGGATGACCGTGTTGAGCCCGTCGTTGCCGCCGTAGAGGGTCACCAGCACCAGCGTGCGGGACTGCGGGTCGCGGTCCCCGCTGGTGTCCAACAGGTCCCGCAGGCTGTACGCCCCGGCCCCGGCGGCCAGCGCACCCGCGCCGACCACCCCGCTGGTCAGCAGGAACCTACGTCGGGTCACAGTGTCCATGTCGACTCCTCCGCTCAGCTGACTGTGTATTCGGGGCTGACCAGGCCGGCGGCCAGCAGCTTGCGGGGCTCACCGGCCAGCGGGGTGAGAGCCGCCCGGGTGCGTGCGCCCCAGCCGTCGACCACCAGCAGTCGGGCCAGCGCGTCAGGTCGGCCGGCAGTGGGCGCGGCGGTCAGCCGGGCCAGCACCGCCGGCGCCGTGGCGGCGGCGAGCACCCCGGCCGTCCGCAGTCGGGCCTGCAACGACGAGGTGGTCAGCCAGGCGGCTCCGGCCGGCCAACCGCCCACGCTCGGTGGGCGCAGCGGCACCTGGTCCAGCGCGTTCAGACCGGCCAGCAGTTGCTTGCGCTGCTGCTCGGGCAGCGCCGACGGCCGGATGCCGAGCTGCCGTAGCGCACCGACCAGCCACTCCACCGGCTGCTTCACCAGCGTGCCCCGGGTCTGCGCGAAGGCCGGGGCGGAGAAGAGCGCGCGCAGAGTCGCGATGGTGTCCGCGCCGGCCAGGCCGTCCGGTGCCGGGGTCTCGGTGCCGGCGTAGCGGAACCAGAGCCGCCCGGCCACGAAGGTCGCCGCCGCCGGTTGGGCGGCCAGCAGACCGGCGTACGCCTCGGCGTCGAACCGGCCGCTCTGCCCGAGGATGCTCTTCTCGCCCGGGTCGTGCCGCTTGGCTTCGAAGCTGGCCACACCGGTACGCCTGTCGACCACCCAGCCGGTCAGTGCCCGCGCGCCGGCCTTCACGTCGGCCTCGCTGTAGGCGCCGATGCCGAGGGTGAACAGCTCCATCAGCTCGCGGGCCAGATTCTCGTTCGGCGCCTTGCGGGTGTTCTTCTGCCCGTCCAGCCAGACGATCAGGGCGGGGTCGCGCACCATCGCGGCGACCAGCGGTCCCAGTGGCCCACGACCGTGCCGGCGCAGCGTCTCCAACTGGCCCACCATCAGCCGCGCCGACTTGACCTTCTGCGCGCTGGTGGCCCAGTGGCCGTGCCAGAAGAAGAGCAACTTCTCGGTCAGCCCGTCCTCGGCGGCCACCATCCGGTCCAGCCACCACTCGGTGACCTGCTGGAGTTGCTTGCGGCGCTCCGCGTTGGCCTGCTGCCGCTGCTCGCGGGTGGAATCCTTGGTCAGCCCGGCGTACGGGTCGGGGGGCAGGGTGGGGATCGGCGTGGCCGCCGCACCCTTGTCCGTCGAGGGTGGGGTGAGCAGGCGGTCCAGGGTCGCCGCCGGCCCGGCCCGCTCGGCCGCGTCCACCTCGTCGGCGGTCGGCCCGAAGGTGGCCCGGCGCAGCAGGTGCGCCACCGCTTCACGATCGCTCATACCGGCCGACGCTAGGCGGCCCGTGTTCGAGGACGGTAAGGGCGGCGTCCGGATCGCGTTCAGCGTCCCTCGAAGACCGGTTTCTGCTTGCCGACGAAGGCGAGGGTGGCCGCCCGGTGGTCGGCGGTGGCGCCGCAGATCGACTGGGCCTGCGCCTCGGCGGCGAGGGCGTCGGCGAGGGTGCCCGCGTCGGCGATCGAGAGCTGCCGCTTGATCGCCCCGTACGCGACGGTCGGGCCGGCGGCGAGGCGGGCGGCCAACTCCTGGGCGACGGGCAACACCTGCTCGTCGTCGTCCGTCAACCGGTTGAGCAGGCCCAACCGGCAGGCCTCCTCGGCGCGGACCGGCTCGGCCAGCATCAGCAGCTCCACCGCCTTGGCGTGCCCGACCAGTCGGGGCAACGTCCAGGAGGCGCCGGTGTCGGCGGCGAGACCGACCTTGGCGAAGGCCATCAAGAAATTGGTGGTCGGACCGCCGATGCGGATGTCGGCCAGGAACGCCAGCGAGGCGCCCGCCCCGGCGGCCATCCCACGGACCGCGGCGATCACCGGCTTGGGCAGGTTGGCGAGCCGGGCGGCGATCGGGTTGTAGTGCGCCCGCACGGTGCCCAACGGGTCACTGGCGGAGTGCTCCAGGGTGGCCACGTGCTCGCGCAGGTCCTGCCCGGCGCAGAACGACCCGCCGGCCCCGGCCAGGACGACCGCGCGGCAGGACCGGTCGGTCTCCAGCTCCGCCAGGGCGTCCCGCAGCGCCTCCTTGAGCGCCACGTCGAGCGAGTTCATGGCGTTCGGCCGGTTCAGCGTGAGGGTGACGACGGCATCGGTCCGGTCGACCAGCAGCGGCTCGGTCACGTGTCTAACGACCCTTCTGTCGGACGATGCGGTTGCCGGCGTCGAGGCACTGTTCGACGTACCGGTCGGCGGCCGGACGCAGACGGGCCGCGTGCCGGTCGAAGAAACTGGCCGCGGCGGTGCCAGGCCACCGCTCGGGCAGCAGCGCCGGGGGCAGCTGCGGGTCCTGGAAGAGGAACGTACGCCACGCGTGCACGAGGCGGAACCGCGTCGCGTACGCCTCCTCGTCGCTGCTGCGCACGGTGACCGCCGCGAGCAGCGGGCGCTGGTCCGCGACGAACCGCTCGTAGGCGCGGCCGATCTCGGCCAGGTTCCACGCTCGTCGGACCACGCCCATCGCGCCGGGGGTGCCGGAGAAGTGCGAGGCGGTGAACCGCTCGAACCGGATGCCGGTCTCGGCGAGGAGCAGGTCGACATCCTCGGCGGGGCGGGTGGCTACCCAGGTCTGCTCGTCGAGCGTCCCGTAGCCGAGGAAGCTCAGGTTGGCGGCGAGCCGCTGGCGGTCCCGCCGGGAGCCCGGGGCCTCCAACACCAGCAGATCGAACCGCCCGTCCCAGGTGACCCGGCCGGTCCGGTAGATCCGGGCCGCTGCCTCGTCGAGTCGCCGGGCGGCTTTCGGTGTGATCGAATACCCCGGTCCGGAGACCAATCGGAGTGGTTCGAGCCAGCCCTGACGCACCATCCGGGACACGGCGGTGCGAACTGCCGGCGGTGCGATTCCCAGCGGCGCCAGTAGCTTGACCAGGGCAGCAACCGGTGCCCGGCCACCCCTCGGACGGAGGTGGTCGCCGTACAGGTCGAAGAGTGCCGACCGTGCCTGCATGACCGCACATTGTGACAGGCCTTCTCAAGATAAGCTAGATGCTGTTACATCAATGCTGCTCCGGTTTGGGTCCGGCGGTGTTCATCAGGGAAAATCGTTGGTCGACACCCCCGTGACCGTTGCGGGTGGTCGTGACGAAGTGGCTGTGGGGCAACCCACCGACCCTGGTGTAGGTCTGAGGGGAGACAACATGGCGGCGATGAAGCCGCGGACGGGCGACGGTCCGCTGGAAGTCACCAAGGAGGGGCGGGGCATCGTCATGCGGGTCCCGCTGGAGGGCGGTGGCCGGCTCGTCGTCGAGATGACTCCCGACGAGGCCAACGCGCTCGGTGACGCACTGAAGGCAGCGGCCGGCTGAGTAAGGAGTGCTCCGGGCGGCTCACGCCGCCCGGAACGTTCGTCGGACCCTGAGCCACCGGGATCGCCGGTGGCTCAGGGTCTTCAACGCTGCGGGCAGGTGGGTTCGCCGCCGTCCGCGACACTTTCCTGGAGGTACGGTTCCGCGTGCTCGCCATCCGCCTGATCGCCGAGCCCGACCGGCTCGACGTCCTCGTCCTGCCCGTCCGTCCCGCCGATCCGGCGGCGGAGGGTGACACCTCGGCCGAGCCCGTGTCGACCGCCGTGGCGGCCCCGGACGGCACGGCCGACGAGTCGACCGCGCTGGTGTCAGCGGCCCGGCTGACGGGCCGAGCCGGCGAGATCCACACCCAGCTGCGCCCCGGGCGTACCCCCGGTCGGCTGCTGCTGCTCGGCATCGGTGACGGCGACGAGGCGGCCTGGCGGACGGCCGGCGCGGCCCTGGCCCGCTCCGCCGCAGCTGAGACGCATATCACCATCGCGCTGCCGGCCGCGCTGACCCCGGCCGCGGTTCGCGGGCTGAGCGAGGGGCTGCTGCTCGCCCCGTACCGGTTCCGACTCACCGAGGCCGGCGACCGACCGGCGCTCACCAGCGTCGATCTGCTGATCGCCGACCCGACCGGGTACGAGGACACCGTCACCACGGCCCGGACCACGGCCGCGATGACCCATCTCGCCCGGGACCTGACCAACACCCCGTCGTCGGTGAAGACCCCCCAGTGGTTCGCCGACCAGGTGGCCTCCGCCGCAGCCGATCTTCCGGACCTGCGGCTGCGGGTTCGTGGTCCGGCCGAGCTGACCACAGAGGGCTTCGGCGGGATCCTCGCCGTGGGCGGAGGCTCCGCCAGCGGACCCCGACTCGTCGAACTGGACTGGCACCCCGCCGACGCGCGCACCCACGTGGTGCTGATCGGCAAGGGCATCACCTTCGACACCGGCGGCATCTCGATCAAGCCGGTGGCGTCGATGAAGCTGATGCGCAAGGACATGGCCGGCGCGGCCGCGGTCGTCGCCGCCACCCTGGGCGCCGCCGCGCTGCGGCTGCCGGTCCGGATCACCACGCTGGCCCCGCTCGCCGAGAACATGGTCAGCGGCTCGGCGTTCCGCCCCGGCGACGTCATCCGGCACTACGGCGGCACGACCAGCGAGACGACCAACTCCGACGCCGAGGGTCGGCTGGTCCTCGCCGACGCGCTGGCGTACGCGGTGCAGCAGCTCAAACCGGACCTGCTGCTGGACCTGGCCACGCTCACCGGCGCGAACTCGGTGGCGCTGGGCAAGCGCACCGCCGCGCTGTACAGCGAGAACGACGAACTGGCCGCCGGCGTGCTGGCGGCGGCCGAGGCGGCCGGCGAGTCGGCGTGGCGGATGCCGCTGCACACCGACTACGTCGAATACCTCGGCAGCGAGATCGCCGACCTCTACAGCGCGCCGGCGCAGGGTGCCGGCTCGGTGCTGGCCGCGCTCTACCTACGCGAGTTCACCGGCGAACTACGGGACCGCTGGCTGCACCTGGACATGTCCGCCCCGTCCTGGGCCGACGGCGACCAGGCCGAGGTCAGCCGAGGCGCCACCGGCTGGGGTGTCCGGTCGTTGCTGCGCTGGCTCGCCGACGTCAACTAGTGCGGGAGTCGAAGCCTCGGCTCGACCGAGGCTTCGACCCGTCCTGGGCACCGGTCAGCACTTCACCGCGGCGAGCAGCCCGTGCCCGACCGGAAGCAGGGCGGGGATCCAGTGCTCCGACTCCCGGACCGCCTTGATCGTCTCGCGAACCGTCACCGTCTCCGCGTCCCGGGCGGCCGGGTCGCCGATCCGGTCGCTGGCCAGCACGCCGTTGAGCGCCAGCACGCCCCCCGGGCGCAACAGCCGCAGCGCCGCCTCCACACAGGCATGGAAGCCGGTCGCCTCCGCGTCCACGAAGACCAGGTCGTACGCGCCGTCGGCGAGCCGGGGCAGCACGTCGAGCGCCCGACCGGTGATGATCCGCGTGCGCCCGGCCGCGAAGCCCGCCTCGGCGAAGATCCGCCGGGCGATCCGCTGGTGCTCCACCTCCACGTCGATGGTGGTGAGCACACCGTCGGCGCGCATGCCGCGCAGCAACCAGACGCCGCTGACCCCGGTGCCGGTGCCGATCTCCACCACCGCACGGGCATTGCCGGCGGCGGCCAGCAGCCGCAGCGCGGCTCCCGCGCCAGGGGTGACCGCGTCGAGGCCCACCTCCCGGGCCAGGCTGCGGGCGGTACGCAGAACGAGATCCTCGGTGACGTACGACTCGGCGAAGTGCTGAGCCTGAGTCGTCGAACTGCCGGAACCGGCGACCGTGGCGATGGGGCACCTCCGGGGGCGGTGCGTGGTGCGGGGGCGGGTTGGCATTGTGAGCGTAGAGGCGACCGTCGTGGGGCGCAGCCGCGCCTCCGCCGGAAGCGATCACCGGGGCAACCGCTGACTGCACCGCGTACATCCGTGCAATCCTGGAGGCGGTATCCCGTCAGCCGCGACCAGACCGGCCCGTGGCCGGGCGACGCGGCGCGGGATCCGGGGACGGACTGGGAGGCACCGACGTGACCGACGGCTGGGACTGGCGCCGGGGCGGTGAGACTCCGGCTCCGGCGCGACCGCCCGGGGCAGGAGCCCCGTCGGTGGGGCCGCCGACCACGCCGGGGGCTGACCGCACGCCCCTCCCCTCGCCAGGCAGCGGACCGACGCCGGGCTGGCCGGCGTCTTCCGGCCCTCCGACACCGGGCTGGCCGGCGTCTCCGGTCGGGCCGACACCGGGCTGGCCGGGGTCTTCCGGCGGGCCGACGCCGGGCTGGCCGACTTCGGCTGCGGGTGGGCCCAACTCGGCCGAGGCGTCGCCCTGGTGGTCGGACGCGCTCGCCGACCCCTGGCGCGACCCGGCGGCACCGACCGCGGTGGTGGTGCCCGGGGTGGTGGCTCCCGGCACCGAGCCCGAGCCGGTCACCGACCCCGACGCGCCGGGCCGGCCGACGCTGCGCCACCTGTTGCTCATCCCGGTGATCACCGCGCTCCTGGCCGGCACCCTCGGCGGTGCGCTGGGCTACGCGTTCGCGGTACGCGGCGGCGCTGGCGCGGCGGTCCTCGGTGGTGCGCCCGCGGAGGTGCCGGCGCTGGCGCAGCGCAAACCGGAGTC
Organism: Micromonospora sp. NPDC050784; assembly: GCF_044456765.1. Classification (NCBI taxonomy): domain Bacteria; kingdom Bacillati; phylum Actinomycetota; class Actinomycetes; order Micromonosporales; family Micromonosporaceae; genus Micromonospora; species Micromonospora sp. NPDC050784. Next base: position 47,015 of record NZ_JBITGG010000005.1, on the reverse strand, counting down.
GCTGGCCGGGGTCGCCGAACGGGTCCTGCCCAGCGTGGTCACCGTGCGGGTGAGCAGCCTCGGCGGGACGAGTGAGGGCTCCGGGTTCATCGCCACCGCCGACGGCCATGTGATCACCAATGACCACGTGGTGGCCGGCGGCACCGGCAAGGCCTCGGTGGTCTTCAACGACGGCAGCACCGCGCCGGCGACCATCGTCGGGCAGGACCCGGAGTCGGACATCGCGGTGATCAAGGTGAGTCGCCCCGGGCTGCGACCTGTGGAGTTCGGCGACTCCGACGCGCTGGCGGTCGGCGACCCCGTGCTCGCCATCGGCTCGCCGCTGTCGCTGGCCAACACGGTCACCGCCGGCATCGTGAGTGCTCTGGACCGGACGATGCAGGCCGGCGAGCCGGGCGGTCCGGTGCGGTACTACGCGGCCATCCAGACCGACGCCGCGGTCAACCACGGCAACTCGGGCGGTCCACTGGTCGACGGCGCCGGCCGGGTGGTCGGGGTGAACTCCACCATCAAGTCGCTTGTCGCCGAGGGGCAGGAGGCGGGCAACATCGGGCTCGCCTTCGCCATCCCGATCAACCAGGCCAAGCGGGTGACCCAGGACATCATCGGCACCGGCAAGGCCCGTCGTACGGTGATCGGTGCCCGGGCGGACGGCCCGACCGGAGTTGTCGGGGGTGGCCTGCGGCTGGCCGAGGTGGAGCCGTCCGGCCCCGCGGACGGTGCCGGGTTGAAGGTCGGCGACGTGATCCTCAAGATCAATGGGCGGCCGATGACCGAGCCGACCGATCTGACCGCGTTGGTCCGCAAGTACGCGCCAGGCTCGGTGGTGACCGTCGAGTATCGGCGGGGCTCCGCCCGGCAGAACACCTCGGTAACCCTCGCGGCGGACGCGAAGTGAACAGCTGCGCACCCCCTGCCCGAAAGCCGCTCGGCGTGCGTAGTCTTGCTGCTGACGCCGAGAGGAGGCCCGCGGGATGCTCGACAACCTGAACTGGTGGGAGATCGGTGCGCTGCTGCTCCTGGCGCTGCTGATCTTCGGCGACCGGCTCCCCGCCGTGATCACCGATGGCCTGCGGTTGGTGCGCAACCTGCGCAACATGGCCCGCAACGCCACCGGCGACCTGAGCCGCGAGCTGGGCACCGACATCCAGCTGGAAGACCTGCACCCGAAGGCGTTCATCCGCAAGCACCTCCTCAGCGAGGAGGACGAGGCGGCGATCCGCAAGCCGTTGCAGGGCGTCTACGACAACCTGCGCGCGGACGTCAGCGGCGTGCACAACGACCTGAAGGACGTGGCCAACGCCGCCGACCTGCGGTCGAACGAGGCCCGCTCCGGCACGGCCACCAGCACTCCCTCGGCCCCGGCCCCCCGCGCCAGCTACGACGACGCCACCTGACCGACCCGGTCAGTACCCGCCGGACCCGGCGCTGATCAACTCGCGTCGCAGGAAGTCGGCCGGTCAACCACGTCGTGGCGGCCTGCCTGGACTACTCACCAACGTGATTCAGCCCGCCGGCCAGGAGCGGCCGGCGGGCTGACGTGTTCGGGGTGGTCAGCGGCCGGCGGGCTTGAGGCCGAGCGGCTTGCCGAGCAGTGACTCGCGGCGCAGCGCGAGCCGGTCGGCGATCGTGCCGAGTGCCTTCGCGGCCGGGGACTCCGGCTCGGCCAGCACGATCGGGTTGCCGGCGTCGCCGGCCTCACGGACCCGGGTGTCCAGTGGGATCTGACCGAGCAGCGGCACCTGCGCGCCGATGGTCCGGCTCAGCGACTCGGCCACGGCCGTGCCGCCGCCGGAGCCGAAGATCTCCATCCGGGAGCCGTCCGGCAATTCCAGCCAGGACATGTTCTCGATGACGCCGACCACCCGCTGGTGGGTCTGCAGGGCGATCGCACCGGCCCGTTCCGCCACCTCGGCGGCAGCGGTCTGCGGTGTGGTGACGATCAGGATCTCCGAGTTGGGCAGCAGCTGAGCCAGCGAGATGGCCACGTCACCCGTGCCCGGGGGCAGGTCGAGCAGGAGCACGTCCAGGTCGCCCCAGTAGACGTCGGCCAGGAACTGCTGCAACGCCCGGTGCAGCATCGGGCCGCGCCACACGACGGCGGCGTTGCCGGACGTGAACATGCCAATGGAGATCACCTTCACGCCGTGCGACTGCGGCGGCATGATCATGTCTTCGACCCGGGTGGGCCGGGCCTCCGTGCCGAGCATCCGGGGCACCGAGTGGCCGTAGATGTCGGCGTCGACCACCCCGACGGAGAGCCCACGGGCGGCGAGCGCCGCCGCCAGGTTGACGGTCACGCTGGACTTGCCGACGCCACCCTTGCCGCTGGCCACCGCGTACACGCGGGTGCGCGAGCCGGGCTGGGCGAACGGGATGACGGGCTCCTCGGTGGCGCCGCCGCCGCGCAACTGCGACTGCAACGACTGCCGCTGCTCGGGGGTCATCACCCCAAAGTCGATCTCCACGCCGGTGACGCCGGGCACCGCGGCCAGGGCGGTGGTGATGTCCGTACGCAGCTTGTCCTTCAGCGGGCAGCCGGCGACGGTGAGCAGCAGTTCGACGCGGACGACACCGCTGGCACCGATCGTGGCGGAGCGGACCATGCCCAGCTCGGTGATGGGCCGGCGGATCTCCGGGTCGTTGACGGTGGCCAGGGCGGCCTGGATCGCGTCCTCGACGGTGCTCACGGGTGCTGACATGCCCGCAATGCTACGTCGCGGGGCATCCGCTGCCGCCGTTGCCCGGTGCGGTGTGAGCCAATCGATGACCCGCCGGTCAGCCCTCTGACCGGCGCGGGCCGGTGCCGTCCGGCCGGGCGTCCCGGGTGAAGTCGCCGTCCAGGTCGTCGCGGGGTTCGTCCAGGCCGACGCCGTCGGTCGGCCGTTGGCCACGTCGCTCCTGCCGGCTGTCCTTCTCCTGCTGGCGGCGCTCCAGTCGTTGCCGGCGTTGCCCCACCTCGTCCAGTTCCTCGGCCAGCCGGGCCAGCTCGGAGCGGAGGAAGTCGCGGGTGGCGACCTCACCCAGCGCGATCCGCAGAGCCGCGATCTCCCGGGCCAGGTACTCGGTGTCCGCCTTCTGCGCGGTGGCTCGCCGCCGGTCCTCCTCGAGGGCCACCCGGTCCCGGTCGGCCTGCCGGTTCTGCGCCAGCAGGATCAGCGGGGCCGCGTAGCTGGCCTGCAACGACAGCACCAGGGTCAAGAACGTGAAGGTGTACGGGTCGAAGCGCAGGTTCGCCGGGGCCAACGTGTTCCAGACGAACCAGATCGTGATCACCACCGTCATGACGACGATGAAGTTCGCGGTGCCCATGCCCCGGGCGATGCCCTCGGACCACCGACCGAACGCCTCCGCGTCGAACCGGGGCAGCTTGACGCCCCGGGGCTCGCGTGGCTGGTCGAGACGCTCCGTCCGCCGCTGGTCAGCCATCCGCGCCGTCCAGCGCGGTGTCGGTGGCGCCCGGGGCGGCCAGGGCGTCGCGGTCCCGCCAGTCCCGGGGTAGGGAGTGGTCCAGCACGTCGTCCACCGTCACGGCGCCGACGAGCCGGTTGTTGCGGTCGATCACCGGCATGGCGACCAGGTCGTAGGTGGCCATCCGGCGGGTGATCTCCGGCAGCGGGGTGGTGGGGCGCAGCGGGTCGATGTCGTTGACCACCACCTTGCCCAGCAGGTCGGCCGGGGGTTCGCGCAGCAGTGCCTGGAAGTGCACCATGCCCAGGTAGCGGCCGGTCGGCGTGTTCTGCGGTGCCCGGGTCACGAAGACCTGCGCGGCGACGGCGGGGGAGAGCTGCGGCTCCCGGATCCGGGCCAGCGCCTCGGCGACGGTGGCGTCCGGCGGCAGGATGACCGGCTCCGAGGTCATCACACTGCCCGCCGTGCCCGGGGTGTACTTCAGCAGTTGGCGTACCGGGTCGGCTTCGTCCGGCTCCATCAGGTCCAGCAGCACGTCCTGCTCGGGTGGGGGCAGCTCGTTGAGCAGGTCCGCGGCGTCGTCCGGGTCCATCTCCTCCAGGACGTCGGCGGCCCGCTCCCGGTCGAGGGCGGCGAGGATCTCCACCTGATCGTGCTCCGGCAGCTCGCTGAGCACGTCGGCCAGCCGCTCGTCGTCCAGCGCGGCCGCGACCTCGTTACGCCGCGCGTCGGGCAGATCCTGCAACGCGTTGGCCAGGTCGGCGGGGCGCATGTCCTCCAGTACGGCGAGCAGGTTCGCCGTACCCCGGTTGTCGGCGATGCCGCTGAGCCCGCGCACCCGGTCCCACTCGACCTGGTGCAGGTGGCCGCGGCGGCTGAGTCGACCGGTCTGCTCGCGTACGGCGACGCGGGTCAGCGACCACTCGCCGCCCCGGGTGCACTCCATCGCGACGTCCACGACCGCGCCGGGCTGACCGCCCGGGTCGAGTTGCACCCGCCGGTCGAGCAGCTCCTGGAGCACCAGCAGCTCGTTCGGGCGCTTCTCGAACCGGCGCAGGTTGAGGGTGCCGGAGCCGAGCACGACGGCGTCGGCGTCGATGGAGGTGATCCGGTTGATCGACAGGAAGATCCGACGACGCATCGGCATCTCGGCGACGAGGCCCACCACCTCCGGCGGACGCTTCGTCGCCCGGAGCCGTGCCACGGCGTCACGAACCCGTCCCACCTGATCACCGTTCGGGTCGAAGACGGCGACTCCGGCGAGACGGGCGATGTAGACCCGGGTCGGCGTACTCACGGACACCAGCCTAAGCGCCTAGTGTTTATCAACATGTCGACCTTGGCCTACGAGATCGTGGACGTCTTCACCGATCGCCCCTTCGCCGGCAACCCGCTGGCCGTGGTGTTCGGCGCGGAGGCGCTGGCCACCGCGCAGATGCAGGCGCTCGCGCTGGAGTTCAACCTCTCCGAGACGGTGTTCGTGCTGCCGCCGACGCAGGTGGGCAGCACCTACCGGGCCAGGATCTTCACTCCGGTGGAGGAGTTGCCGTTCGCCGGGCACCCCAGCGTCGGCGCGGCGGTCACCGCGTGCCGGCGGGGCATGTTCGGTGTGGGGCAGGTCACCCAGGAGTGTCAGGCCGGTGTGCTGCCGATCGAGGTGACCGGGTCCGGGGCGACGCTGACCGGTGGCACCCCGACCCTCGGGCCGGAACTGGACCCGGAGCCGTTGTTGGAGATCGCCGGGCTGGTCGCCGACGACCACTTCGGGCCCGCCCCACGCGTCGCCGGCTGTGGGCTGGAGTTCCCGTACCTGCCGGTGCGTCCGGAGTCGGTGGCCCGCGCCCGGGTGAACCCGGCGGCGGCGCAGCGGTACGGGGTGTCGCACGTCAGCGTCTTCTCCTGGGACGCGGCCACGCAAACCGCGCACGCCCGGGTCTTCGTGCCGGGGATCGGCATTCCGGAGGACCCGGCGACCGGTTCGGCGGCGCTAGGCCTCGGTGTCTGGCTGGTGGCGAGTGGTCTGTTGCCCGGCGAAGGGCGGTCGGAGTACGCGGTCCGTCAGGGCGTGGAGATGAACCGCCCGTCCGCGTTGGCCTGCACGGTCACCGCGGCGAACGGGGCGGCGATCGGCGCGACGGTCGCCGGCCAAGTGATGCCGGTGGCCCGGGGCGAGATCGCCGTGCCGCCGTTCGTGGGCTGAGCGGAGACGCCGATGCGGGAGGATGCGGGTGTGACGGACGAGGACGCCCCCGGGGGCACCCCACTGGTCGACGAGGCGATGAAGAAGGCCGCCGTGGCCTGGGTGAGCGTTGCCGGCGGGCCGGCGCTGGCGCTCTGGTGCGCTCCGCTGGAGGGCTCGCTCCTGGTGGTCAGCGGGCCGGGCGAGCAGGCCGCACCGGGCCTGGCCGACGCGACCGAGGCCCAGGTGACCCTGCGCGGCGACCACGGCGGGCGGATCGTCACCTGGCCGGCCCGGGTGAGCCGGTTGCAGCCGGGCACCGAGGCGTGGGACGTCACCGCGCCGCTGGTCGCGGCGAAGCGCCTCAACGCGCCCGGTCCGACCGCCGATCTGGTGGCCCGGTGGGCCGCCGACGGATGCGCGGTGAACCGACTCGCCCCGGCCGGTACGCCGCTGGCCGGCGCCGAGTTGCCGGCCGACGCGCAGGCCGAACCGCCCCGGCCGACTCCGGCGGTCCGGGCCACCCGCAAGCCGTTCCGCCTGCACCGGGTCCGCCGCCGCTGATCAGTCGATCAGCCCGCCCAGCCGCCGACGCCCGCCACCGCGGCGTCGGCGTCGACGAGGGCGAGCACCTCGCCCAGGGTGCCGAGCGTCCGGCCGCGCCAGTCCCGGTCGGCGTTGAACACCAGGTGCGTGGCCAGATCCGGTGCGGCGAGCCGGACGGCGGTCATCCCGGCCCGCTCGGCGCCGGTCAACTCCTGGCTGCCGCCGTCACCCACGTAGAGGCAGTCGTCCGGCGCGAGCCCGAGCCGCTGGCAGGCCGTGAGGTAGAGCGTCGGATCCGGTTTGCACCGCCCGACCTGCACCGAGAAGACCCGGACGTCGAGCAGGGGGGCGACCGCGAGCTGCGGCAGGAAGGCCGGCAGTTCGTGCGTACAGTCGCTGATCACGCCGGTGCGCAGGCCGCGCTGGCGCAGGGCCGCCAGCACCGGCACCGCGTCGGCCCGCAGCCAGGTGTCCGCGCGCACCGCCCGGTGCCGGGACGCCACCGCCGCTCGCACCGCATGGTCACTGGGGTGTACGCCAACCTGGGCGCACACCCAGCGCAGGGTCGCCTCCGCGTTGCCGAGCAGGCCGGTGGCCCGTTCGTAGTAGGTGCGGTCCAGCACCTCGGTCAGCGTGTCGGTGTGGCACCCGAGCAACTCGGCGGTGCCGAGGTGCGCGGCACCGCGCTGCACCGAACGGGTCAGGGTGCCGAAGAAGTCGAACAGCACCGCCTGGTAGCTGGGCATGGGGGAACGCCTCCGGGCGGTCGAGTGTCGCCGGCGCGGAACCGCGTGATCGTAACGGAGTGATGACCGTCCGTGCTGAGTGTCATACGTGTGAGGATTACGTCCCGTGCCCCCACCTTCACACCGGCCGACCCTGGATCCGCTGACCACCGGAGCGGTCGGGCTGGCCGTGGTAGCCGTGTCGTCGTCCGCGCCGCTGATCGCGTACGCCGTCGCCCCCGCGCTGGCCATCGCGTTCTGGCGCAACCTGCTCGCGGTGGCCGTGCTGAGCCCCTTCGCGCTGGTTCGGCGTCGGGCCGAGTTCCGCAGGCTGACCGTGGGCGCGGGCCGGCGGGAGGGACTGTTCTGCGTGTTGTCCGGGGTCGCCCTGGCCGGACACTTCGCCACCTGGGTGCCGAGCGCCCAGCTCACCTCGGTCGCCACGTCCACCGCCCTGGTCGCCACCCAGCCGGTCTGGCAGGGGTTGATCGCCCGCGCCCAGGGGCGTCCGCTGCCCCGGGTGGTGTGGATCGGCATCGCGGTCGCGGTCGGCGGCGCGGCGGTCGCCACCGGAGTGGACGTGGGGGTCTCCGGCCGGGCCGTCCTCGGTGACGTGCTGGCGCTGATCGGCGCCCTGTTCGCCGCCGTCTACACCGCGTTCGGGGAACGGGCGCGGAGCAGCATCAGCACCACCACCTACACCACCATCTGCTACGGGATCTGCGCGCTGATCCTGCTGGCCCTGTGCCTGGTCGGCGGCGTGCGGCTGACCGGCTTCGAGGGGCGTACCTGGCTGGCCATCCTGGCCCTGGTGGCCGGCGCCCAACTGCTCGGGCACTCGATGTTCAACTACGCCCTGCGGAAGATCCCGGCGACCACGGTGAGCGTGCTGATCCTGCTGGAGGCGCCCGGCGCGGCCCTGCTCGGCTGGGCCTGGCTGGGCCAGGTGCCCCGCCCGTACGCGCTGCTCGGGATGGCGTTGCTGCTGGCCGGGGTGGCGGTGGTGGTGCTCGGCGGCCGGCGGAGCGAGCCCAGCGCCCTGCCGGCCGACCCGACCCCGCTGGCCGACTGACCGCGCGACACCCGCCCGGCGGGTTAGCTTTCGTACACCTCGATGACCCGGGTCGTCGGGGCGGCGTCGCCGAGGGCGGTACGCAGGGCCGCCCGGTCAGCCATCGAGACCGACGGCCTTGGCGCTCGCCGCCCAGAGCCGGGCGGCGAGCTGCGGGTCGGACGCCTTCCGGAGCGGCCTACGCGGCCGGCGGTCGGCGTAGTAACCCCCGTTGATGAGCCGGGAGCGGTCCTGGTTGGCCAGCCACACCAGGGTCTCGGCGCCCTTCTCCGGGCTGCGGAACGGCAGGAAACGCATACCGAACGCGACCAGCCTGCTGTCGTTGGCGAACCGGGTGCGGACCATCCCGGGGTGAAAGCTGTACGCGGAGGTGTCCGGCCAGCGGCGGGCGGCCTCGGCGGTGAACAGGATGTTCGCCTGCTTGCTGGTGCCGTACGCGCCCATTGGCCGGTAGTCACGCAGTGGTTTGTTCAGGTCGTCCGGGTCGAGTGCGCCGAAGCGGTGCGCGCCGGAGGCGGTCACCACGACCCGGCCCACCCGGTCGGCGAGCAGGTTGGTCAGCAGGAACGGGGCCAGGTGGTTGGCCTGGATCGACATCTCGAAGCCGTCGACGGTGCTCAGCGGTTGCAACGCGATCGCGCCGGCGTTGTTGGCGAGCACGTCGATCCGGTCGTACGCGCCCCGGAGCTGCTCGGCCAGTCGGCGTACGTCGTCGAGGATCGCGAAGTCGGCCCGGAACAGCTCCGGACGCTCACCGGAGCTTTCCCGTACCCGTTCGGCTGCGGCCTGTAGCCGGGCCGGGTCCCGCCCGACCAGCACCACCTGGTCACCACGGCAGGCCAGGTGCACGGCGGCCGCCAGCCCGATGCCGGAGCTGGCCCCGGTCACCACCACCAGTCGGCGCCCAGTGAGATCTTCCACAGGTCCATTCACCCCGGTCATGGCGCGAGGTTACCGTGACGTCACAACGCCCTTTGGGATCGTTAAGGTCCCGGATCTGTCGTCAGGTGGCGTCGGCATGCCCGCCGGACGCTGGAAGGAGCGCATTGATGGCCGCAGTCGGTCGCCCCCGCAGGTCCTGCCTCGCCGTGCCGGGTTCCAGCGTGAAGATGCTCGGCAAGGCCCAGGGGCTTCCGGCCGACCAGGTCTTCCTCGACCTGGAGGACGCCGTCGCCCCACTGGCCAAAGCGGACGCCCGCAAGAACATCGTGGCCGTCCTCAACGAGGGTGACTGGGCCGGCAAGACCCGGGTGGTCCGGGTCAACGACCTGACCACCCCGTGGACCTACCGGGACGTCATCGAGGTCGTCGAGGGCGCCGGCGCCAACCTGGACTGCATCATGCTGCCGAAGGTGCAGACCGCCGCCCAGGTGCATTGGCTGGACCTGACGCTCACCCAGATCGAGAAGACGATCGGCCTGGAGGTCGGCCGGATCGGCATCGAGGCGCAGATCGAGAACGCCGCCGGTCTGGTCAACGTGGACGCGATCGCCGCCGCCTCGCCGCGCGTGGAGACCATCATCTTCGGCCCGGCCGACTTCATGGCGTCGATCAACATGAAGTCGATGGTCGTCGGCGGCTTGATCCCGGACTACCCGGGCGACCCGTACCACTACATCCTGATGCGGATCCTGATGGCCGCGCGGATGCACGACAAGCAGGCCATCGACGGCCCCTTCCTGCAGATCCGCGACGTCGACGCGTTCCGTGAGGTGGCCAAGCGCTCGGCCGCGCTGGGCTTCGACGGCAAGTGGGTGCTGCACCCGGGCCAGATCGACGCCGCCAACGAGGTCTACCAGCCGGAGCAGGCCGACTACGACCACGCCGAGTTGATCCTCGACGCGTACGAGCACTACACCTCCGAGGCCGGCGGCCGTCTCGGCGCCGTGATGCTCGGCGACGAGATGATCGACGAAGCGTCCCGCAAGATGGCGCTCGTGGTCGCCGCCAAGGGCCGGGCCGCCGGGATGAGCCGTACCTCGTCGTTCACCCCACCGGCGCAGTGACCGGCCGGGCCGGGACGACCGCCGCCGGCCGTCGATCCGGCTCGACACTCGACGGTACGCCGGCCCGCACGCCGGTCAGTAGCTGCTGCTGTTGTCGCCCGTCGTGATCGCGTAGATGATCGCGGCGGCGTAGCCGGCGATCACCAGCACCAGGAACCCGGTGAGAATCCAGCCGACGATGATGGCGGCCTTCGCCATCCCCGCACCGCCCTCGCCGCTGAGCCGGATCTGCTTCTGCGCGACGTGCCCGAGGATCGCGCCGACCGGCGCGGTGATGCAGGACGTGAAACCGAGCAGGGCCAGTACGAACGCCGCGATGGCCATCCCGTTGGTCTTCGGCGGCTGCGGGTAGCCGTAGCCGGGGTACTGCGGCGGGTAGCCCTGCGGGGCGTAGCCGGGCGGGGCGTACCCGGGCATCGGCTGGGTCGCTGGCGGCTGCGCTCCGGCGTACGGGTCGGCCGGGGCGTACGGGTTGGTCGGCGCGTACGGGTCGACCGGGCCCGGTTGCGGGGGGACCGGCTGGCCGGCCACCAGGGTCGGGTCGGGTGCGGGGCTCGACGGCTGGGCCGACCACGTGGGATCGGTCCAGTTGCCGGGCGGCGGGGGATTTGTCATGCGAACTCTCCGTCAGGTCGGGGTGCGGAGACAGGGTAGCCAGCGCTACCCAAACCCGACGCCCCCGCTTCCGGGTGCCGCGTTGCTCGGGCCGGTCGTAACGGGCAGGATCCCTGGCATGGCATACGACGCGCGCGCCGCGGACCGCTCCGGCAGCCGACCCCGACGGGACGTCAGCCGTCCGGGTGCGGCCCGGCGCGCCCGGACGGCCGCCCCGGCGGGCAGCCCTGGCCCCGACGAGCCGGTCGCGCTCGCCGACCCGGTCACCATGCGCCTCGACGGGCGGGTCGCCCTGGTCACCGGGGCGGGCAGCCCGGACGGCATCGGGTACGCCACCGCCCGGCGACTCGCGGACCTGGGCGCTCGGGTGGCCATCGTCTCCACCACCCGGCGCATCCATGAGCGGGCGACCGAGCTGGGTGTCACCGGCTTCGTCGCGGACCTGACCGACGAGTCCGAGGTCGGCGCGCTGGCCGATGCGGTCGCCGAGCAGTTGGGCGACGTCGAGGTGCTGGTCAACAACGCCGGCCTGGCCAGTCGGGCCAGCCAGGGCGTGCTGCGGCCGGTGGCGCAGCTGACCTACGACGAGTGGCGCGGTGAGATCGACCGCAACCTCTCCACCGCGTTCCTGTGCAGCCGGGCGTTCATCGGCGGGATGGCCGAGCGCGGCTGGGGTCGGATCGTCAACCTGGCGGCCACGGCCGGCCCGGTCAACGCCCTGCCCACCGAGGCCGCGTACGCCGCGGCGAAGGCCGGGGTCGTCGGGCTGACCCGGGCCCTGGCCATGGAGATGATCGCCGACGGTGTGACCGTCAACGCGGTGGCACCCGGCACCATCTACACCGCGGCGTCCACCATGGCCGAGATCAAGCAGGGGCTGGGCACGCCGGTGGGGCGACCGGGCACGCCGGACGAGGTCGCCGCGGCGATCAGCTTCCTCTGCTCGCCGGCCGCCTCGTACATCACCGGCCAAATGCTGGTGGTCGACGGCGGCAACAGCGTCCGCGAGGCCCGCTTCCGCTGACCGCGCGGTCCGCACCGGCGTCGGTCAGTAGCCGCCGGTGTCGTTGGTGTTGCCAAAGGCCACCAGCGCCAGCCAGCCACAGCAGGCCAGCACGGTGAGCCCGGTGAAGACGTAGCCCAGGATCAGCCCCCAGGTCGCGAGCTGGTCGCCCTCCTCGCCGCTGGTGCGGATCTGCCGCTTGGCCACGTGCCCGAGGACGGCGCCGGCCGGCGGAAACACGAAGGCGAACACCAGCGACAGGATCGCCAGCACGTTGGTGCCCCGACCCGGCCCGGACGGCGGTGGGCCGTACTGGCCGTAGGGGCCCTGCGGGGGGTACGGCGGCTGCTGACTCCAGTGCGCCGACTGCTGCGGCCCCTGGTGGCCGTACGGCGACGGTTCGCCGGCCGGTGGCCCGTACGGTGAGCGTTCCGCTGGCAGCTCGTACGCCGGCTGGTCCGGCTGCGGCGCGTACGGTGGCTGGCCGGCCGGCGGTGGCGCGTACGGCGACTGGTCCTTCGGTGGCTCGTAGGGTGACGGCGGCGGCTCGTCCTCGGGCGGTCCCGACGGCGGCGGGTAGCTCACAGCTGTCCTCCTCCTGCCGGTGCCGGAAAAGTCCCTCTTGCCGGACGCTACCCGCAGCGGTGAACCTTTTCACAGCGGTTGTGTGGACTGGTCACCTTGGCCTCGTCGACCCGAGGGGCTGATACTGACCCAGCGTTCAGTTACCCACGAGTAGTGCGCGGATCCCCGGAGGCTGAGATGGCCAGACTCGCCCAGACGCCCGGCCTGACCGATGTGCAACGGTCGATCCTGGAGACCGTTCGGGACTTCGCCGACAAGGAGATCATTCCGCACGCGCAGCGGCTGGAGCACGCCGACGAGTACCCCACCGACATCCTCGACGGCATGCGCGAGATGGGGCTGTTCGGCCTCACCATCGACGAGGAGTACGGCGGGCTCGGCGAATCGCTACTCACCTACGCGCTGGTGGTGGAGCAGCTGTCCCGAGGCTGGATGTCGATCTCCGGCATCGTCAACACCCACTTCATCGTGGCGTACCTGATCTCCCAGCACGGTTCCGCCGAGCAGAAGGCCCGGCTGCTGCCGAAGATGGCCACCGGCGAGGTGCGCGGCGCGTTCTCCATGTCCGAGCCCGAGACCGGCTCCGACGTCTCCGCGATCAAGTCCCGGGCCGTCCGCGACGGCGACCGCTACGTGCTCAACGGGCAGAAGATGTGGCTCACCAACGGGGCGTACTCCTCGGTGGTGGCCACCCTGGTCAAGACCGACACCGGTGCCGAGTCCGTCTACGGCAACATGAGCACCTTCCTGCTGGAGAAGGAGCCCGGCTTCGGCGAGACCGCCCCCGGCCTCACCATCCCCGGCAAGATCGAGAAGATGGGTTACAAGGGCGTCGAGACCACCGAGATGGTGCTCGACGGCGTGACCATGCCCGACTCCGCGATCCTCGGCGGCGCCGACAAGGTGGGCCGTGGCTTCTACCAGATGATGGACGGCATCGAGGTGGGCCGGGTCAACGTGGCCGCCCGCGCCTGCGGTATCTCCATCCGCGCCTTCGAGCTGGCGGTGAGCTACGCCCAGCAGCGCAAGACCTTCGGCCAACCACTCGCCAAGCACCAGGCGATCGCCTTCAAGCTCGCCGAGATGGGCACGAAGATCGAGGCCGCGCACGCCCTCATGGTCAACGCCGCCCGGCTCAAGGACGCCGGCCAGCGCAACGACGTCGAGGCCGGGATGGCCAAGCTGCTCGCCTCGGAATACTGCGCCGAGGTCGTCCAGGAGGCATTCCGCATCCACGGCGGCTACGGCTACTCCAAGGAGTACGAGATCGAGCGGCTGATGCGGGAGGCCCCGTTCCTGCTCATCGGCGAGGGCACCTCGGAGATCCAGAAGACCATCATCTCCCGAGGCCTCCTCAAGGAGTACAAGCTCTGACCCGGGTGGGTCAGGTCAGGCGGGTCAGGTTGGCGGCGGCGCGTTCGACGATGAGGCAGCGGTCTTCGACGTAGTCCATGCCAGCCTCCTCGGCGATTCGCCGTGCCTCGGCCGAGACGATGCCCAGTTGGAGCCAGACCGCGGGGGCACCGATGGCCGCCGCGTCCCGGACCACCTGCACGGCGTCGGCCGCCGGCCGGAACACGTCCACCAGGTCGACGGGGTGCGGAATGTCGGCGAGGGTCTTGTAGGCCCGTTCCCCGAACAGTTCGTCGACCGTCGGGTTGACCGGGATGATGCGCCAGCCGTACTGCTGCATCTGCAGCGGCACGCCGTGCGCGGCCTTGAACGGGTCGCGGGACGCGCCCACGACGGCGATCACGGCGGAGTCGGCGAGGATCTGCTGAGCGGTACGCACCCGCCGACTGTAGCTCCGACTAGAGCAGGGTGAGCTGCTCGGCCGCCGACGGCGGTGGCGGCTCCGGCAGGTTGCGGTTGTCGCCGCGCTCCCCGCGGTGCAACCCGTGCCGTCGGGCGGCGATCCGCACCCGTGCGGTCAACTCCCGCTGGTACGCCTGCGGGGCGTACGCGCCGGCCCGGTAGAGCTCGCGGTAGCGGGGGACGAGGTGCGGGTGCTCGCGGGCGAGCCAGTGCGCGTACCACTCCCGGGCGCCGGGACGCAGGTGCAGGGGCAGGGCGGTCACGCTCGTCGCACCGGCGGCGGCGATGGCCGAGACGGTGGCCTCGATCGACTCGTCGCTGTCGCTGAGGCCGGGCAGGATCGGGGCCATCAACACGCCGACGGAGAAGCCGGCGTCGGCGAGTGCCCGGACGGCGTCCAGCCGGCGGCGGGGGTGTGGTGTGCCCGGCTCGACGGTGCGCCAGAGGTGCTCGTCGACGAACCCCACCGAGAAGGAGATGCCCACCGTGGTCACCTCGGCGGCCTGGCGCAGCAGCGGCAGGTCGCGCAGGATCAGCGTGCCCTTGGTGAGGATCGAGAACGGGTTGGCGAAGTCGCGCAGGGCACCGATGATCTGCGGCATCAGCCGGTAGCGACCCTCGGCGCGCTGGTAGCAGTCCACGTTGGTGCCCATCGCCACGTGCGCGCCCCGCCAGCGCGGCGCGGCCAGCTCGCGCCGAACCAGCTCCCCGGCGTTGACCTTGACGATCACCTTCCGGTCGAAGTCCGCACCGGCATCGAGATCGAGATAAGTGTGAGTATTCCTCGCAAAGCAGTAGCGGCAGGCATGAGAGCAGCCCCTATATGGGTTGATCGTCCACTCGAACGGGACGCGGGACTGCCCGGGCACGCGGTTGAGGATGGACTTGGCCTGCACCTCGTAGAAGGTCATCCCGGCGAACTCGGGGGTGTCGAAGGTGCGGGCGATGGCGCCGGGCAGCGCCAGCGGCAGGGGTGGCGTCGCTGGCGCTGCCCGCTCGGGGTCTCCCTCGACCGGGGGAGCGGTGAGGTTGTCCCAGCGCATGGCCACTATTCGAACACGTGTACGAGGCAAGCGCAAGTGACCCGCCGTACACCGGTGGGCGTTCGGATGGTCGGAGAGGGGAGGATGGACGCCATGGAGACGTCGACCTTCGTCTACGACGGGGACTGCGCGTTCTGCACGAGCTGTGCGCAGTTCATCGAGCGCCGCATCCCCACCGCCGCACGGGTGGTGCCCTGGCAGTTCGCCGACCTGGACGCGCTCGGCCTCACCGTGGCCGAGTGCGAGGAGGCCGTGCAGTGGGTCGGCGCGGACGGCTCCCGCGCGGCCGGTCCGGACGCCATCGCGAAGCTGCTCGCCGCGAGTGGTCCGCTCTGGCGGGTCGCCGGTGCCGGCCTGCGGTTTCCTCCGGTGCGCGCTGCGGCCTGGCCCGCGTACCGCTGGGTGGCGCGCAACCGCCACCGACTCCCCGGTAGCACCGCGGCCTGCTCTCTGCCGCAGGAGGCCCGGGAGCGGCTTTACGGCCCGACCGGTCGCCCGACCACCGGCGTCTGATCGTCGAGCGCCCGTTCCGCGCCGGCGCCCACCGGGTCCTGGCCAGGCGGCACCGGCTCGCGGTCGTCGCCCGCCGGGCGCGGTTCCGGGGCGTCCGTCGTCGCTGGGTTGGGAGTGTCGCGGCCGACGAGCCGGCGGGCCCAGACCAGCGGGCGCACCCGCTCCAGCGGTAGGAAGCTGGTCATCGCGGCCAGGTGCGGCGCGAACGAGATCGTGATGGTCGCGATGGTGACCGCGTGGAACGAGTAGAAGAAGCCGACCATGGCGAGTCGCCAGCGGGGTGGCAGGAGGAAGACCACCGGGCTCAGCAACTCGAACGCCACGATGCCGAACTGGGCGACGATCAGCAGGTGCGGCACCTGGGCGATCAGGTCCGCCAGGTCGGTGCCGCGTCGGATGATCGCGCGGGCCAGGACCGAGCCGGTCAGCCAGTCCAGGCCGCCGAAGCGCAGCTTGGCGAAGGCGGCCAGGAAGTACGTGCAGATCACCGCGATCTGGGTGACGCGGAGGGCCCAGCCACCGGCCTCGGTGCGGGTGGTGTCGCCGTGTCGGGCGCGACCGGCGGTGGGCAGCACGGCCAGGGCGACGAGCAGCCCGAACCGGTCGTGGTCGACCTTTCCGTAGCTCATCGCGATGATCATCCACTCCAGGTACAGCGCGCACACCGCCCAGCCGAGCAGCCGGGGCGCCCGCCCGGTGGCGGCGAGGAGGGCGAGCAGCAGCAACGCCCAGAAGATCACCGTCACCAGCGTCTCGGTTGGCGTCGGCAGTGGGAGCAGGCGGCCGATCAGGAGCGGCCGGTACAGGTCGCCGGGAACGCTGACCCGGGTGCGTACCCAGGGGGTGAAGATGACCAGGTCGGCGGCGACGAACAGGTAGATCAGGGTGCGGAACGCGGCCACCCGGCCCCGGGGTACGGCCTCGGTCAGCCAGCGGTTCATCGGGTGGCCTGCCAGCGGACGACGGTCTGGTCGGTGTGTTGGCCGGTCGGTCGGCCGCCACGAATGCCGTGCCAGCGGATGACGATGCGGACCTCGACCAGCTCTGGGGCGTCCGGGTGGCGTTCGGCGTACGCGTCGGCGACCTCGGTGAGCAGCGTCGGATCGGCGGCGTATCGGGCCTGCTGACCCTCGATCTCGGCGCGGCGGATGCCTGTCGCGTTCTGGTCGAGGTCGATCACCGTCCCGGAGCTGTTCACCCCCTCGACGCGGGTGTCGGGTGCGGGGGCGTTCGGCGGGTTGGAGGTGGAGTACATCCGGAACGGGCCGAACGGGAAGTCGTCGTCGCTGCCCCAGAAGGTGCCGACGACGAGCAGGACGAGACCGAGTGCGGTCGCGCCCAGCCGGGTCACGCGCCCGCGGGTGGTCAGGTTCTCCATCGGGTCGTGACGATACGGGATGTACCGACTGCGTCGGGTCCCTCCGACGGCCAGTTCGGCCTGACCAGGGAGGTGATCATGCGGGTGCCGGCCGGGGGTACGACGAAGGCCGGGCCCGAATCGGGCCCGGCCTCGCGTGTCGTCGCGCGGACGACTCAGTGGTTGTGCTCGGCCAGCTGCTTGCGGACGTCGTCCATGTCCAGCGCCTCGACCTGCTCGATCAGGTTCTCAAGCGCGGACTCGGGAAGGGCGCCCGGCTGGGCGAAGACGATGACGCCGTCACGGATCGCCATGATCGTCGGGATCGACCGGATGTCGAACTTGGCGCCCAGCTCCTGCTGAGCCTCAGTGTCGACCTTGCCGAAGACGATGTTCTGGTGCTTCTCCGAGGAGCGCTCGTAGACCGGGGCGAACCGCTTGCACGGACCACACCAGTCGGCCCAGAAGTCGACCAGGACGATGCCGTCGTTGCCGGTCACCTCGTCGAAGTTCGCCGAGGTCAGCTCAACGGTTGCCATTGCACTCTCCGATCACCGCGGTTTATCTACGTCCCGTAGAACCAGGGCTGACCGTATCGAATTCCCGGGCGGTGGGGCACGAAACGTGCTCGGGGCTGCCTGGGGGTGCTGCGGGTCATCGACACGCGTCTGTTCACGCCGGACCTGCGGAACGCAAGTGCATGACGCACTTGCGTGACCTGCCGTGATGGGAGCGTTTCCAGGGAGATCCACGCGATTGAGCAGTACGAATCGGTAACTTGGCCCTTGACGAGGAGGTATCCGGCCTGCGGAGATCGCTGATCAACCTCCGCTTCGTCACGGACAGTAGTGTTACAAAAAGATAAATGTGACCGCGATCTCTGTTGAACCTACGCAGGCGTAGGGCAGAATTCCTCACATCAGAGCGTGGGCGGCGGGTGCCGGGGAGGGCCCCGCCGCTCATTGCGTCTCCCCCCTGGCGAGTGACCGGTGTGACATTTCCGCCGCCGTCGCGCCCCGCCGGTCGCCTTAACCACCGGTAAGGCATGCTGTGCCGAACTCCATCGCCGCCCGTCGAAGGGACCAGCATGCAGTTCGGTCGCTACTACGAGGAGTTCGAGGTCGGCGCGGTCTACCGGCACTGGCCGGGCAAGACCGTCACCGAGTACGACGACCACCTCTTCTGCCTGCTCACGATGAACCACCACCCGCTGCACATGGACGCGCACTACGCCGCCACGGCCAGCCAGTTCAAGCGCAACGTCGTGGTCGGCAACTACATCTACTCGCTGCTGCTCGGCATGTCGGTGCCCGATGTGAGTGGAAAGGCGATCGCCAACCTGGAGGTCGAGTCGCTGCGGCACGTCGCGCCGACCTTCCACGGCGACACCATCTACGGCGAGACCACGGTGCTGGACAAGCGTGAGTCCGGCTCGAAACCCGACCGGGGCGTGGTCTCGGTGGAGACTCGCGGCTACAACCAGGACGGCACGATGGTCTGCGTCTTCCGGCGCAAGGTCATGGTCCCCAAGCGGGAGTACGCGGCCGCCGCGGTGCCCGACGGAGTGGATCCGGAGCGGCCCAGCTTCCCCGAGCCGCGCTGACCGTCGCGCCGGGCTCGACCGTCGACGAACACGGGCTCCTTCCTCCCCGCGGGTCTGCGGGGGAAGGGGCCCTGTTCCCGTCTCGGGGCATATGCTGACGCCGGAGGTTCCGATGAGCCACTCCGTCGCGGGAGAGCCGTCCTCTGCCGGCCGCCGAGCCGCACCCTTGACCACCGCTGTCTACTCCGCCGTCGAGTGGGATCTGCTCACCAGCCTGCCCGGTCGGGTTCTCGTGGCCGCCGCGGCGCCCGGTCCCGGCCGGACGGAGCGTGGGGTCATGGCGAGCCTGGCCGGCGTGGATGCCGTGGCCGCGGGCCGAGCCTCCGACAGTGACCTGGTCCGCGCGGTGGTCGCCACGATCTACGCCCGCCATGACGGCACCCCCCAACCCGCCGAGCGGCTCACCGATCTGGTGGACCTGCTGGCCGCCTGCCGGGCGGCGAGCCGGGTCCTCCGACGGCGGGCGGACCCCGCCGACTCGGCCGCGTACCGCCAGTGGGTGCAGTCGGTCGCGGCCCGGGTCTGTCGCGCGGTGCCCGGCACCGGCGCGCGCCGGGTGGACCCGCCGGCCAGCCCGGCGGACCGACGCTTCCTGGACCGGCTCGGTGCCGCCCTCGACCTGGGCTGATCGGCAGGTCGTCGCGCTGGGCGCCGACGCGGTCCGTACCCTCTGATGACCGTGACCGACGACCAGCTTGAGGTGGGTGTGGGCCCCTGGCCGGGGGACCCACCGGACGACAGCCGTTACGACCCGCAGTTGCTGGCGGAGGGGGACCGGCGCAACGTCGTCGACCGCTACCGCTACTGGCGGCACGAGGCGATCGTCGCCGACCTGGACCGGCACCGGCACGGCTTCCACGTCGCGATCGAGAACTGGCAGCACGATTTCAACATCGGCACGGTGGTGCGCAACGCCAACGCGTTCAACGCCGCCGAGGTGCACATCGTCGGGCGACGACGGTGGAACCGGCGTGGCGCGATGGTGACCGATCGGTACCAGCACGTACGGCACCACGAGACGATCGAGGAGTTCGTCGCCTGGGCGGCCGAGCGGCAGCTGCCGGTGTTCGGCATCGACAACCTGCCCGGGTCGCGTCCGCTGGAGACCGGCACCCTGCCGCGGGACTGCGTGCTGCTGTTCGGCCAGGAAGGGCCGGGTCTCTCCGCGCCGGCCCGCGCCGCGTGCGACCAGCTCTACTCCATCGCCCAGTACGGCTCGACGAGGTCGATCAACGCGGGCGTGGCCAGCGGAATCGCCATGCACGCCTGGATCCGCGCGCACGCCGGCACGCCGCCGGACTGACCCACGTACGGTGCCGAATCGGACGTTCCGGCTTGACGTGCCGGTGCTCCGGGGAGACGGTGGGGATGTGAGTGTCGCGGTGAGTTGTCCGAGATGCGGGGGCCCAGTGCGGGCGCCGGATCTGATGAACACCGACTCAAGGTGTGTGCGCTGCGGCCCGGTGCCGCCGTTGCACGTGCCCGAGCACATCGGAGCGGAGATCGTGGCGAGCGTGGTGGAGCAGATCACCGCGAGCGGCGATCCGCCGGTGACGCCCCTGTGGTGCCCGTGGCCGCTGCCGCCCGGTTGGACACTCACGGGCGTGGCGTACGCCGGGGACGACCGGACGGGAGTGCGGGCGACCGCGGTGGCATGTGCGGGCCCGGCGCCACTCGGCGGTGGCCCCGCCGATCTGGTCTTCGTGGCCGAGGAACCCGGTGTGGGCCTGGGCACCCGACTCGCCGGACTGACCGGCCCCGATCCGGGGCCGGAGTTGGTCGACGCGCTGACCGACCCGGGGCCGGGTCATCCTGACCACGTCGGACAGGCGAAGATCAAGGTCGGCGGGCACCCCACTCCACTGTGGTTGGTGAATTCACCCACGGATCGAAGCGCGTACGCCGGCGAGGCTCGGGGAATGTGGCTCCATGCGATAGCCTGGCCGGCGAGTGCGGGTCACCTGCTCGCGGAAGACGTCGTGCTACACGACCTGACCGAGTGGACTCCCCCCGAGCTCGTGTACGGCGCACCGTCCCCGTATCTACCCGGTAGAGCTTGACAACTCTTCCGGATTGACGGAGAACGGACGCAGATATTCACTGTACGACACCACACTGATACTCTGGGTGCCGCTGCGGTAATGGGACCCGGCGCCGCGCGAGAGGATGGCCCGCCATGGTCAAGAAGGTCCTCACCTGGGCCGGAATCGCATTCTTGATCTTCTTCGTCGCCTACCGGCCAAACTCTGCGGCGGATGTGTTCAAGTCGCTCGGCGGCGGGATCATGGATATCGCCCAGGGGTTTGGCGACTTCTTCACCAGCCTCGTCGCCTAGCCGCCGATGGGCAGCCCCTCCGGTCCACCCTTCGACCCGGACGACCCCGACCGGGAACGTCGCGAGCGTGACACCGAGCCGATCCCGCGGATCGGGCCTGATGACGGCCCGGGCTACGGGGCCGGTCCCGGCCTGTCCGACGGTCCGTCCCTTTCGGACGACGTCGGCTATGGCGACGGGCCCGGCTATGCCGGCCAGGGTCGTTCCGGTCGGGGGTGGATCCGTGATCCGGAGGCCAGCTACCAGCCGCCGCAGATCTCCGAGGACGAGCTGGCCGGGTTGCGTGCCGACGCGACCGGCTCGACCCCCCGGCGGGTGCTGCCACTGGAAGACGAGCCCAGTTCGCTGGTGGCTCGCTACCTCTTCCCCACCGAGCGCTACCGGGGTGAGTGGAAGCGACACTGGATCCACCTCACCAACCCGCTGTTGATCGGCGTCGCGGCGACCTTCGTGCTCGGCTACCTCTCCGGCTTCCTCGCCGGCCAGGACGTCGGCGCGCTTACCACCATCGCCGTGCTGCTCTGGTTCGCGGTGATGGGCTGGGTGGCGTGGAAGGTCGCTGACTGGTGGTACGACCGTTTCATCCTGACCAACAAGCGGGTCATGGTGGTCAACGGCATCGTCACCCGCAAGGTGGCGATGATGCCGCTGGTCCGGGTCACCGACATGAAGTACGAGCAGACCCCGACCGGCCGAGCGCTCAACTACGGCACCTTCGTGCTGGAGTCCGCCGGCCAGGAGCAGGCGCTCCGCGAGATCAAGAACTTGCCCAACCCGAACGAGCTCTACCTGCGCGTCGTCGAGGAGATGTACGAGCCGCAGGCGGTCGAGGCGCGGCTCGGCAAGGAGGCCGACGAGGCCAAGGCCGACGACGGGGCGTGAAGGTTTCCGACCGAACATCGGAGCAAGTGCGCACCTTTCGTCATGGACCAGAGCGCCCCTGACGTGGCACTCTGCCAGGACGGCGGGGGTGTGGAGGTGGGCGGTGGCGAGCAAGGACTCGTTGGAGGAGCAGTTCCGCGAGTTCGTCGCGGCCCGCTCCGCCGCGCTCCTACGCACCGCTTACCTGCTCACCGGGGACTGGGCCACGGCCGAGGATCTGCTCCAGACGGCGCTGACCAAGACCTACCTCGCGTGGAAGCGGCTCGGCGGGATCGAGGCGGTCGAGCCGTACGCCCGGCGGGTGATGGTCAACACGTCGACGAGTTGGTGGCGGCGGCGCTGGCACGGCGAACGCCCGACCGAGGTGCTGCCCGAGCGGGCCGGTGTCGACGAGATCGAGCAGCAACTTGACCGTGACCTGCTCTGGCGGCATCTCCGGGAGTTGCCCAACCGGCAACGGGCTGTGCTGGTGCTGCGCTACTACGAGGACATGTCGGAGGCACAGACCGCCGCGATGCTGGACATTTCACCGGGCACGGTGAAGAGCCAGGCGTCCCGGGCGCTGGCCACGCTGCGTCGGCGCCTGGGTGCGGACGCACCGGACCTCGCCGCCGCCGCCGGCATCGCCGGCCGGTCGGTTGCCGCCGGTAGGTCGGCCGCGACCGGTGCCGCCGGTCGGGCGACGGGCTCGGGTTCCCGGACCGGGCGGATCCCGGCCGCTGGTGCCGCTGCCACCTCCGGTCCGGGGCGGGCGGCTGGCCGACCCGAGCCCAGCCCGGCGGCCGCGCGCCCCGCCGTGCCGCGCCCGATCACCCCGCAGGTCGTGCTGCCCACCGCCCCGGCGGCCGTGCCCGTCGGCACGGGCTCCGGGGAGCAGCAGTGAGTGAGTTCCCTGGCCGGCGCGACAACCTGACGGACGGCCCGCAGCGTCCATATCAGGTGCGGCCTGACGAGCTGGAAGGTGCGGTGCGGGAGACCCTCTCGCACCAGGTCGCCCTTGCCCGCCCACTGAGCGTCGATCCGGCGGGCCAGGCCATCCGCCGCGCGAACCGGATCCGGCGTCGACGCACCGGCGCCGGCCTCGCCCTCGCCGCGGTCGCCACCGTGTTGCTCAGCGCCGGCATGGCTCAGCTCGGTGCCGAGACCGGGCGGGACGGGTCACCCATCGTGGTGATCGGTGACCCGGGCCCAACCAGCCGACCGCTCCCGACGGCCAGCATTCCCGGCCCCGCCCCCTCACCCGAGACGTCGACCGCTCCGCTTGTCAGTGAGACGCTGGTCAACGCCGACGGGCGGCGGCTGGTGCTGCCCGACGTCGGGCCGGCCGAACGCGTCCAGCCCCTGCCCAGCGGCGGCGGTTGGCTGGTGGTCGGCGCGCCGAGCGCCGCGGGCCGCGCCCTGTGGGTGGTGCAGAACGACGGCCTGGTGCAGGTGCTGCTGGCCGGGGCGGGCGCGATCGTCCTGGCCCCGGACAGCCTCCAGGTCGCCTGGCGCGACGGAGGCGACCTGCTGGTGGCGGGCGTGGTCGGCACCCAACTCATCGGGGCGGTGAGCACCCCGGTACCGGCGGCGGCGGAGCCCGTCCGGTTCGTCGCTGACAGCGTGCTGGTCCGACTCGACCCGGCCAGCGCCGGTCACACCCTCTGGCGCCCCGGTACGGGGCCGTTGCCCGACGCCCTCGACCAGAAGAGCCTCAACGTCTTCGGGCGGCTACCCGACGGGCGGCTCGTCGGCCAGGTCGCCACGACCGAACCGGGCCGGACCTGCCTCGCCGTACTCGCCCCGACACGTCAGCTGGACCCGGTACGCAGCGGCTGCGGTCCGGACCTGAGTCAGGACGGCGTCGGCGAGGTCTCGCCGGACGGGCGGTGGCTGCTTGTCAACGGGGGCAGCGGCAAGGCCCGCCGATCCCTGCTGGTCGACCTGCAGCGGCTCGGGCCGGGTGCGACCGCCGTCGCGGCCGGGCCGCCGATTTCCGGGGCGATCGTGTGGAGCGACGAGACCCACGCCTCCTACCTCGACGGCGCCGGCGAGTTGGTCCAGGTCGACGTCGGCCAGGTGCGGGCGGGTAAGCCCGCCAGCCCCGCCGCGGTGCCCGGTGTGCCAGCCGGAGACCGGCCGATCCTGGTGAAGGGCTTCTGACCGCGGGTGACCCGGGCGACCCATGTGAGCCGGGCTCGCTGTTTCCTCGGTAGCGTCGGGCGGTGACCTCGCGTACCGGCTCCGTTCCCCGGATCGACCTGCACGCCCACTCGACGGCCAGCGACGGCACGCTGACCCCGGCCGAGCTGGTCGGCGCGGCCTTCGACGCCGGGTTGGACGTGCTGGCGATCACCGACCACGACACCACGGCCGGTTGGGCGCCGGCCGTGGACGCGCTGCGGCCGGGTCTGCGTCTGGTCCGGGGTGCGGAGTTGTCGTGTCGCTGGTCCGGCGCGCAGCCGGCGGTGCCGCTGCACCTGCTCGCGTACCTGTTCGACCCCGACCACCCGGAACTGGTGGCTGAGCTGGTTCGGGTCCGGGCCGCCCGGGAAGAGCGCGGCGAACGAATGGTCGACCTTCTGCGGGCCGACGGCATCGACGTGAACTGGCCGGACATCCTGGCCGGCGCGGGTGGCGGCACCGTCGGGCGTCCGCACCTCGCGCAGGCACTCATCCGCGCCGGCCTGGTCGGCAGCGTCCGGGAGGCGTTCGGCCCGGACTGGTTGGGCGAGCGCTACCGGCTGCCCAAGGAGGACATCGACGTGTTCCGGGCCGTTCGACTGGTCCGGGCGGCCGGAGGTGTGCCGGTCTTCGCCCACCCCCGGGCGACCCGACGCGGCCGGGTGGTGCCCGACGAGCTGATCGCCGAACTGGCCGCCGCCGGGCTCGCCGGGCTCGAGGCCGACCACGAGGACCACAGCCCGGTCGAGCGGGAACACGTGCGGGCGCTCGCCGCCGAGCTGGGTCTGTTCGTCACCGGTTCCTCGGACTTCCACGGCACCCACAAGACCGTTCGACTCGGCGAGTTCAGCACCAGCGTCGAGGCGTACGAGCGGATCGTCGCCGACGGGGTGACCGAGGTCGCTTCGGGCTGATCCGGGTATTTCGCCCATCGCGGCGCGGCTAGGTTGATCACGTGGATCTGAAGCTGTTCGGCGAGGTTTTCGTGACCCTGCTGGTGATCACCGACCCGCCGGGCATGATGCCGATCTTCCTGGCGCTGACCGGCCCGCTGCCCGCCCGCGACCGCAACCGGGCAGCCTGGCAGGCCGTCGCGCTGGCGCTCGGCGTCATCGTGATCTTCGCGGTGGCGGGGCAGACCCTGCTCGACTATCTGCACGTGGACCTGCCGGCGTTGCAGGCGGCCGGCGGGCTGCTGCTCGTGCTCGTCGCCCTGGAGTTGCTGACCGGCAAGGCCGACGACCCGAGCCAGCAGGTCACCTCCAACATCGCGCTGGTGCCGCTCGGCACGCCGCTGCTGGCCGGCCCGGGCGCCATCGTGGCCACCATGCTCTTCGTCCAGCAGGCCGACGGGCTGGGCGAGTTCAGCGCCATCGCGGTGGCGATCCTCGCCGTGATGGTCGCCGTCTGGATCGTCCTGCGCTTCTCCGGCGGCATCGTGAAGATCCTCCGGCCGGGCGGGATCGAGGTGCTGACCCGGATCGCCGGCCTGCTGCTGGCCGCGATCGCCGTGCAGCTCATCGCCGACGCGGTGGCCGCCTTCGTCACGCAGTACGTCAACATGGCCTGACGGCACGCGCGCGGTGTCGGGGGTGGATGGCAGGATCGCAGGCGTGCGACGATCCTCATCAGCGGGGCGGCCGGCCGCCGGCGGCCGGGCCCCACGGCAGCGCTCCGGCGAAGCCGAGCAGCTCGGCTTCGAGGGCATGCCGGAGCGACTGTTCGTCTGCACCCCGAGCAAGCTCGGTGCGTACGCGGACTGCCCGCGTCGCTACCGCTACTCCTACGTCGACCGGCCCGCCCCACCCAAGGGCCCGCCGTGGGCACACAACTCGCTCGGCGCCAGCGTGCACACCGCCCTGAAAAACTGGTATGCGTTGCCCGCCGACCGGCGACGCCCCGGGGCGCTGGCCACGCTGCTCAAGGGCACCTGGGTCCGCGAGGGCTACCGGGACGACGAGCAGGAACGGGCCGCCTACCGGCGGGCGTTGGGGTGGCTGGAGGCGTACGTCGAGACGCTGGAGCCGGATTCCGACCCGCTCGGCGTCGAGCGGGTGGTGGCGGTCAAGACCGCGGTGTTGGCGTTCAACGGTCGCGCCGACCGGATCGACTCGCGGCCCGGGCCGGAGGGCCCGGAGCTGGTCATCGTCGACTACAAGACCGGTCGCACCGGGCTGGACACGGACGACGCCCGGGGCTCGCAGGCGCTGGCGCTCTACGCGTACGCCGCCGAGCGGGTGTTCCGCCGGCCGTGCCGCCGGGTGGAGCTGCACCACCTGCCGACCGGCACGGTCGCCGGCCACGACCACACCGTCGAGTCGCTGGCCCGACAACTGACCCGCGCGGAAGAGACAGCCCGCGACATCATGGCCGCCGAACGGGCCGTCGCCGACGGCGCCGACGCGGACGAGGCGTTCCCGGTGGCACCGGGCCCGCGCTGTGGCTGGTGCGACTTCCGGCGGCACTGCCCGGCGGGCGCGCAGGCCCCCGGCAAGGAGCCGTGGGCGGCCATGGACCGGCCCGCCGACGGTTGATCTCCCCTGTGCGAGGGTCGGGTCAGCTGGCCAGCGAGGCGGCGGCGTGCCGTGCGGCCCGCTCCTTGGCTGCCTGAATCAACGGCCCCTCCAGGTAGCGGCGGGGGACGGCGGCGAACGCGAGCCGCAGCGCGCGCACGGTCAGGTCCGCCGACAGCGCGGTGGTCGGCAGGCCGAGACCTCCGTACATCCGGCGCGCCCACGTCGGCAGCAGCGCGAACGCGGTGCCGGCGATCCCCAGGTACGCCCAGCGTGGCGGGCCCAGCGTGAGCCCCAACCGGACCGGCAGGCTGAGCTTCCACGGCAGCGGCGGGGCGGTCAGGAACACCGCCGTCTCGGCGGCCTCCCGGGTCATCCGCAACTGTGGCCGTACGGCCTCGTAGTAGTCCGCGACCTCGGCGGCGGTGCCCGGGACGGTGGTCGGGTCCAGGCCGACCAGGGCGGCGGCCCGGCGCTGCTCGGTGTAATAGCCGTCCACCTCGTCGTCGCTCAGCGGCAGCCCGGCGCGTCGGGCCGTGCTCAGGAACGACTCGACCTCGGTCACGTGCACCCAGCGCAGCAGGTCCGGTTCGTCGACCCGGAACTGCTCACCGGTGAGCGTGTCGGTGGCCCGCAGCCGGTCGTGCAGGCGGCGCAGTCGGGCCCCGGCGGCCTCCGCCTCGGCGGTGGTCCCGTACACGGTGGTCGCCACGTAGGTGGCGGTGCGGACCAGTCGCCCCCAGGCGTCGGTGCGGTAGTTGCTGTTCTGCGCGACCCCAGCCATGGCCCGAGGGTGCAACGCCTGGAGGTAGAGCGAGCGCAGGCCGGCGACGATCAGGATCGGCTCCTCGTGCACCTTCCACGTGACCGAACCCGGACCGAAGAGGCCGAGGTCATCGGAGTCCACCGCTCAAGAGTGCCACGGCCCGGCCGACCTCGCCGGTCACGTGCCACCGGTGCCGCGCCCGGGTCGCCAGTGCGGCCAGGGCCGCCGGTCAGACGTCGGCGGAGCGGCGGGCCCGGCAGCCCGGGCAGAGGCCCCAGAAGGTCACCTCGGCCTCGTCCACCTCGAACCCGTGCGCGGTGTTCGGCTCCAGGCACGGGGCGCTGCCCACCGCGCAGTCGATGTCGGCGATCTCGCCGCAGCTCCGGCAGACCACGTGGTGGTGGTTGTCGCCCACGCGCGCCTCATAGCGGGCGGGACTGCCCGCCGGCTCGATCCGGCGCGACAGCCCGGCCCGGGACAGCGCGCCCAGCACGTCGTAGACAGCCTGGGTGGAGACCGAGTCGAGGCGTTCGCGAACCCGTCGGGTGATCTCGTCGACTTCAAGGTGGCCGCCGCCGGCCAGCACGTCGAGCACCGCGAGGCGGGGCCGCGTGACCCGCAGGCCCCTCGACCGCAGCAGCTCCTCGGCACCGGACATGGGCCAATGACAGCACGCCCGATCGGCATCGACAACCGTCGCCCGCTCCGGGTGGGCACCGACACAGCCAGGCAAGATCGGGAGTACGGCCCGGAGGGTGAACCCGATCGACGCGGCGCGCGTGTCACCGGTCGAGAGCCTGGGGACGATCGGCGGACCATAGGCTGGCCACCCCTGACCATGATCCACCTGGAGGGTTCGATGTTCGAGGAGATCCTGGGTCTACCGGTGCACGTCCTGGTAATCCACGCGGTCGTCGTGTTCGTGCCGCTGCTGGCGGTGCTGGCCATCGCGTACGTGGGGTTGCCGCGGTGGCGGCACCGGCTGGACTGGGCCCTGGGCCTCCTCGCCGTGGCCGCGCCGGTGACCGCCTACGTCGCGGTCAAGTCGGGTGAGGCCCTGACCGACGTGCTGGTGGCCCGGGGCTTCCAGGGGCCGATCCTCGATCAGATCTTCGACCACTCCCGCTACGGTGACATCCTGTTCCGCATCGTGGTGCCACTCGGGATCGTGGCCATCCTGCTGCTCGTGGCGACAAGTGGGCACCCCCGGGTGCCGCAGCTGCCCGCGCTGGTCATCCCGGTGCTGGCGGTAGCGGCCGTGGGGCTTGCCATCGCCGCGCTGATCTACGTCTACCTGACCGGCCACTCCGGTGCCGAGACCGTCTGGGGCACGACTCTCTGAGCTGCTGCCCTTCTGATCGACCGCATTGGACGAGTGGGTCCCAACCTGGTTGGGGCTGTGGGCGCAGCCGGCGGTCGCCGGTGACCGTCGTCGCCTCCGTCGGGGCGGACACGGTATTGAGCGGCATACCGCAGAGGTATGAATATGACTCTGAGGTATACCGCTCAACAGCACATCGACATGTCAGGCCAGCCAACACGCATGGTGGAGGTTGCGCTCCCGGACCTGTTCCTCCAAACCAGTGCCGCTGCCGCCAGGGGTGAGGATCAGAAGATCACTCGCGAGCAGAGCAGGCAGAGTAGGACCACCAGCACCACGCCGGCCGCCGCCCCGAAGCCGTAGGTGACCCGTTGTGAGCGCTGCTCGGCCGCGTCCAGGTCGGCCATGTCCTGCGGCGGCAACTGTCGCGGCGGCGCCGGCTGCAGATGCACTGGTGGACGCCAACCCGCCGGCGGCGGGACGCTCGGCGGCGGGCCGGAGTATCCGCTGGCAGGACCCCCGGCCGGTGGCGAGCCAGCTGGCCCGCTGGAAGGACGCCCGGTCGTGGGCGGGGTGCTGGGCCCGCCCGTGGGTGGGTTGCTGGGCCCGGACGGTGGTGTGGCCGCAGGCGCGGCGGGAGGTTGGTCCGCAACGGCTTCGTCGCCGGTGTCGGGCCGTCGCCAGTAGTCGTCCGGGGTGCTGCCACCGCTGGGGGTCGTCACGCCGTCCGACGCTACCAACGCCACCGGCGGCCCGGTCGCTTCTGGCCGGCGCGCCCACGGTCGGCCGCCCGGCCGTTTCTGTTCGGTGTGCCCACGGTCGGCCGCCCGGCCGTTTCTGTTCGGTGTGCCCACGGTCGGCCCGCCTGGTCGTTTCTGGTCGGCGTGCCCACGGTCGGCGGCCTGGTCGTTTCGACCGGCGTGCCACGGTCGACGGCCCGGTCCTGCGTCGTCGGCTGCGCTAGTCTTGCCGCTCGTGAGCACCGAAGACCCCGGCACGCACGGCGCACCTGGTGACGACGACCGCGCCGTCGACCTGAGCGAAGACTTCGTGGTGCTGCCCGAGCAGACCTCCGACGACACCGACCGTGGTTGGGGCGAGCGGTCGGGCGGCAACGACGACTGGCTGCTCGCCGAACGCCCCCCGCACTGGGACTGACCGCGGCGGCTCGGCCAGATCCTCACGACGTCGGTACGGAAGCCGACCGTGCGGTGCCGGGCCGAACGGCTCCGGAGCGGGACCTGTCCCGTCATGGTCGGGGAGCCTGTGCTTGGCATCGGCCGGTCAGTCCTCGTCGAGCTACCGGGCCTCAGTCCTCGTCGAGCTACCGGGCCTCAGTCCTCGTCGAGCTACCGGGCCGTGCTGACCGCCTCCGTCGGTGCGTTGGAGGGCACGGCGGCCGGCGGGCATCCGGCCGGGGTGTGCAGGATCGCGGCGGCCAAGCCGAGGAGTGCGGCGACCAGACCGGCCCGGACCAGGGTGCGCCCGCCGGGCAGGGTGAGCTGGCGCAGCGGGCGCAACGCCCGCGCGGAACCCGGATCGACCATCGCCTCTGCCGCCTTTCGTCCCAGAGCACCGCAGTGGCACCCATGGACGGCAGGCTAGGCAGATCCCGCCGCCACGGCCGACCCACGGCCGACGCCTGTGGACAACCGCCCGGCCTGTGGAAAACGCCCAGCCGTCGGTTCGCTCTGCTATGGCCGCCGCCTTGATCGACTCGCGATCAAGGAACCCGGGTGGTTAGAGCAACGGGGATGGGCCGGCTTCCTGAAACCCGAGTGGATCAAGGGGTGACCCAGCGGGGCGGGTTGCGCGGGCGGGAAGGTGGGCTACCCGGGCCGCCGGGACAGGCCGACTTCCTGGAATCCGAGTGGATCAATGCCCGACCGGCAGGGCCGGGCGGGCTGGTGGGGGTCGTCGGCACGTGAGGGTGCGGCGACTTGCCGAGTTGATCGAGGCCCGACCCCGTGGGGTCGGGCCTTCGACGATCAGGACGCGGAGCTTGCCGCCGCCGCCTTGCCGCCGCCCGATCCACCCGAGGACGACCCGGACGACGACCCCGAGGAGGACGACGAGCCCGAGGACGACCCGGACGAGGAGGAGGACCCCGAAGAGGAGGATGAGGACGAGGAGCTGTCACCGGAGGACGACTCGGACTTCGCCGGCTTGGTGGCCGTGCCGCCGGCCGTCGTCTCGGAGCCGGACGCCCGGGAGTCGGTGCGGTAGAAGCCCGAGCCCTTGAAGACGATGCCGACCGAGTTGAAGACCTTGCGCAGCCGCCCCTGACACGCCGGGCACTCGGTCAGCGGCTCGTCAGAGAAGGACTGCACCGCCTCGAGCTGGTGACCGCACGTGGTGCAGGCGTACTGGTACGTGGGCACGTTCTCCTCCGGATCTGGGCTCGGCCAGTTGGCACTCGACGTATTCGAGTGCCAATGGTGCGTCATTCGCCCCGGGTTCGTCCAGCGGACGTGTGGGGCGCGACACCGTGCGCCGCACCCGGGCCGCCGTCAAGCGTACGCACCCCGTCGGCGGGAGTGACGACCGCGCGCACCCGGCGGTCGTGTGGCTCCGCCGGCAGCGCCTCGACCAGCTCACCGTCGTGCAGGGGCACCACCGTCAGGGCTGCCTCGGGTACCCGGGCGAGTGCGCGGTCGTACGAGCCGCCGCCGCGTCCGAGCCGCCGACCGTGGTGGTCGACTGCGAGAGCCGGTACGACCACCAGCTCCGCGTGTGCCACGGCGGTCACCCCGAGGCGTACGCCGGCTGGTTCTCGGATTCCCCGCCCAGCCGCGATCAAGGCATCCGGTCCGGTATACGCCGCCCAGTCCAGATCCAGGTCGCCGAGGAGCACCGGCAGCAGCAATTCGGCGTCCACCGGCAGGGCCGCCCGCAGGACCTCGGGCAGGTCCGCGCCGCCCGGTTCGGAGCCGACCGGCACGTACGCCGTCATCCGCTGTGGCCGCAGCCGGCGTACCAGGGCGACCAGCTCGGCCTGGACGCGCCCGGCGGCGGCCGCCCTCGTCGCGGCGGGCAGCGACCGGCGGCGAGCGAGCAGCTCGACGCGGGTGTCCCGCTTCGCCAGCCGGGTCACTTCCGCTTCATCAGAAAATTCCGTCACGCAACACTCCTGACGCAACGCCTCTCCCACGGTTGCTCTGTGTCAGCATCGCAAGCAACGGAGGCGGAACTTCCGGGGGGACCGAGTGACGCTACGCGGGCGGTTGACGGCAGCCTTCCTCGTGGTGGTGCTCGGGCCGGTCCTGCTCGGCGCGCTCTTCGTCGCCTCCACCGTCGCGGCGGTCGACCGCAGCCGCTCCACCGAGCGCCTGGCTGTGGCGGCGTCCAGCGTGCGTACCTCGGTCGACGCGCTCTGCCAGCAGCTACGCGCCACCGCCGACGCGGTGGCGCTCACCGCCGATCCGGCCGTCGCCGCCGCGCAACTGGTCGGCCGGGGTCTGGCCGCCGCGGTGCTGATCACCGACGTGGTCGGCCAGGTCACCTACGTTTCGCCCGGCGCGCCGTCGACCCCGTGGCAGGCCTGCGCCGGCTCGACCGGCGGTTCGACCGAGGGCTCGAACGGGGGAACGACCGGGGGCTCGAACGGGGCTTCGTCCAGCCCGGTCCGCGCGCTGGCCGCCCAGGTCGACCTGCGCGACCGCGCCGGCACCCGGCTGGGCACGGTGACCGCCGCGCAACTGGTCGATCCGGCCTTCGTGGCCCGGCTGGCGGCGGTGACCGGGGTGGCGGTCACCCTGCTCGACAGTGGGGCGCGCGCCGCGCGGGTCACCCACACGACCGAGACCCGTGACGTACGCGACGACGTGCTGGCCGCCGCCGTCGCCGTCCGGGGCGAACAGGTCACCGAGACCAACGAGGGCCGGTACGTGCGCCGGCTCGGGCCCTCCGACGCGCAGCCGCTGCCACTGGTGCTCTCCGTGCCCAGCGAACGGCCACCGGGGCTGCACGTCACGCTGGTCGGCGTGGTGGTGCTGGCCGGGCTGCTCGCCGTGCTGACCGCCTGGCGGCTGGCCCGGGTGACCACCCGGCCGCTGGCGGAGCTGGCCGGTGCGGTCGACCGGGTGGCCCAGGGCGACCTGACCGCCCGCGTGCCGGTACGCAGTCGCGACGAGTTGGGGCGGTTGGCCGCCGCGTTCAACCGGATGACCCGGGAGACCGGCTCCTACGTCGCGGCGCTGACCAGCAACCGGGACCAGCTGCGCGGGCACCTCGCGGTGCTCGGCGACACCCTGGCCAGCACGCACGACCTGCAACGCATCCTGCGGGTGATCCTGCGTAGTGCCATCGGGGCCACCGGCGCGCGTGCCGGGGCCGTGCTGCTGGTGGAGACCGGCGGGATGCTCGTCGCGCAGTGCACCGAGGGGTTGGACGGACGCTGGCCGGCCGAGGAGGCGGACGGCTCGCAGCCGCTCCGGGTGCCGGTCGGCGTCGGCGTGGTCGGTGAGGTCGCCGCCACCGGAGAACCGCAGCGGGGGAGGGCGGAGCCGACCGAGGCGCCCACCGGTGAACCGCGCTGCCGCACGTACGTCGCGGTTCCGTTCGCCGCCCCGGGAGGCGGCGCCACGACCACAGTCGGCGGACCGTCGGGGTCGGCCGACGAGGCGGGCTCGGCGGCCGCGCTCGGCGTGCTGGCCCTCTACGACCGGCTGGGCGCCGACGAGTTCGACGACGACGACCTGGCCACCCTGCGCACCTTCGCCGGCCACGCGGCCGTGGCGGTGGACAACGTCCGGGTGCACGAGGAGGCGCAGCGGCTCTCCCTCACCGACCCGCTCACCGGGCTGTGGAACTACCGCTACCTGCGCGAGTCGATCCGGCGGGAGGTGGAACGGGCCAGCCGCTTCGGGCGGATGCTCAGCGTCCTCGCGTTGGACCTGGACCGGTTCAAGGACGTCAACGACACGTACGGGCACGCCGCGGGGGACACCGTGCTGGCCGAGTTCGCCCGGCGGGTGCGCGGGGAGATTCGTGAGGTCGACCTGGCCTTCCGTCAGGGCGGTGAGGAGTTCGTGCTGCTGCTGCCGGAGACCGACGCGCGGGGCGCGGCGATCGTGGCCGAACGGCTCGGCGCGGCGGTCCGGGACACGC
The DNA here is from genome assembly GCF_044456765.1 of Micromonospora sp. NPDC050784. Lineage (NCBI taxonomy): Bacteria > Bacillati > Actinomycetota > Actinomycetes > Micromonosporales > Micromonosporaceae > Micromonospora > Micromonospora sp. NPDC050784. The sequence continues at coordinate 13,453 of NZ_JBITGG010000005.1, read as the reverse complement.
CGATCGCCGTCGAGGCGTACGCCGGGCCGGTCCTGGTGACCGTGTCGGTGGGCATCGCCGTCTTCCCGGACCACGGCAGCACCGGGCGGGAGGTGCTGGAGGCCGCCGACGACGCGCTCTACGCGGCGAAGGCGGCGGGCCGCGACACGTACCGGGTCGCCGAGGTGCGTTCGGATCTGCCGACCCGGGAGATTCCGGTGCTCGCGTGTGCGGTGAGCCCACCCGACGGGCTGCCGCGCGCCGGCCAGCCGGTGCAGGCCATCCGGGAGCCGGGCGGGCCCGCCCGGTCCGACCCGGCGGTCGGCGTACCGGAATCATCGCTGGCGGGCCCGACGCGCGCCCGACCGGATTCGGCCGACGACACACCGGAAAGCGCGCCGGGCGGGGCGCGCGCCGGCCCGGACGTGGCCCGGCCGGGGCCGGGTGGCGGCGCGTCTTCTGGGCCACACCCGCCGCGGCAGAGCCGTGGCCGATAGTCTCGCGGCATGTCGGAGCACTCAGCGAACCCCTCATCGGCGGCCGCCGCAACCGGCCGTCCCCTGGCGGTCAAGGCCGTCATCCCGGCCGCCGGACTGGCCACCCGGTTCCTGCCGGCCACCAAGGCGGTGCCCAAGGAACTGCTGCCAGTGGTGGATCGGCCGGTGTTGCAGTACATCGTCGAGGAGGCCACGCAGGCCGGCATCGGTGACGTGTTGCTGATCACCGGTCGGGGTAAGACGTCGATGGTGGACCACTTCGACCGTCGTCCGGACCTGGAGACCAGGTTGGAGGAGAAGGGCGACTCCGAGCGGTTGGCCGCCGTGCGTCGGCCCAGCGAGCTGGCCGAGATCTACACGGTGCGGCAGCCCGAGCAGCTCGGGCTCGGCCACGCCGTCGGGTACGCCGAGTCGCACGTCGGCGACCAGCCCTTCGCGGTGCTGCTCGGCGACGAGTTCGTCAAGCCGTCGGAGCCGCTGCTGCCGGCGATGCTGGAGTTGCAGGCCCGCACCGGCGGTGTGGTGCTCGCGTTCTTCGAGGTCGACCCGGCCGACACCAAGCGGTACGGGATCGCCTCCGTCGAGCCGGCCGAGTCGGAGCTGACCGACATCGGCGAGGTCGTCAAGGTGACCGGGATGGTGGAGAAGCCGCAGCCGGAGGACGCCCCGAGCAACCTCGCGGTGCTCGGCCGCTACGTGTTGCCGGGCAAGATCTTCGACGCGATCCGGCGGACCAAGCCGGGCAGCGGCGGCGAGATCCAGCTGACCGACGCGATGGAGCTGCTGCGTACCGAGGGCACCCCGGTGCACGCCATCGTCTACCGGGGCACCCGCTACGACACCGGCATGCCGCTGGGGTACCTCCAGACGGTGGTGCAGATCGCCGCCGAGCGCGACGACCTGGGCGCCGAGTTCCGGTCCTGGCTGGCCGACTTCGTCAAGGCCGACGCGGCAGGCGGATCTGGTACATGACCGCGACGGCCGACGCCGAGGCGGCCGCGAACGAGTTGACGCCGCTCGCCGACTACCTGGGCAGCGTGCTGCGCAGGTTGCGCGCGCTGCCGCCACTCGACCTCGACCTCACCCAGGCGCACGGCAACGTCCTCGCCGAGGACGTCGTCGCGCCGCACGCCTTCCCGGCCTTCGACCAGGCGGCCGTGGACGGCTACGCCGCGCGCTGGGAGGACATTTCCGGAGGGGGCCGGGGGCCGAGCTACGTCCCGGCCCCCTCCGGCACGCCCGGTGGCCGCACCATCCGGCTCAACGTGGTCGGCGATCTCGGCGCCGCGAGCTGGCGGCCGGTCCGGCTCACCCCCGGCTCGTGCTTCTCGGTGGCCGCCGGGGCGCCACTGCCGGTCGCCGCGGACGTCGTGGTCCCGGTGGAGTGGACCGACCAGGGCATGGCCGCGGTGGAGATCTTCCGCACCCCCAAACGGGGGTACGGGGTACGCCGTGCCGGTGAGGAGCTGCCCGCCGGCACCGTGCTCGCTCGGGCCGGCACCTACGTGTCCCCGGCCCTGGTCGCCGTCTTCGCGGCTACCGGCATCGGGCACGTGGTGGTCCGGCCCAGCCCACGGGTGGTCATCGTGGCCACCGGTGACGAACTCGTCGACGTGGGCCGGGGCAGCCAGCCCGGCCAGGTGGTGGACGCGAACTCGCACGCGCTGACCGCCGCGGCGGCCGAGGTCGGCGCGCTGGCGTACCGGGTGGGAATCTGCGACGACGACCCGGAGGGGCTGCGCGGGCTGCTGGAGGACCAGACGCTGCGCGCCGACCTGATCATCACTACCGGTGGCACCGGCACCGGCCCCGGCGACATGGTGCGCCGGATCCTCTCCCGCCGCGAGGGCGGGCGCGCCGGGCCGGTCACCTTCACCGACGTGGCGCTCTATCCCGGCACCGCCCTCGGGTTCGGCACGGTCGGCGCCGAGGAGGTGCCGGTGGTCTGCCTGCCCGGCGACCCGGGCGCCGCGTTGATCGGCTTCGAGGTGCTGGCCCGCCCCGCCATCCAACTGCTCGCCGGCGCCGAGCCGGTGTTCCGACCCAGTGTGCGGGCACACCTGCTGGAGACCGTGTCGTCGCCGGCGGGGCTGCGCGAGTTCCGACCGGCGCACGTCGCCGAGCGACGCGGCGGCGGGTACACGGTCCAGCCGCTCAGCGGTGGGCCGTTCACCCTCTCCGGGCTGGCCGAGGCCAACGGGCTGCTGGTGCTCGGCGAGCGGGTCACCACGGCCGCAGCCGGCTCCACCGTGGACGTCCTGTTGCTGGACCGCCGCCGGTGACCTGTTCCGGCCGGTCCGCTCGCGGCCCGCGTCGGATGGTCGTCGAAGGTCTGCGGTGAACGCGGCGGGACCACTTGCGCGCGACACGGTCCCGCGCGGGAGACTGTGCGGGTGAGTCTCTTCGGACCCGCGCGGGCACCGGGCTGGCCGGTGGAGCTGGCCGACGGCCCGGTGCTGCTGCGGCCCTACCGGCGTTCCGACGCGGCGGCGTGGTCGGAGGTACGGCGCGCCAACCGGGCCTGGTTGGCGCCCTGGGAGTCGTCGCTGCCCGGCGGTTGGGACGAGATGAACTCGCCGGCGGCGTTCCGTTGGGTGCACCGTGACCAGCGCCGGTCGGCCCGCGAGGGTGAGGGCATGCCGTTCGCGGTCTGCCTGCGTGAGGCCGATCGGGACCGGCTGGTCGGGCACATCAACATCGGCAGCATCGTGCGGCGGGCGCTCTGCTCCGGCTACGTCGGCTACTGGGTGGACGCCCGGGTCGCCGGCCAAGGTGTGATCCCGACGGCGCTCGCGCTCGCCGTTGACCACGCGTTCGGCCCGGGTGGGCTGCACCGGGTGGAGGTGAACATCCGCCCGGAGAACCGGCCGTCCCGGCGGGTCGTGGAGAAGTTGGGCTTCCGCGAGGAGTCGTACCACGTGCGCTACATGCACATCGACGGCGCGTGGCGCGACCACATCGGGTACGCGATGACGAGTGAGGAGATCGCCGCCGAGGGCGGCCTGCTGGCCCGCTGGCACCGGGTTCGGGCCAACGCGCGGTAGGAGGATTTCCGGACCTCCTCCCCGTCGTCCCACGGACGGGATCGGCGCGGCGCGGTGGCATCCCGGTCGGCGCGCCGTAACCTCAAGTAACTGCAAGCTGCGGCAAGCGCTCCCCGGCCGGACGATCCACGCACCCAGGCACGATTGGTGGAAGATCCTGCGGTCGGATGGCGGTTGCTTCGAATTCGGTGACGGGAGGGGTGAGGGTGCCGACCTCGGTGCTCCTCGCCGTCCTCGCCGCCGCCGGCCTGCTCGCCCTGGCCCCGGCGTTGGTTCGCCGGTACGACGCCACCGAGCGGCTGGTGGCGGAGCGGGCGCAGTCGACGGCGCGGGTGCTCCAGCGCCGCCGACGGCGCCGTACTGTGCCGGGACGGCGACCCGTCCACCCTCCGCGCTCACTCGTCGTAACTCTCAGTGAGAACGCGACTACCGGTGCGTTGAGCGCGCCGGTCTCCGCGCCCCCCGCCGTCCGCCGCTCCGGTCGGCTGCGCGCCGTGCCCGCCGCACCGAAGCGGTCCCGTCGCCGCCCCCCGCCGCGCCGGCAGCACACCCCCGCCGTGTACCGGCGTCGCCGAGTGCTCGCCGCCCTGCTGCTCCTCAACGTCGTCGAGCTGATCGGTGTGCTGTTCGTCAGCCCCGGCTTCTGGGTCGGCTTCGGGGTCACCTTCCTGCTGCTGGCCCTGTACGTCGTCCACCTGCGGGGTCAGGCCCTCGCCGGGCGTCGCCGCCGCCGCGCCCGCGCCCGGGAGGCCGCCTGGCTGGCCGACCGGCAGGCCGAGGTGCGCCGGGAGCAGGCCCGGCGGGCCGCGGCCCGACGGGAGGCGCAGCGCCGCCTGGCCGCCCAGCGCGAGGGGGTACGCCGAGCCGCCATGGGCCTGGACCGACCGGGAGACCTGCCGGCCGCGGTCAACGGCGGATCCGTCTCATACCGGCGGTCGGGCGGCCTCCGCGGCCGCCCCTACGAGGCCGGCCGAGGCGCCTGACGCCTCCCTGGCCCCGGCCTGGCCCTGGTCCCGACCTGGCCGTGGCTCAGGCCCCGACTGCCCTCGCCGTGGGCGACCGTGCCCTGGCCTCGACCGCGCCCTGACCCTGGCTCGGCCGTGCCCGGCTGGCTTGATCGACTCGGGTTCCTGGAAGTCGGGGGGTCACGGCGTCCGGGATGCCCCGGTTTCCAGGAACCCGAGTCGATCTTCGGGTGGGCCGCAGTGCCGGGCAGGGGGCGGATTCGCGGTGAGGGCCGGCGACCTGTTAGCCTTGCTGCCGGCCCGCCCGGTGTAAGCCGGGTGGGACCGAAGCCGGTTCGCCGGCGGGGGGCTGTGGCGCAGACTGGTAGCGCACCTCGTTCGCATCGAGGGGGTCAGGGGTTCAAATCCCCTCAGCTCCACCAGCAACACGTACGATCCGGGAAGATCCCGCCGGCGAGATCGGCGGGCACAGACCCGGCGCAAGTTAGCAAGGATTCGGGGCCTTCGGGCCCCGTTTTCGTTTGGCGCTCGCTTCGCGGGGCGCGCCGCTTCGCGTGGCCCGCGATCCAGACGGGCAGCCAGCGGCCACTTACGCTGAGGCGGTGGAAGACACCATAGGTGCGATCGGCTCGTGGGGTTGCGGCATCATCGCTGTGCTCGCCACCACGTGGGGCGTGCTGGTGCTCGTTACCGGTCGGGCCCCAGAGCGAGAACTACGTCGCCAGTCCGCCTCGCAGTATGGATGGTTCTGCGTCGGCATTGGCGTGGCACTTGCCCTTATTGCGCTGGGCGGTCGCGGCGGTTGGTTCGGACCGCTGACCATCGTCGGCCTCGGATTGCTCATCTGGGTGAACCTTAAAAATTATCGTGCACAGCGAGGGGTTGCCCGGCAGCGACGCACGACAACCGACCAGCCTTGAGGGGTCTCCACCCCCGGTAAAAGGCCGTCTCCCATGGTGGGAGGCGGCCTTCTTCGATCTTGTGCAGCGGCAGGCGCGGCGTGTCCCGAACGGGCCCGTACTGGCCCGAACCGTCCCGAACAGCCTTTCCGCCGGAAGCGGCGATCATCGATGCTCTACTCGACCTCGCGGCGGGTCGTCGCAGTCCTGATCGGACGGTCGGAAGTTCGGCGGACTGCATGCGCGGGTCCTTGACCAGGGGCGACCACCGCAGCGGAAGCGGACGCGCCGCGTACGAGCGCGTCTGTGAAGCCCTTCCTGTCTCGAGGATCGTCAAGGGGGAGTTGAATGCTCAGGTTCTTACCAAGGGCGGGTGGCCGACGGCGTGCCACCGGAGTCGCGCTGGGTGTCCTACTGGTGTCCACGTCCGGCGTGGTGGTCGTGCCAGCGCACGCCGCGCCACCGCAGGCGGCTGCGAAGCCCGCCTCGGCCCCGCCGTCCCAGCCCGCGTCGCCCGGCTCGCCAAACAAGCGAGCGCTCGGACCGTCGAACGCCCCGGTCAGCCAGCTCGCCGGACCGATCTCGGTTCCGCTCGGCACCGGGCCGGTACGCAACGGAACGTTCAGCACGTTCCAACTGACCGACCGGTTGACCGCCCAGGTGAACACCGGCTCGGGAAACCTGCTCATCCGCAGCACCGATCTGGTTCTGCCGGGCATCGCGGACAGCCTCGTGCTGGGCGCGGCGTACAACAGTCTGCTCACCGGCAGTGAGGTGCCGACCGGCTCGCTCGGATACAGCTGGCGTACGCGGACCGGAGCGGACGTCAAGCTGATCAGGGCGGACGACGGCTCCGTCACGTACGTCGCGGCCGACGCCGTCATCGGACGGTTCACCCCGAGCGGGTCCGGCTACACCGCCGCGAAGGAGTTCAAGGCGACGCTCTCCGCCGACGGCAGCGGGTGGAAGCTGGTCGAGCACGACAGCGGACGGAAGCTCTTCTTCACGTCCGCCGGGCTGTTGGACCGCAGCCAGGACCGCAACGACAGCGTCACCGACTACAGCTACGACGCCAACGGCCGGTTGACCACTGTGACGTCCGACCGGGGCACCACTGCCGTTCGTACCGCGAAGGTGCTCTACGGCTCGAACGGTTACGTGTCGACGATCGAGCAGACCGGCACGGGCGGGCAGTACCGCAGCGTCAAGTACAGCTACGACAGCAGCGGCAACCTGACCCAGATCCGCTCGGCCAAGGGAACTGACACCCGGTTCGAGTACGACTCGTCCCGCCGGGTCACCAGGATCTCGGGCGGCATCCAGGGTTCCAATCTCGGGAACGCCACCTCGATCACCTATGACTCGGCACACCGGGTGACCTCGTTGACCCGGGCCTTCCAGCCGGAGAACCCCACGGTGGGCGCGACCACCCGGTGGGCGTACCCGTCGGCGACCCAGACGCTCGTCGCCGACGCCAACACCAACCAGTCGCAGCCGGTCACCTCGGTGCCGCGCAGCACGTACACGGTCAACACCGACAAGCGGGTGACGAGCCTGGCCGACCCCGATGGCAAGGTCCGCAACTTCTCCTACACGCCGAACCTGGACCTGGCGTCGACGCAGAGCGGCACCGGCGGCACCACCAGCATCTCGTACGAGGCGAACGGCGGGCAGTCGCCGACCCTGGTCGTCACGCCGACCGGCGCGAAGTCCTCCCTCGCCTACGCGAACGTGGCGACGCCCACCAACCCGACGGCGAACTTCCAGCCCTCGTCCGGCTCGGACAGCCAGGGCAACAGCACCTCGTACACGTACAACGGGGCGGGCAACAGGTTGTCCACGACGGATGCCCTGGCCGCCGAGGCCAAGGTCGAGTACAACGCCGACGGCACGATCGCCTCGTCGACCGACCCCGGCAACGGCACGAACAAGACCACCTACCAGTACGACGCCAACAAGCAGTTGACCTCGATCTCCCCGCCGACGGGGACGACGCTCGGGGCTCGTCAGTTCAGCTACGACGAGTTCGGCCGGGTACGCACGACGACCGACGGCACCGGGCGGACGGTGCAGTACGACTACGACCTGGACGACCGGGTTACCCGGATCAACTATCCCGACATCCCCGATGTCGCCTACGAGTACGACGGTGGCGGCAACGTCTACGCCCGGATCGACGGGAACGCGTACCAGAACTTCTTCTACGACCGGCTGAACCGGCTCACCGGCCGGCGCACCGGCAGCGTGGGCGGGCTGTGGTACGTCTACGACCCGGTCGGCAACCTCATCGAGCAGCAGGACGAGCGGGGCAGTTCCTACTACACCTACAACGCCCGTAACCTGCTCACCAAGCTGGTGGCGGCGAACGGCACCTACACCTTCGGCTACGACGACGAGGGGCGACGCACCTCGACGAGGCTGGCGGTCTCCTCGGTGACCGTGGCCGAGACCGTCAACACGCTCGACCAGTCCGGCCGGATCAGCCGGACCACCAGCAAGCGGTTCCAGGGCGGCACGGCCAGCACCGTCTTCGACGTGTCGTACTGCTACGCCAAGCGGGTGGGCACCGCCGCCTGCTCGACGGCCAAGGCCGACGACACCGGCCTGCGGCAGTGGCAGACCGACCACCACCGCGGCGGCGCGGTCAGCCTCTACACCTACGACCAGGGCAACCGGCTGACCAAGGCCACCGACATCGACGGCAGGACCTACGACTACGCGTACGACAAGAACGGTAACCGCACCTCGGAGAAGGTGAACGGGGCCACCACCCAGACGCTGACGTACAACGCCGGGAACCAGATCACCAGCTCGGGCTACTCCCACGACGGGGCCGGTAACCAGCTCGGCGGTTCGGCGTTGCGCGACTTCGAGTACAACTCCGCCGGGCAGCTGATGCGCGGCTTCACCGCCGGGGGCGCGGAGCTGGGTTGGGCGTACAACGGGCCGGACCAGATCGAACTGGGCTGGAAGGGCACGCCCCGGTTCGAGTACGAGTACTTCTTCGGCCGCAACGACCAGAACGGTCAGAGCGTGGTGCAGAGCTACACCGTGCCGGGCACCTACGGCCGGCACTACGTCGAGCGCGACCAGCTCGGCACGCCTCTCGGCTTCCGGGGCAAGACCGGGAGCACCTTCCACCACTACTTCTACGTGTTCGACGGGCTGGGCTCGGTGGTCGCCCTGATCAAGTACGACGGCTCGCTGGCCGGCTCCTACACCTACGACCCGTACGGCAAGGTGATCAGGACGGTCGGCAGCAACAACGAGATCATCGACAACGCGATCGGGTTCGCCAGCGGCATCCGCCACGACGACCTGACCAAGTTCGGTCGCCGCTGGTACGACCCGAACACCGGCCGGTTCACCCAACAGGACAGCCTGAGCTTCCTCGCGGACCCGGCTCTCGGTAACCGGTACGCGTACGCCGCCGGCAACCCGGTGAACTACGTCGACCCGACCGGCCTCGCGCCCAACTACACGAAGGGGTGCCTGAAGGGCGCCGCCACCGGAGCCATCGGCGGGGTGGTCGGCGGGGTGGCCGGGGTCGCGGTCGGCGCGGGGATCGGGTGTCTCACCGGTCTCGTCGACGAGGCGATCGGCTAGTTCCCCTGCTCCAGCTGAAGGCGGAGGGGGCGGTGGACTTCACCGCCCCCTCCGCCTCGCCTCGCCTTGTCGATCAAGGACTTGTGGTGGGTGACAAAGCGGTCACCCCGGCATCAAGCCGGCACCACAACTCCATGATCGACGATCGACTGGGTGGGCGGGCCGCTCGTGGTCACTTCCACCTCGGTTGGTGTGCGGTCCAGTGACCCTTGGACGGCGGAGAAGCAGACGAGGGTCGCGGTCCTCGCCGTGCCACCCCTGCCGGACAGCTAGGAGAAACGTTCGGTCGTCACCGGTATCAGGCCGTGTTCCCGCAGGACGTCTGTCAGGTCGATCAGAGTCGAGCCCGCCGTCTCGGCCGCATCGGTCCTGAGCAGGACTGTCACGTCGAGAGCCCAGGCGAGGTGGTGGCCGACCCGCCGCAGGTCCCAGGTGATCTGGTCGGCACCAGTGTCGCGACGACCGCTCGCGGCGGACGTACCCGTGCCGCCCGCCGGTGTCCGCCAGAGCGTCCGGAGGCTTGCCACCTGTTCGGCGCGGAGATCCTTGGCGAAGAGGACGCGGTACACCCGCCGCTCGTTAAAGCCGGCCGGCGGCTCTGCGGGGCCGAGCCGCAGCGGCGGGGCGGTGGCGATCGGTTGCCGGTCGAGGAAGTGCGTACGGAGCATCGACTCGTCCGGCAGTTGCTCACCACCGAGCGCGCGGTAGACGTTCTCGGCCTCGCGGCGCGAGGTGGGCACCACCCGCGCCAGCACCTCCGGGTCGCTGCGCATGCCGCGGCTCAGCGCGGCCGAGCTCCACCAGCCGGTCTCCGGCGTCCAGCCCGCGCTGTCCAGCCCAGTCGTGGTGAAGTCGTGGTGGCGGGTGAACTCCTCGACCACGATTCCCTCCACAGTGGTGGCCGGATCGCGGTCGCCGAGTGGAGGTAGGACCAGGTAGTAGTCCAAGGGCGGTCCCGCGTCGGGCACCAGCACGGGTACAGCGCCTATCGAGTCGGTGGTCATCAACGCAACCGTAGCGAAGGAGACCGGTTAGCATCCGGACCTCTACGTGAGGAGCCCAGATGACTTCGGTGGCCCAGCCCCGGTTCGGCATCGTCGGCAGCGGTTGGCGAGGCGAGTTCTTCCTCCGCCTGGCCCGGCTGCTTCCCGAACGGTTCCGGGTGACCGGGGTGGTGACGCGTACCGAATCGCGGGGAACCGCCGTGACGGCCGACTGGGGCGTGCCGACCTTCCGCACGACGGCGGAGTTGCTCGCCCACGAGCGGCCGGACTTCGTCATCGTGTCGGTGCCGTGGCCGGTGACGCCCGAGGCGACCCGGGAGTTGGTGGCGGCCGGCGTACCGGTGCTCGCCGAGACACCGCCCGCCCCCGACCTGGCGGGTCTGCGCTCGCTCTGGGCCGACGTCGGAGGCAGCGGTCTGGTGCAGGTCGCCGAGCAGTACCTGCTGATGCCCGGGCACGCGGCCCGGCTGGAGCTGGTCCGCGCCGGGGTGCTCGGCGAGCCGACCTCGGTCCAGATCTCCTCCACCCACCTGTACCACGCGGTGTCGCTGATCCGGGGCCTGCTCGGCGTGGGTCACGAGAGTGCCGAGGTCAGCGGGCGTGCCTTCGTCGCGCCGCTGGCCAACCCGCTCTCGCCGGCCGGCTGGAGCGGTGACGACACCCCGCAGCAGCTCACCACCACCCTCGCGACCATCGACTTCGGCGGGCGGATGGGGTTGTACGACTTCACCGACAACCAGTGGTGGAACCCGCTGCGGACCCGTCGGTTGGTGGTGCGGGGTTCGCGCGGTGAGCTGGTGGACGACCGGGTGGTCCGCCTGGTCGACCCGACCACGCCGGTGGAGTCATCCCTGGTGCGACGCCAGACGGGTCTCGACCTCAACCTGGAGGGGCTCGACCTGAAGCACATCAGCTTCGACGGCGACGTGGTCTATCGCAATCCGTTCGTCGGCAGTGGGATGTCCGACGACGACATCGCGGTGGCCGACATCGTCGCCCGCGCCGGGGCGTGGGCGCGGGAGGAGGGCCCGGCTCCGTACCCGCTCGCCGAGGCCTGCCAGGACCACCTGATCAGCCTCGCCATCGAAGAGTCGGTACGCACCGGCCGGCCCGTCGTCACCGCCACCGAGGCGTGGGGGCGGTAGCCCGCCCCCCCCATGCCTACTGACGACGCCGGACGCGGGGGCTGGCCCGGTTGGACCAGCCCCGCGCCCGGACGTTCACGGCTTCCAGGAACCGGCGGTCTGGAACTGGTCCTGGTACTCCAACGCGCCCGAGGTGTCGTGCACGTCGAACACCACGCTGCCGGTGCGTCTGGTGCCGGCGGTCAGGTCGTCAATGGCCGGCATCGGTTTGCCGCAGCCGGAGAAGGCGCCACCGATCGCGGTGGTCTTGGTGCCGTCGGCGGCGACCCACTGGAAGTAGAGCGGGTTCGTCGACGCGGTGCCCTTGGTGACGGCCACCGTCACGTCGGCGATCACGTACACGCCCTCGCCGGGCTTCAGTCCGTGGGACTTGCAGGGTTTGGTGGCGCTGCTGAATCTCGTCACGGTGATCTCGACGGTGCCGGCGTCGCCGTTGACGACCAGGGTGTCGCCGGGCGACAGGTCACGGGTGTCGTCGTTCACCGGCGGCGGCGTCGACGGGGTGGCCCGCGCCTCGCTCACCGTGGTCGAGGCGCGGTTGGTGCCGATGACGACCGCCACGATGCCACCGGCGCAGGTGAGCAGGGTGAGGACGGCCGCCGAGACCGCGACGAGCACGACGGACTTCTTGGCGCGGTCGGTCTGCACCGGTGGTGGTGCGATGATCGGGTAGCCCGGGCCACCGGGTGCCCGGTATCCGCCGCCAGCGTCCCGGTACCCGCCAGCAGCCGGGTACGCGGCCCCCGAGAACGGCGGCTGCGGTGTCGCCGCGAACGGACGCTTCGGCGACTGCGGGTTCGGCTGGTGGGGGTCCTGCGGCCTGACGGAGGGCTGGGGGTGGGTCACCGTACTCCTTGACGCTTCGGTACGTGCGGTGCGGGAACCCTTCGACGTTACCGTGGGTGGCGGAGCGCCCAGTCGCCACGTTGGAGGGAGTCCCATCGAAGGCGATGCGTCGTCCCACTGGCCAGCATGGACGGTGTTCGGTCGGTCACCGAACGCCAATATGGACCGGTATCCCGTTCATCGCTATGAGTAACCGTCCGAGGTCAGCGCAGCGGAAGCACGGCGGCGGTCCGGACCAGCCCGTCGGCGATCACGAAGCGTCCGGCGATCGATGCCGGCGGGTCGTCGACCCCCGCCGCGTCCACGCGGGCCGGCGCGATCCGAGCGGTGAACGTGCCGGCATCCGGATCGAGGTCGAGTCGAGCGTCATGGAAGTCCAACCAACCGCGGACGACCGGGTACCACACCTTGTAGACGGTCTCCTTCGCACTGAACAGCACCACCGGCCAGTGGACGTCGCCGGGTAACCGCGCGCAGGCGGCCTCCTCCTCGGGCAGCAGCACGAGGCCACGTACCCCCGGATTGACCTCGCGGTGCTGCTCGGCATCCATTCCGACGGACCGGATGTCGGTGGTGTGCGCCGCCGCGGCGGCGCAGTAGCCGGCGGTGTGGGTGATGCTGCCGACCACCCCGGCCGGCCAGACCGGCGCGCGGTCGGCGGCGGCCGGCACGGCGGTCGGCGGTAGGCCGAGGTCACGCAAGGCCCTGCGGGCGCAGATCCTCCCCGCGGCAAAGTCCCGCCGACGGGTCTGCGCCGCCCGCTCGCCGAGACATGCCTGCTCAGCGGGGAGTAACTCGCCCGTCCAGTCCTCGAGCCCGGCGACAGCGACAGCGACCGTCGATGGCAGCAGGTCACGCATTCCGGTGACCTACTGGTCGGTAGGAATGACGCATCGAGTTAACCGTCAACTTTCCGACTCCCATGACCGCCGAAGGTACCGCAAAGATGTAACACCGGAGGGACGTGCAGCGCTCTCCCTGATGGCTCCGGGGGGACCACCATCAATGCTGGCCGGCGTGGCAGCCGCCAGTCCCGTGGACATCTGGAAGGACGTGCGATGACCGATGGTGCGGAACGGCCGGGGGTGCGGGCTGACGAGCACGCCCCGAAGACCCCGTGCTGGAGCTGCGGCTCCTGCGGTGACGAGTGGCCGTGCGCGACGAAGCGCACCCGGCTGCTGGCGGAGTACGGGGGTGATCGCGCCATGCTCAGCGTCTACCTGGGCTCCTGCCTCGCCGCGGCCACGGAGGATCTGCGCGCCGCCCCGGTGATGTCGCTCCAGGACCGGTTCATCGGCTGGTTGCCGCGCGGCTCCCGGCGTAGCTGACCCGCTGGTGGGCCCCCCCCCCGGCGGGGGCCCCCCCCGGGGGGGGCCCCCCCCCGCGGCCCCCCGGGGCCCCCCCACCCCCCCAACCCCGCCCCCCCCGCCCGCCCGCCCCCCCAGCCGGGCCCCACCCCCCCCGCGCC